>JAEUPC010000221.1 GCA_016789865.1 Rubrivivax sp.
CAGGCCACCGAAGGCGACGTCGAGGGCAAGCGCCCGGGCTTCACCGACATGGTCGGCCGCGCGAAGTACGACGCCTGGGCCGAGCAGAAGGGCAAGGACGGCAAGGCGGCGATGCAGGAGTACATCGAGCTCATCGAGAGCTTGAAGTAAAGCCGTCGGCGTGAGCCGGCGCGGGGTGGCCGCAGCTGACCGCGACATCCACGCGCGTTGCCGGTGCGGCGCCAGGGGGCAGCGCCGCGATGCGGGGCTATCGCTTGCTCTTGGCAGGGGCGGCGGGCGCCTTGGCGGGTGCTTTGCCCGGCGCCTTCTTCGCAGCCGGCGCGCCGCCGCCGCCCTTGGCCAGCAGATCGTCCAGCGTCGCCTCGATCTCGCGCTCGATCGTCTTGGCGAACGCGCCCAGCAGGAAGCCGAGCCTGGCATCGAGGTCGAAGTGATCGGCCGCCACGATCAGGCGCCCGTTCACCCCGGTGCGCGTGAACTCCACCGTGTCGGAGAAGTCGCCCTCGATGATGGTGCACTCCATGTCGAACTTCTGCTCGGCCTCTTCGGCCCACTTCAACGCCACCTTGCGCGCCTTGGCCAGGCCGAGCGAATGGTCGCGATGGATGCGCAGATCAGCCATGGGGTCTCCTGGATGGTGGATATGGCGATGCGGGCGCCATCGCAGCCGCGATGATGCGGCAAGCGCCGCTCACCGCGCGGCGGGCGTCGCCAGCTGCGCGCGCCGCTCGGCCTTCGGCAGGGTGGCCAGGCGCCGGACCTCGGCGTAGAAGCGCTCGAAGTCCTGCCCCTGCCGCTCGAACAGGCGCTCGAACTGCGGCACCAGGTCGTTGTACGCCGCCTGCACGCCCAGCGAGGCGTTGTTGGCGCGCGCGAACCAGCTGTCGTAGCCGGCGAAGCCGCCCCAGCGTGTGGCCTTCACCTGCTCGTACTCGGCGCGCATCGCGGCCAGCAAGCCGGCCTTGCGCTCGCGCTTCTCGGCCTCGGTGATGCGGCTGGCGTACAGCGTGGCCAGGGCCTCGCGCGTGCGTTGCGTCAGCGCGCGGAAGTCGGCGCGGCGCTGCAGGCCGTCGGCATCGGCCTGGCGCGCCTCGGGCGTGGCGTGCCGGGCCAGCCAGCGGGCGCCGCCCAGGCGCTCCACCGCGGTGGCGAAGCTCTCGTTGAACGTGGTGTCGTCGTCGGCATAGGCCACCTGGTGCGCGAGCTCGTGGAAGATGAGCTTGGCCAGTTCGCCCTCGGGCCACTGGATGAAGGTGTTGAGCAGCGGGTCGCCGCCCATCCAGTTGGTCTTGCCCAGCGTGCTGTAGGCCGGCACGCCGTAGACGTTGACGTCCAGTCCCTCGGTACGCAGCTGCGTGGCCAGGGCATCGGCCCCGGCGCGGTCGAAGTAGCCGCGGTAGCCCACGCAGCCCACCACCGGGAAGCACCAGGTCTTCAGCGCCAGCGAGAGTTCGGGCGCGGCGACCACGTTCCACACCACCGCGCTGCGGCCGAGGTCGGCGTAGCGGCGGTAGCTGGCGTTGTCGGGCAGCTTCAGTTCGGCCACCGCAAACTCGCGCAGGCGCTGCGCGAGTTCGAGCCGCTCGCGCAGCTTCGGGTCGGTGCTCTCGGCGCCGATCCACCCCGGCAACGAACGCGACTTGGTGACGATCTCCAGGTGCCCGCCCACGGCTTGCGCGTAGTAGCCGAGCGTGCCGCAGCCGCTGAGCAGGCACACCGTGCCCGCTGCCAGCGCCGCCAGACCGAGCACGCCCGCGGCCGCCATCAGCGCGATCAGCTTGCCGGTGAGCCGCACGGGTGCTTCGGTCGCCGGGCGGGCATCAGGCGCTCACCGCGCCGGAGGCCGAGGCTGCCGCTGCCGATGCCGCCGCAGCCCGCTCGACCTCCACCAGGCAGTCGTAGAACGCCGGCGCACGGCCGATGTCGGTGAGCCGCTGGTGCGTGAGCTGGTTGACGTTGGTGCCATCGCGGCCGAACTTGCGCCACCAGACCCCGAGCCCGTTCACCACGCCCGGCCGGGCGCGGCCGTCACCGGCGGCGCCGCCGACCTCGGCGCGGGCCAGCGTGCTGCCGCGGTCGTTGAAGATGCGCACGAGGTCGCCGGTGGTGATGCAGCGCGCGGCCGCGTCGTCGGCGTGCATCTCCAGCACCGGCTCGCCCTCGGCGGCGCGCAGGCTGGGCACGTTCACGAAGCTGGAGTTCAGGAAATTCCGCGCCGGCGGCGAGATCATCGCCAGCGGATAGCGGCGCGCCAGTTCGGGCGACGACTGCCGGCTTTCGTAGTTGGGCAGGTAGTCGGGCACACCGAACCCCGGCGCGTCGACGAGCGCCTTGCCGCTGGAAGTGGGAAAGCCGCCGCGGGCGAACGGCGCATCGGCCACCGGCAGCCGGGTCCAGCCCTTGCGCACGAGCTCGGCGACGTTCACGCCGCGTTCGGCATCGAAGGCGCCCAGCGCCATCGCCTCGTCGCTGTCGGCGAAGCACGGCTCGGTGAAGCCCATGCGGGCGGCAAGCTGGCGAAAGACCTCGGCGTTGGAGCGTGCCTGCCCGAGCGGTGCGATGGCCGGCCGGTTGAGCATCGCGTACACATGCCCGTAGGTGCCGTGCGCGTCCCAGTGCTCCAGTTGCGTGGTGGCCGGCAGCACGTAGTCGGCATGGTCGGCGGTGTCGGTGAGGAAGTGCTCCAGCACCACGGTGAACAGGTCTTCGCGCGCAAAGCCGCGGGCCACCTGGGCACTCTCGGGCGCCACCGCCACCGGGTTGCTGTTGTAGACGACCACCGCCTCGATCTTCGGCCCGAAGGCCGGTGAACTTGCGCGCAGCAGATCGTCGCCGATGGTCACCATGTTGATGGTGCGCGGCCGACGACCGGCCAGCAGATCGGGCCGCTGCAGCCAGGCGTCGCGCTTGCGGCCGGCGAACCAGCCGCTGGCCGACAACAGCAGGCCGCCGGCGCGGTGCCGCCACGCGCCTGTGAGGCACGGCAGCAGCGCCACCAGCCGCACCGCGTTGCCGCCGCCGCGCACGCGCTGCATGCCGTAGTTCAGGCGGATGGCCGCCGGTTTCGTCGTGCCGTATTCGCGCGCCAGCGTGCGGATCACTTCGGCTTCGATGCCGCACACCGCCGCGGCGCGCTCGGGCGTCCACTCGCGCGCCCGTGCCGCGAGCGTGTCCAGGCCCTCGACGTGGTGTTCGATGTAGTCGCGGTCGAGCCAACCGTGTTCGATCAGCTCGTGCACGAGCGCCAGTGCCAGCGCGCCGTCGGTGCCGGGCAGCAGCGCGATGTGCTGGTGGCACTTCTGGGCCGTTTCGCTGCACCGCGGGTCGATGCACACCAGCTTCGCGCCGGCGCGCTTGGCTTGAAGTGCGACGTTCCAGAAGTGCACGCTGCTGGTGATCGGGTTGCTGCCCCAGATCAGGATCAGCCGGCTCTCGGCGAAGAACTCGACGTGCATGCCGACCTTGCCGCCGTAGGTGGCGATGAGCGCCTCGCCGCCGGCGTTGGAGCAGATGGTGCGGTCCAGCAGGCTCGCGCCCAGCTTGTGCCAGAAGCGCGCGGCCATGCCTTCGCCTTGCACCAGGCCCATCGTGCCGGCGTAGCTGTAGGGCAGGATGGCTTGGGGGTCGCGCGCGGCGATGGCTCTCAGTCGCGCCGCGATGTCATCCAGCGCCTGGTCCCAGCTTGCCGGTTCGAACCGGCCTTCGCCCTTCCTGCCCACGCGCTTCAGCGGCGTGAGCACCCGCTGTGCGTGATAGGTGCGCTCGGCATAGCGGCTGACCTTGGTGCACAGCGTGCCGTGGGTGGTGGGGTGCTCGGGGTCACCGGCCACCCGCACGACGCGGCCTTCGCGCACGGTGACGTGCAGCGCGCAGGTGTCGGGGCAGTCGTGCGGGCAGGTGGCCTGCACCACCGTATCGGCCGGGGTCGCGCTCATGCGGCGAGTGTTCCACAAGCCTGCCGCACCGGCGGGCCAGGGCGCGGGGATGCCAAGCCTGCCGGCGCGGCCAGCCCCACCCCGGAAAGGGTCCGAGTGAAGGAATTGGCAGGCCGATGCCGCGCTGATCCAGCGATCGGGCCGACCCGGTCGTCCCCAGACTTTCGGACCGCGACCGACTGCCGGTCCACCTTTTCCGGAGACTCCACCATGCGCCTTCGCCCGATCGCCCTCGCCACCACCACCCTCGCCGCGGCCTTGTCGGCCGCCCTGCCCGTCACCGCCCAGGACGGCGTGTCCACCGCCGAGGTGCGCATCGGCATGGTCAACGTGCAGACCGGCCCGGCCTCGGGCCTGGGCAAGGGCATGCGCAGCGGCGCCGAGGCGGTGTTCAGCGCCGTCAACGCCAAGGGCGGCGTGAACGGCCGCAAGATCTCGCTGGTTGTCGGCGACGACGGCTACGAGCCCAACAAGGCGGTCGACGAGACGCTGCGCATGATCGAGCAGGAGAAGGTGTTCTCGCTGTTCGGCTATGTCGGCACGCCGACCTCCAACGCGGTGCTGCCCATCGTCAAGGAAATGGACGTGCCGCTGGTGGGCGCCTTCACCGGCGCGATGAGCCTGCGCCAGCCGGTGACCAAGCAGGTCTTCAATGTGCGCGCCAGCTACGACGACGAGAGCGAGGCGCTGGTCGCGCACTTCCTGGCCAACGGCGCCAAGAGCGTGGCGGTGTTCTACCAGGACGACGGCTTCGGCCTGGCCGTGCTGTCGGGCACCGAGAAGGCGCTGAAGAAGCGCAACATGCAGGTGGCCGCCAAGGGCACGTTCCAGCGCAACACCATGGCCATCAAGGCCGGCCTGGCCGCCATGCTGGAGGCCAAGCCCGATGCCATCGTGATGGTCGGCACCTACGCGCCGCTGGCCGCGTTCATCAAGGAAGCGCGCACCGCCGGCGTCAAGTCGCAGCTGGCCACCGTCAGCTTCGTGGGCACCGACAACCTCGTGGCCGAGGTCGGCAAGGCCGGCGACGGCGTGCTCATCTCGCAGGTCGTGCCGTTCCCGGCCGACGACGACATGGCCGTCACGCGCGAGTGCCGCGAGGCCGTGAAGGCGCACAACGGCGAGCCGCTGGGCTTCGTCAACTTCGAAGGCTGCATCACCGCCAAGGTGATGGTGGCCGCGCTGGAGCGTGCCGGCAAGGACCCCAGCCGCGACTCGCTGGTCGGCGCGCTGCGCGGCATGCAGAACATCGACCTGGGCGGCATGCGGGTGGCCTTCGCGGCCGACAACCACCAGGCCAGCAGCTCGGTGTTCATGACGCAGATCCGCGACGGGCGCATCGCCAAGCTGCGCTGAGCCGGCCCGGCACCCCACCCACCCTTCGACCGAGCGCTGCCGCCGCCACCGGCGGCGTCGCAGGAACCCCGCCATGAAGATCGCCCATCGCCTGGTGGCGCTGTCGGCGCTGTCCGCTGCCGGGCTGGCGTGCGTGGCGGCCGTCAGCTACTTCGCCGTCACCTCCATCCAGTCCGATCTGCGCGGCCTCACGACCCAGGCCGCGCCGCTGCAGGCGCGCACGCTGGAGATGCAGGAACGCAGCGAGCGGCTGATGAGCGCGCTGCTGCGCCTGTCCTACGCGCGCACGGCCGAAGAGCTGCAGCGTGTCACCGACGACGCCGCCGCGCACCTGCAACGGCTGGCCAAGCTGCGCGACGAGGTCCGTGCCCTCGACCCGCAGGCGGCACAGCAGGCCGGCCAGGGCACCGAGTTCGCCGCCGCCCACGAGCAGATCACCGCCGCCGCGCGCCGGCGGCTGGCCGACGACGCGGCCTATCGCAGCGAAACCGAGGCGGCGCGCTCGGCGCTGGCCCGGGCCGAGCAGCAGATCGGCACCACCCGCCAGGCCGTCGGCCAGATCGGCACCGAGGCCGGCTTTGCCGCCGACCGCGCGCAGGACGCGGCGCGCCGCCTGGCGGTGGTGGCCAAGCTGGCCCTCAACGCGCAGACGCGGCTGAAGGACGTGGCCCTGGTGGTCAGCGAGGTCGACACGGCGAGCAATCGCTTCCGCCTCACGCCGCTGCGCGAGAAGGTCAAGGCGCCGCTGGACAGCATCCAGCGCCTTGACGCCGGCCATGCGGCGGCGCCTGCGGCCGGCCCCGGCTCGGCCGCAGCGTCTACCGCCTCGAGGGTGGCCCCCGGCGCCTCGGCCGCGACGGACGACGCGCTGAAGGACACACGCGCCGCGGCGGGCAAGCTCGGCGAGCTCATCACCCGTGACAACGACGGCCTGCTGGCGCTGCGCGCCAAGGTGCTGGCCAAGGCCGAAGGCGCCGACGCCGCCTACGCCGCGCAGCGCAAGGCGGTGATGGGGCTGATCGACGAACAGGTCGCGCGCCTCACCGCGCTGGCCGACGGCCTGGAGGTGCAAGGCGTCAAGCAGCGCCAGACGCTGGAAGCCGCGCTGCGCCTGCGCAACGAACCCGGCGGCGTGGTCGCCACCAGCGAGGCGGTGGCGCTGGACATCCGCGACATGGGCGCCGGGCTGCGCCAGCTGATGCTGGCCGCCGACGCCAAGGAGCTGCAGGCCACGCACGCCGCGCTTGGCAAGAAGTCCGCGCAGCTGGCCGACCAGATGAAGGCCATGCGCGCCGGGTTGATCAAGATGGGCCGCCCGCCGCTGGCCGAGCAGGTGCAAGGCGCGCAGATGGCGATCGGCATGGTCGTCACCTCCATCGACAAGGTGGCCGCCAGCCGCAGCGGCCTGCTGCAAAGCGAAGTCGCCATGGCGCAGTCGCTGGCGCAGCTGAAGACCGTGGCGGCGCGGCAGGCCGAGCTCGGCGAGAAGCAGGCACGCTCGGCCGGAGACCGGCAGTCCGAGGTCAGCGCCGCGGTCGACCAGCGCGTCAGCTGGTCGCTGGCGCTCATCATCGGCATCGCCTTGGCGGCGGTGGGCGTGATCGGTGCGCTCAGCTGGCACACGGTGCGCAGCGTCACCCGCCGCCTGGACACCGCTGTGGCCGTGGCCGAACGCGTGGCCCAGGGGCACCTGGACGCCGTGCCGGCCGAGGCCACCCGGGGCAGCGACGAAACGGCGCGCCTGCTGACCGCACTGGCCGCGATGGTCGACACGCTCGAAGGCATCGTCGGCAACATCCACGGCGCCGCGCAGGAGATCGACGTCGGCGCGCGCGAGATCAGCCGCGGCAACCAGGACCTGAGCCAGCGCACCGAGCGCCAGGCCAGCGCCTTGCAGCAGACCGCGGCGTCGATGGAGCAGCTGGGCAGCACGGTGCAGCAGAACGCCGCCAATGCCCGCCAGGCCAACGAGCTGGCCGAGGGCGCCTCGCAGGTGGCCACGCGCGGCGGCGAGGTGGTGGGCGCGGTGGTGCAGAACATGCGCGCCATCAGCGCCAGCAGCCAGAAGATCGCCGAGATCATCGGCACCATCGACGGCATCGCCTTCCAGACCAACATCCTGGCGCTCAACGCCGCCGTGGAAGCGGCGCGCGCCGGCGAGCAGGGGCGCGGCTTCGCGGTGGTGGCCGGCGAGGTGCGCAGCCTCGCCCACCGCTCGGCCGACGCGGCGCGACAGATCAAGCAGCTGATCGGCCAGAGTGTCGAGCAGGTCGAGCAGGGCGCGGCGCTGGTCGACCAGGCTGGTGCGACGATGCAGGAGATCGTCGGTGCCACGCACCGCGTCACCGGCATCATGCGCGAGATCAGCCACGCCAGCGCCGAGCAGAGCACCGGCGTTGCGCAGGTTGGTCAAGCGGTGCAGCAGATGGACCAGGGCACGCAGCAGAACGCGGCGCTGGTGGAGCAATCGGCCGCCGCTGCCATGAGCCTGCAGCAGCAGGCACAGCGGCTGACCGAAGCGGTCGCGGCCTTCAAGCTCGGCGACGCGGCGGCGGCGAGCCGGCAGCCGGCGAACGAGGCGGTGGCCGAGCCGGCCTGACGGGCCGAGCCGGTCTGACGGGCCGAGCCAGCCTGATCTGGGCGAGCCGGCCCAGGGAGCGGCGCGGTCTGCACCGTGCAGCCGCGGGCGCCACGCGCCCCGATCGAGGGGTCTGAATCCCCCTAACGCCAAACATCGGCGCGCGCCGGGCCGCGCGGTGGCGGTGGATACTCGGGCCCCCTCCCGCCGGCGCAGCGTACGCCGGGGGCCCCGCAGCCTTCTCCGCCGGTTTGCCATGTTCCAACGACGTCAGGCGCTTGGCCGCCTGGGTGCTCTGGCGGCCTCGCTGGCCGCCCCGCCGCTCTTGGCGCAGGAGCCCCGCGGCCGCATCGTGCTCGGCCAGTCCGCCGCGCTCACCGGCGCGGCCGCGCAGCTGGGGCTGCAGTTCCAGGCCGGCGCACGGCTGTACTTCGCGCGCCTGAACGCCCGCGGCGGGGTCAACGGCCGCACCATCGAGCTCAAGAGCCTGGACGACGGCTACGAGCCCGACCGCTGCGCGGCCAACACGCGCACCCTCATCGACGAAGGCGTCGCCGCGCTGTTCGGCTACATCGGCACGCCCACCGCGCTGGCTGCGCTGCCGCTGGCCACCAACGCCAAGATGCCGTTCATCGCGCCGTTCACCGGCGCGCAGGCGCTGCGCGAGCCGTTCAACCGCTATGCCTTCCACGTGCGCGCCTCGTACTTCGACGAAACGGCGCGCATCGTCAACCACCTGCTCAGCATCAGCCTGAAGAACATCGCCGTCTTCCACCAGAACGACAGCTACGGCCAGGCGGGCCTTACCGGCGTGGTGCGGGCGATGGAGGCGCACAAGAGCAAGCCGGTGATCACCGCCACCGTGGAGCGCAACTCGGTGGACGTGGCCCAGGCGGTGAAGGCCATCGTGCCCGCGCGCCCCGAGGCGGTGGTGCAGATCAGCGCCTACAAAAGTTGCGCGGCCTTTGTGCGCGAGGCGCGCAAGGCAGGCTTCGGCGGCCAGTTCTACAACGTGTCGTTCGTCGGCACCGCGGCGCTGGCGCAGGAGCTGGGGCCCGACGCGCGAGGCGTGGTGGTCAGCCAGGTCATGCCCTTCCCGTTCACGCCCATCACGCCGATCGCCGGCGAGTTCCTGCAGGCCGCCGCCGGCGCCAACGTCGACGTCAACTACAGCAGCATGGAAGGCTTCATCGCCGCCAAGACCATCGTCGAGGGCCTGCGGCGCAGCAACGGCGCCGGCGGCGAGGCGCTGGTCACGGGGCTGGAGAGCCTGCGCGACTTCAACCTCGGCGGCTTCCACATCGACTTCAGCGCCACCAGGCACACGGGCTCGAACTTCGTCGAGCTGACCATCCTCGGCGGCGACGGCAGGGTGCGTCGCTAGCCGCCGGCTCGGCACAGAGTCGCCGGCCTCGATTTCCGGCGCGCAGACATCTGGCGGAAGGCGGGCCGCCCGCCGCGCATTCGGTCACGGGGTTCGCGGTGGCGGCAGCCTCAAGGGCGGGCCGCTGCGGGCGATGACACCGGTATGCCCCCGCGCCACCTGCCGCGGGCACGCGCCATGCCTGCCCGCGGCTTCACCATCATCGAGCTCATGCTGGCCGTGGCCGTCGTGGCCGTGCTCGTCGGCCTGTCGGCCACCGGGTGGACCACGTGGCGCCAGCGCACCTAGGTGGCCAAGGCGCAGGAGGACATCCTGGCGCTCGCCGTGGTGATCGACCAGCACCTCACCGACACCGGCGGCCTGCCGGCGAGCCTGGCCGCCATCGGGCGCGGCACGCTGCGCGACCCCTGGGGCCGCAGCTACGAATACCTCCCGCTGATCGACGCGCACGCCCGCGGCCACGCGCGCAAAGACCACTCGCTGGTGCCGCTGAACACCGACTACGACCTGTACAGCAAGGGCGCCGACGGCGAATCGGCCCCACCGTTGACCGCCAACAGGAGCCGGGACGACATCGTGCGCGCCAACAACGGCCGCTTCGTGGGGCCGGCGTCGAGCTACTGAGCAAGTTGAGGAACATGGCTGCCTCACGCCCGCCCCGGCGGGCCCGCACCGTGGCTGGGCCTTGTCTCCAGCAGGCGGGGCCGGGGCCGCGCCGTGCGCGACCAGGCGCGTGCGGGCAGCCGGCTGCGGTGCCATGACCCCTGCCGACACCCGCCCTCGCCGGGCGCGGCCTCTTTACCTGCGCAGCCGCGTCGCGCGGCGCATCTTCAGGATCCTGCTCACCGCGGCCCTGTTGCCGGCAGCCCTTCTGGCGCTGCTGGGCCACCACGCCTTCGTCGCACGGGAGCAGGCACGCACGCAAGTGCAGACCAAGGACCATCTGAAGCACATGGGCCTGCGGCTGTACGACCGGCTGGAGGCCGCGCGCGCCGTGCTCGACGAACATGCCCACCACGCGGAGTGGCCGGCCGACGGATGTGCGGCCCCCACGGGTGCATTGCCCGGGGCCGGGGCCGGCGCCGCTGCGGCCGCCACCGGCGCCGCCACACCGCATGAAGTCAGCAATCACCCGCTGGCCTGCATCCGCAGTCACGCCTTGGCGCTCGGCCCGCCGGCCGGCGCCCTGCGGCGCATCGACGCCGAAGCCGGCCGCCCCGCGCGCATCGAGCTCGCCCGGCGCGATGAACAAGGGCGCGGCTGGTGGCTGGCCGAGGTCGCGCCCGACTACCTCTGGTCGGACTTCCGGGACGGTGGAGCCGGCGTGGGCGTGTGCGTGCTCGACGCAGCACGCCAGCCGCTGCATTGCCCGGTCGAAGCGCGGGCCGGTGCGCCGGCGGCCGAGTGGCGGCTGTTCATGGGCGCCGGGTTCGGCAGCGCCGACTGGCACCTCGTTGCCGCGCGGCCCGCGGTCGCCGGCGACGAAGGCGGCGCGCTGCCCTGGGCGCGCCTGCTCGGCCTGGGCCTGGCCGGCACGCTGCTCGTCGCCGCGCTGCTCGGGCTGGCCATGGTTCGCCGCACGCTGGGGCCGCTGGAGCGCCTCACCGCGGTCACGCGCCGCCTGGCCGCCGGCGACCGCGGCGCGCGGGTCGAACTCGGAAGCGGCACCGCGCACGGCATTGCACACGGCGTCGCGCACGGCGTCTCGCACGGCGTCTCGCACGGCGTCTCGCACGACATCGCTCACGCCTGCGTCGCCGACCCCTCGGACGCCGCGATGAGCGGCGCCATGGACGACCCTGCGAAGACTGCCGGCGACCGCCGCGCGAACACGCGCCACCGCGCATCCGAGCCCGGTGACGAGTTCACCGAACTCGCCCGGTCGCTCAACGGCATGGCCGCGCACATCGAAGGCCAGATGCAGGCGCTGGAAGTGCAGGCGCGCATCGACCGTGAGATCCTGGACGGCACGCCGTTGCCGCTGACGCTGGCCCATGTGCTGGCGCGGCTGCAGCGCCTGCTGCCGGACGCTGGCGTGGCGATCGCCGCGCGCGAGCCGGCGGGCGGCGCCTGGGTGCTGCACCCCACCCTGCAGCGCTGCGACGCGCCGCGCTGGAGCGTGCCCGATGGGGCGTTCCACGGCCGGGGCACCCTCGACAAGGACGCCCCGCTCGCGCTGCGGCAGGCGCTGTACGCCTCAGCCAGCGGGCTGCGCCACCTCGCCTGGGTGCCGGCGGCCTGGCGAGGCGAAACCGTGGCCTGGCTGATCGTCGCGAGCGCGCGGCCGCTGGCCTGGAGCCCCGCAGTGAAGCAGGAGATCGAGACCCTGCGCGACCGCGTGGCCATCGCGCTGGCCGCTGCGGCGCGCGAACACCACCTCGTGGAGCGGGCGGTGCGCGACAGCCTCACCGGGCTGCTCAACCGCCATGGCTTGCACGATGTGTGCGACCAACGGCTGGCGCAGGGCCCGGACCCGGCCGCGCCACCGCCGGAGTTCTCGCTCCTCTTCGCCGACCTGGACGGCTTCAAGGAGATCAACGACACGCTGGGCCACCCGGTGGGAGACGCGGTGCTGCGCGACGTCGCCGACCGGCTGCGCCACGCCGCACCCCCCGAGGCCACGCTGGCGCGCGCCGGCGGCGACGAGTTCATCGTGCTGCTGCCGGGCCCGCCCGCGGCCGCCGAGGCACTGGCCGAGGTGCTGTGCCGCGCGCTGGCTGCGCCGCTGAGCCACCGTGAGCACCTGCTGCAGCTGGGCGTCAGCGTGGGCATCGCCTGCCACCCGGCCGACGCCTGCGGGCGCGACGAGCTGCTGCGCCGCGCCGACCTGGCCATGTACGCGGCGAAGAGCGCCGGTCGCGGCCGCTGGTTCCGCTATCACGAGGACCTCGACCGCGAGACCGCCGAGCGGGCCTGGCTCACGCGCGAGCTGCGCATCGCGCTGGACCGTGGCGCGCTCGACGTGCACTACCAGCCCCGCATCGACCCGCGCGACGGCCGCGTCGGCGCCACCGAGGCCCTGGTGCGCTGGCACCACGCCGAGCGCGGCGCGATCCCGCCGGTGCACTTCGTTCCGGTGGCCGAGCACACCGGGCTCATCGGCCGGCTGGGCGACTTTGTGCTCGACCAAGCGCTGGCGCAGCAGCGCCGCTGGCTCGACGCCGGCCTGGACGCCGGGCGGGTGGCCGTGAACGTGTCGGCGCGGCAGCTGCGCGAGCCGCACTTCGCCGCCCACGTGCTGGCCATCGTGCAGCGGCACGGCCTGGCCCCTTCCAACCTGGAGCTCGAGATCACCGAGAGCCTGTTCGCCGGCGACACCGCCACCGTGCAGCGGGCGCTGGAGCCGTTGCGCGAGCGCGGCGTGCTCGTGGCGCTGGACGACTTCGGCACCGGCTACTCGGCGCTGTCGGCGCTGCAGAGCCTGCCCATCGACGTGCTGAAGATCGACCGCAGCTTCGTCATCGACCTCGGCCGGCGCGACAGCGCGCACGCCGTGGTGCGCACCGTGGTGGCGCTGGCCCGTGCGCTGCACAAGCGCGTGGTCGCCGAGGGCGTCGAGACCGAAGAGCAGGAGCAGCACCTGCTCGCGCTGGGCTGCGACGAGTTCCAGGGCTACCGCTACGCCCGGCCGCTGCCGGCCGACGGCTTTGCGCAGCGGCTGGCCATCGGGTTTGCCGCGGGCCCGCAGGCGGCGGCACCGGCAGCAGGGCCCGCTGCGGTACGAGAAGACCCTGCGACCAAGGTGGTCGCCGAGGCGACCGCCTGACGCGGGCGCGCGGCGGGGCAGGTGGCGGCCGATAATCCGCCGCCACGTCGAAGCCGCCACGCGCCATGAACCTCATCGAGCCCATCCTCGCCGACGCGGCGAGCATCACCGCGCTCAGGCGCGACCTGCACGCCCACCCGGAGCTGTGCTACGAGGAGCACCGCACCGCCGACCTGGTGGCGCGCTCGCTCACCGAGTGGGGCATCCCCATTCACCGGGGCCTGGGCAAGACGGGCGTCGTCGGCATCGTCAAGAACGGCGGCGGCCCGCGCACGGTGGGCCTGCGCGCGGACATGGACGCGCTGCCGATGACCGAACACAACACCTTTGCGCATGCCAGCCGCCACGCCGGCAAGATGCACGCCTGCGGCCACGACGGCCACACCGCCATGCTGCTGGCCGCGGCCAAGCACCTGGCGAAGCACCGCAACTTCGACGGCACCGTCTACCTCGTGTTCCAGCCGGCCGAAGAAGGCGGCGCCGGCGCGCGGGCCATGATCGACGACGGCCTGTTCGACAAGTTTCCGATGGAGGCCATCTTCGGCGCCCACAACTGGCCGGGCTACCCGGTAGGCACCTTCGGCGTCAGCGTCGGGCCGATGCTCGCCTCGGGCAGCCAGTTCAAGCTGAACGTGCGCGGCAAGGGCGCGCACGCGGCACTGGCCTACATGGGTGTGGACCCGGTGCCGGTGGCCTGCGAAATCGTGCTGGCCTGGCAGACCATCGTCAGCCGCAACCTGCGTGCGATGGAGTCGGCGGTCATCTCGGCCACGATGATCCACGCCGGCGAGGCGATGAACGTCATCCCCGACTCGGCCGAACTGAAGGGCACCGTGCGCACGCTCAGCGACGAGGCCACCGACCTCATCGAGCGCCGCATGCGCGAAGTGGCCGAAGGCATCTGCGCCGCGCACGGGGCCCAGGCCGAGTTCGAGTTCAACCGCGGCTACCCGGTGACGATGAACCACGCCGCCGAAACGCACTTCGTGCGCGGCGTACTCGGCGGCATCGTCGGCGAAGCCAACGTGCGGCCATTCGAGCCTTCGATGGCCAGCGAAGACTTCGCCTTCATGCTCAAGGCCAAGCCCGGCTGCTATTTCATGATCGGCAACGGCGACGGCGACCACCGCCACGCCGGCCACGGCATGGGGCCGTGCACGCTGCACAACCCCAGCTACGACTTCAACGACGAACTCATACCGCTGGGCGCCACGGCCTGGGTGCGCATCGCCGAAGAGTGGCTGCGCACCCCGCGTTGAGCGCAACGCACGGCTAGACCCTCGACCCGGATGCTTGTGCGATGAGCGCTGCCGACGCCACCTTCGAACGCCACTTCGCCGCCAGCTACGCCGAGGCGCGCACCAAGTTTCTCGGCGCTGCCGCGGCCGCGGGCCTGAGCGTTCAGACGCATGTCCACCCGCTGGTCGGCCGCGACGGCGAGACGCTGGCGATGGACGTGGCGCGCCTCGGCCCGGCCGATGCGCCGGCGCTGCTGGTGCTGTCCAGCGGCTGCCACGGCGCCGAGGGCTTTTGCGGCTCGGGCGCGCAGAACGCACTGCTGGCCGACGGCGCCTTCCGCGCTGTGGCGCGCGAACGCGGCGTGGCCGTGTTGTACGTGCACGCGCTGAACCCCTATGGCTTCTCTTGGCTGCGCCGCGTGACGCAGGAGAACGTCGACCTCAACCGCAACTGGCAGGACTTCGACCACCACGCGCCGCTGCCGGCCAACCCGGGCTACGAGGAGATCGCCCGCCACGTCGTGCCGCCCACCTGGCCGCCCACGCCGCAGGCCGAAGCCGGGCTGGCCGACTACGCCAAGCGCCACGGCGAACGTGCGCTGCAGGCCGCGCTGAGCCAGGGCCAGTACACGCACCCCGAGCGCCTGTTCTTCGGTGGCCACCGCCCCACGTGGAGCCGGCAGACGCTGGCCCATGTGCTGGAAGAGCACGGCACGCGCTGCGCCCGCCTGGGCTGGATCGACTTCCACACCGGCCTGGGGCCCAGCGGCCACGGCGAGAAGATCTTCGCCGACCGCGACGACGCCGCCGCGCTGGCGCGCGCCCGCGCCTGGTGGGGCCCGCAGGTGACCTCGATGTACGACGGCTCGTCGAGCTCGGCCGAACTGACCGGCCTGCTCTTCAACGCCATCTACCTGCATTGCCCGCAGGCCGAGTACACCGGCATCGCGCTCGAATACGGCACGCTGCCGATGCCCGAGGTGATGGCCGCGCTGCGCGGCGACCAGTGGCTGTACAACCACCCCGAGGCCTCCGCCGGCCAGCGCGCCGAGATCAAGCGCCGCATGCGCGATGCGTTCTACGTCGACACGCCGGTGTGGAAGCGGCAGATCGCCCTGCAAGGCGCCGAAGCCGCACGCCAGGCGGTGGCCGGGCTGGCCGCCCCCTGAGCCGCCGGCGCCACAGCCGCGGGCGGCCGCCCCGGCGCCAGGCGAAGGCGGCGTGGCGCCGCCGCGGCGGTTCGGTCCATCAGCGGTGCGTCACTCAGATCGCCTGCTCCACCCACCGCCAGGCGCCAGGCGGCAGGTCGGCGGGCAGTGCCAGCGCCCCGAAGGCGCTGCGGTGCAGCGCCTCGCAGCGGTTGCCCACCGCGGCGATCATGCGCTTGACCTGGTGATAGCGGCCCTCGGCCAGCGTCAGCGCCAGCGTGCGTTCGCCGGTGCGGGCCACGGCCACTGCGCGCACGGGCGCCGGGTCGTCGTCGAGCACCACGCCTTCGGCCAAACGCCGCAGCTGCGTGTCATCCAGCGCGTGCTTCGCGGTCACCTGGTAGACCTTCGGCACGTGGTGCTTCGGGCTCGTCAGGCGGTGGATCAGCGCGCCGTCGTCGGTGAGCACGAGCAGGCCGGTCGTGTCTTCATCGAGCCGCCCCACCGGCTGCAAGCCGCGCTGGCGCAGGGGCGCCGGCAAGAGGCTCATCACGCCCGGGTGGTGGCGCGGCTTCTGCGAACACTCGTAGCCCGCGGGCTTGTGCAGCATCACCACCGCAGGCTGGTGGAAGGGCCACGCCACGCCGTCGACCTCGAACACGAGGCCGGCCGTCGGCACCCCCTCGGCCGGGTCGTCCATCACACGCCCGGCGATGCGCACCGCACCGGCGGCCACGAGCCCGGCGCACAGCCGCCGCGCCCCGAAGCCCTGCGTGAAGAGCACCTGCGCCACCGTCATCGTCGGCGCCGGCACACCGCGTTGCGCCAAGTGCCTCGCCTCAGTAGACGACCACCGAGCGGATCGACTCGCCGCGCTTCATCAGCGCAAAGCCCTCGTTGATGTCTTCCAGCTTCAGGCGGTGTGTGATGAGCTCGTCGATGCGGATGCGCCCGTCCATGTACCAGTCGACGATCTTCGGCACGTCGGTGCGGCCGCGCGC
>JAEUPC010000228.1 GCA_016789865.1 Rubrivivax sp.
GCACACGTGCTCGTAGTCGGCGTTGGCCTTGCTCTCTTCGGGCTTGAAGCGCTTCTGGCGCAGCATCAGCTCCTTGAAGTCGACCTGGTGGCCGTCGAAGTCGGGGCCGTCGACGCAGGCGAACTTGATCTCCTTGCCCACCGTGACGCGGCACGAGCCGCACATGCCGGTGCCGTCGACCATGATGGCGTTCAGCGACACCATCGTCTTCACGCCGAACGGCCGCGTCGTCTCGACGCAGGCGTTCATCATCGGCAGCGGGCCGATCGCCACCACGAGGTCGGGCCGGCCCGGCCCGGCCGGGCGCTCCAGCACCTCCTGCAGCGCGGCGGTCACGAAGCCCGGCTTGCCGTAGCTGCCGTCGTCGGTGCAGACGAGCAGCTCGTCGCAGTAACGGCCGAACTGCTGCTCCCAGAAAACCAGGTCCTTGGTGCGAAAGCCGATGATGCCGGTGGTGCGGTTGCCGGCCTCCTTGAACGCACGCAGCTGCGGGTACACCGGCGCGATGCCCAGCCCCCCGCCGACCAGCACGACGTGGCCGACATCGGCCACGTGCTGCGGCAGCCCGAGCGGGCCGACGAAATCGGCGAACGTGTCGCCTTCCTCGTAGTGGTCGCGCATCTCCAGCGTGGTCTTGCCCAGCGCCTGCACCACCAGCGTGACGGTGCCGCGCGCACGGTCGTAGTCGGCCACGGTCAGCGGGATGCGCTCACCCCCTTCGCGCAGCCGCAGCATGACGAAGTGGCCGGGCAGCGCCGACTTCGCGACATCGGGCGCCAGCACTTCCCACAGGAAGGTGGTGGGCGAGAAGGCCTCGCGGCGAACGATCTGGTACATGACGGGCGCCCCTTCCTTGTCCAGGCGGGTTGGCGGTCGGGTCAGCGTGGCAGCGGGCCGGCGGGGCGCAACAGCACCCACCCGCTGGGCAAGCCTCAACGGTTGTCTCTGCTCTTCTTTCACCTGTCGCGGTGCGATGCCATGTTGCGAATCGCGCCCGGCCCGCGTGTTGCCGCAGATCAACGATGGGGCGATGTGCGCTCACGTTCTCGGATGCCGAAATCGCATCGGCGGTGCGGCAACGGTCGCGCGCCGGCAGGGAGCCCGCGGGCTTGGGGCCCGCGACGACTTCACCGATGTTTACGCGGCACCCCCGCGCAAGGGTGTGCGCCGGCGCGCCCACCTGCCGTTGTGTGCGGGAGGCCCGGCGGTTCCGGGCTGATCCGGAGCCCCCATGAGTTCAAGCAGGTACACGCTGGCCGCGGCCACGGCGGCCATCGCCATCGCCGGCACCTTTGGCATGACGGCCGCCCGGGCGCGCGGCGCCGATGTGCAATGGTCGGTGACGATCGGCGCGCCCGTGTTGACGATCCCCGTGCCGGCCCCGGGGGTGGTGGTCGCCCCGGCGCCGCGGCCAGCGGTGGTCCACTCGCCGGCCCTGCGCGTGGCGCAGGGAGTGCCTCAGCACCTGCACGGCCGCTACTACCGCGAGCCGACGCGCTGGGACGTGGATGGCGATGGCATCCCCAACCGCCACGACCCGCTCTACAACCCCGCCTGGGACCGCAACGGCAACGGCGTGCCCGACATGCGCGAGCACCGCCGTGACCCCCGCTACGGACCCTATGGTGATCACGATCGCGATCGCGACGGCATCCCGAACCGCTACGACCGGCACGACGACCGCTACGACGATCGCCATGACCACCGCCCGTGGCGCGGCGACGGGCGCGGGCCGCGCTGAATCTCACCCGGCCGCGCAAGCGGCCTGGTCCGGTGGGCGTGGGGACGAAGGGGTGCAGCGGCGCAGCGGCGCGCCTGGCCGACAATGCGCCGTCCCGCTCCAGGGCCTGCACCGCCTCCTCCCCAGCGTGCCCTGGCCCACCCTCGTGCTGCATACCTGCGCTGCGAGCCGGGTCGAGCGCCCGGCCGTGCGGCCGCCTTGACGCAAGCGCCGCACGGCGGCTGCCCAGCCAGGCCGCAGCATGCAGCGCTGCGTTGGCCGACGCTACTTCTTCAGCGGCGCGTCGACATACGTCCCTGTCAACTCGTCGAAGCGGTGCGTGCGCATGAAAGCTGCGGTCTCCTTCTGGACCTCGGCACGCGACAGCTTGGAGATGTCACGCGGCGCGCCCTTCAGCGGCACCCACGCGCCCTTCGACTCGTCCCAGCGGTTGACGCGCATGAACTTGTCGCGCTCGGCGCGGATTTCCTCCCGCGTGAACACGCCCTCCGGCGGCTTCGCGCCGGACTTCAGCACATAGTTGCCGACCTGCTCGTCCCAGGCATGCGTCTTCAGGAACGCGATGCACTCGGAGCGCACTTCCGCTCTCGTGCGCGGGCAAGTCGGGTCGGCCGAGGCCTGTGCAAACGCGGCACCCGCAGCGAGCACACCGGCTCCGGCCAGAAGCGCGGTCACCCAATCCCTGGTCTTCATCTTCGACTCCTTCTCATGCCGTTCATCAGGCACGCAGGGTCATGCTAGGGAGCAGCGAGCCGGCCCTGTTGCGTGCACTCAATGAACGCAGCCGCGCCGATGTGCGGCGCGGGCCTGCGAGTGGCCGGCGCGGCGCGCCTCAACGCGTGACGATCGGGAAGGTGCCGGTCGGCTTGTCCAGCAGCGTGAAGAAGCGGCCGAGGTCGAGCCGGCTGCCGTCGATCTTCGTCTCGTCGGACAGCAGCAGGTCCTTGGCACCGGCGCGGCCCGTCATCATGCGCAGGAAGAAGGCCTTGGTCAGCGTCAGCGTGGCGTTGGCGGTGGCGTCCGGTGGCGCCTTGCGGTGGTGCAGCACGCCGTTGCCCAGCCGCAGCACGTGGCTTTCATTCAGGTCGGAGAAGACGAGGTTGATGGTCAGCTTCGCGTCGGCCGCCTTCGGTGCGTTCAGCGCCGCGGCCATCGCGTCGAGAAAGCGTTCGATCGGCGTGTGCTGCAACATGTCCACCACGGCGTCGCGGCCCAGGCCCTTGTCGGGCGGGCCCTGGCGCAGTTCCAGCGCACCGGTGAGATAGAAGTTGCGCCACGGCGCACTCTCGGCGAGATAGCCCAGCTGCTCGAAGCTGCGCGCCATCAGTTCCTTGGCCGCGGCGTGCTGCGGGTCGGCGAAGACCACGTGCCTGGTGACCTCGGCCGCCCAGCGGAAGTCGCCGGCATCGAACGCCTTCTGCGCCGCGGCCAGCGCCCGGTCGGCGCCGCCGGCCAGTTCCACGTAGCGCCGGCCGGCTTCCACCGGCGGGTGCGCGTCCAGGCTCGCCGGGTGCGCGTCGAACCAGCCGAGATACGCCTGGTAGACGCCCTTCACGTTGTGGCGCACGGTGCCGTAGTAGCCGCGCACGTTGAGGTGGTCTTGCAGCGGCTTGGGCAGCGTCAGCGTCTCGGCGATCTCGCTGGCGATGAGGCCGGCGTTCATCATCCGCACCGTCTGGTCGTGGATGTACTTGTAGGTGTCGCGCTGCTTGGTGATGAAGTCGGCGATGCGCTCGCGGCCCCACACCGGCCAGTGGTGCTGGTTGAACACCACCTCGGCGCCTGCCACCTGCGCCAGCGAAGCGTCGAGGTAGGCCGCCCACTTCAGCGCGTCGCGCACCTTGGCGCCGCGCAGCGTGTACAGGTTGTGCAGCGTGTGGCTCATCATTTCGGCGCCGCAGAAGGCCTTGAGCTCCGGCAGCGCAAACACGAACTCCGAGGGCGCCTCGCTGCCCGGCACGTTGTGGAAGACGATGCGCACCCCGTCGATCAGGTGCTCTTCGGTGGGCTTTTCCACCAGCAGCGTGGGCGGCAGGATGCCCACGCTGCCGAACGCCACCGCCTTGCCCAGGCCCGTGTCCACGGTGCCCTTGGCGTTGCGCGGCAGCCGGTTGCCGTACATGTAGGCGGCGCGGCGGCCCATCGCGATGCCCATCATCACGTTTTCGCTGGTCGCCTCCTCCATGAAGCCGGCCGGCGCCACCACCGGCACGTGGCGTTGTCTGGCTTGTTCGGCAGTGATGACACCGAGCGCGCCGCCGAAGTGGTCGATGTGGCTGTGCGTGAAGATCACCGCCGAGACGGGCTTGTCGCCCAGGTGCTGGCGCGCGAACGCCATCGCCGCGGCGGCCGTCTCGCGCGCGGTGAGCGTGTCGACGACGATCCAGCCGCTCTGTCCTTCGATGAGCGTGATGTTGGCGAGATCAAAGCCGCGCAGCTGCCAGATGCGATCGGCCACCTTGAACAGCCCGACCTGATTGTTCAACAGCGCCTGCCGCCACAGGCTCGGGTTGACGGTGGGCGGCGCGGCGCCTTGCACGAAGGCGAAGGCGTCGAAGTCCCAGATCACCTCGCCCGCGGCGTTCTTCACCTGGCCCTTCGGCGCGGCGGCGAAGCCGCGCTTGGCGTCGGCGAACGAAGGAGCGTCGGCCAGATCAGCCGCCGCGGCCACAGCGCGGTGGGCGCTGGCCACCGCGGCACTCACCTCGCCGGCGGGCGCCCCGGCCGCCGCCGGCGGCGCCGGGGCCGGCACCGGCGTGCGCGAGCAGCCCGCGAGCAACGCGATGCCGGCCATCGCCAGCAGCGCGCGGAGCGAAAACCGTGGTGCGCGCATGTCCGCTCCACTCGTTCCTGCCGGCCGACGATGGCCGGCGCGCGGCCTCACTGCGGCTCGATCTTCGCCTCGCGGATGGCGCGCTCCCACTTCACCGTCTCGGCCTTGTTGCGCGCCGCCAGCTGCTCGGGCGTGCCGGGGTCGATGTCGAAGCCGATCGAATCGAACCTGGCCTGCAGGTCCTTGGCGTTGGCCGCAGCGTTGATCGCCTGGTTGACCTTGGCGATGACCTCGGCCGGCGTGCCCGCCGGCGCGAACACCGCGAAGTAGGCGATCAGCTCGTAGTCCTTCAGGCCCAGCGCTTCGTTCACCGTGGGCAGCTCGGGCACGGCGGCCGCACGCTTGGTGGAAGTCACCGCCAGCCCGCGGATCTTGCCCGCCTTGTGCTGAGGCACCGTCACGCCGAAGTCGGCGGTGAAGATGTTCACCTGGCCGCCGATCAGGTCGGTCATCGCCGCGGGGCCTGCCTTGTAGGGAATGGCATTGAGCTTGATGCCGGCCATGCTGGCCAGCATCTCCGAAGACACCTGCTGCGAGGTGCTGGCGTACGCGAAGCTCACCTGCCCGGGCTTGCTCTTGGCCAGCGCGACGAGGTCTTTCAGCGTCTTGGCCGGCACGTCGTTGTTCACCGCCACCATCAGCGGCACCGAGCCGAGAAAGCCCACCGGCACGAACGCCGTGTCCTGGTCGTACGGCAGCTTCTTCATCAGGAACTTCAGCGCCGCGTTGGTGCTGTTGGTGCCGACGAGGAAGGTGTAGCCGTCGGGCGCGGCCTTGGCCACCTCGGCGGCGCCGAGCATGCCGTTGGCACCCGGCTTGTTCTCGATGACGATTCCCTGGCCGAGCGTGGCCGCCATCTTCTCGGCGAAGGCACGGCCGATCTGGTCGGTGGCGCTGCCGGGGGCGAAGGGCACGACGAAGCGGATGGGCGTGTTCGGCCAGGGCTGGGCGGACGCAGTGGCGCCGGCCAGGGCCAGCGCGGCGCAAGCGAGCCAGCGGGCGGTGGGCTTCATGGGGTGTTCTCCTGTCGGGGCGAATCGATGCGGGTTCGGCTGGGGCAGCCGGCGGCGGAGTCTACGGGGCGGCGATGGGCGCTCACGGCGCTCACGGCGATAGCGGCAGAGGTGGCCAAGGCGGCAATGGCAGCGCCAGCAGCGCCGAGGCGAGCGTCTTGCCGTGCGCGTCCAGCGCCAGCGAGCGCGTCACGCCGCCGGCCAGCGCCTCGTCCATCACGAAGTGCAAGGCGGCCAGCTGCGGCAGCGCATGGCGCACCACGGCGCCGTGCACCACGCCGCGGTAGGCTTCTCGCACGCGCTCGGCAGTGAGCCAGCGCTCGAGCAGCGGGTAGTCGGCCGGGTCGAGCGGAATCACCGCGAGCGTCGCGCGGTTGCCCTTGTCGCCGCTGCGCGCGATGGCGATGTCGCCCAGCCGCCGGGCGCTGCGCGCCGGGGTCATCGCACCCACTCCAGCACCTGCACCTGTGGGCGCACGGCCGCGCGGGGCACCAGGCACGACGCCACGGCCAGCACCTCGCGCACCGACTGCGTGACGCCGCCGCCGCCGGCCGGGCCGTTGAGGTACAGCGCCTCCACCTCGCGGCCGATGCGCTGGGCCTCGCTGCGCGTGGCGCAGCGCGCGGCCAGGCGCAGGCGCACTTCGTACGGCTGGCCTCCCGCTTCGTTGCCCGGCTCGCTGCCCGGCGTGCCGATCGGCGCCGACGCGGCCCCGTGCATCGCATTCACGCCGATCAGCTCGGCGCGCTGCTCCAGCGCGCCCAGGCCGGCGCCGCGCAACCGGTGGGCCAGCACGCGCAGCGCCAGTTCGCCGCGTTCGCGCGCGCCGGGCCCGGCGTAGGAGATCTGGCCTTCGCCGATGAAACCGTCGCGCACGCCGAGGCTGGCCTTCAGGTGCAGCGGCCGCTCGCTGCCCGAAGCGCCTGTCACCGCCACGCGGTCGGCGCCCACCTCGTGCAGCCGCACCTGCGAGAAGTCGGCCGTGACGTCGGGCTGCAGGTAGCGCGCCGGGTCCTCGATCTCGTACAGCAGCTGCGCGGTGCAGGTGAGGCGGTTCACGCGCCCGCCGCTGCCTTCGAGCTTGGTGATCACCGCATCGCCTTGCACACCGACCTCCGCCAACGGAAAGCCCACCTCTTCCAGCCGCGGCACGTCGAAGCGCCCGGGCTCGGCGATGTAGCCGCCGCTGACCTGCGCGGCGCATTCGAGCAGATGCCCCACCGCGATGCCGCGGCCGAGCAGCGGCCAGGCGTCGGCCGCCCAGCCGAAGTGGTGCATCAGCGGCGCGAGGAACAGCGCCGGGTCGGCGACGCGGCCGGTGATCACCACGTCGGCCCCCGTGCGCAGCGCCGGCAGCAGCGCCTGGGCACCCAGGTAGGCGTTGGCCGACACCAGCCGCCCGGCCAGCGCGGCGCTGCTGCGCGCGCCGCCGATGTCGTCTTGCAGCGGCACCTCGTTCTCTTGCAGCCACGGCAGCACGTCGTCGCCGGTGAGCACCGCCACGCGCAGGCGCGGCAGGCCCAGCGCGCGCGCCACCTGCAACGCCGCCTGCCCGGCCGCCTCCGGATGCGCCGCGCCCATGTTGGTGACGATGCGCGTGCCGTGCCGCAGGCAGGCCGGCAGCACGGCATGCAGACGCTCGGCCAGCAGCGGGTCGAAGCCCGCGCCGGGGTCGCTCAGCCTGGCCAGCTGCGCCAGCGCGATGGTGCGCTCGGCCAGGCACTCGAACACCAGCGCGTCGAGCTGCCCGCGCTCGGCGAGGTCGCGCGCGGGCTCGATGCGGTCGCCGGCGTAGCCGGCGCCGGCACCGATGCGGAAGGGTCGTGTCATGGGCGGGATGCGGCCCGCAGCCTAACCGACGCGGCCGCCGAGCTCCATCGGGGCGGCAAACGGGCTGACAAGCGGTGCGGCAAACGGGCCGGCAAACGGGCCGGCATGCGGGCCGGCATACGGGCCGGCACCGGGGCGCAAGCAGGAGGCGAGAAGGCCGCGACAAGCCGGCGCTGCCGTAGCATGCGGCTGCCCCGGGAGCCTGGCGTTCGGCGCGGGGCGATGACCGGCCATGCTCCTGCACACCTGACTCCGCAATAGATGCGCACGGCCATCCTCGGCGGCGGCCCCGCCGGCCTCTTTCTCGCGCTGCTGCTCAAGCGCCGCCGCCCGCATGACGAGGTGCTCGTCCTCGAGCAGAACGCGCGCGGCGCCACCTTCGGCTTCGGCGTGGTGTTCTCCGAAGGCGCGCTGGACTTCCTGCGTGCCGGCGAGCCCGAGGTGTTCGCGCGGCTCGAAGCCGGCATGGAGCGCTGGCCCGAGCAGAAGATCGTGCACCGCGACGAAGCCGTGCTCATCGACGGCAACGGCTTCTCGGCCATCGGCCGCCTGGCCCTGCTCGATGCGCTCTTGCGTCTTTGCGAGCCGGCCGGCGTGCAGGTGGCCTGGGGCCGCAGCGTCACGTCGCTCACCGAGCTGGCCGGCTTCGACCTCGTCGTCGCCGCCGATGGCGTCAACTCGATGGTGCGGCGCACGCTGGCACCGCTGCTGCAGCCGCGCACGCAGTGGCTGACCAACAAGTTCGCCTGGTACGGCACGACGCGGGCGTTCGATTGCCTGACGCTGACCTTCCGCGCCAACGAGCACGGCCACTTCGTCGCGCACCACTACCGCTACGCACCCGACATGAGCACCTTCATCGTCGAATGCGACGCGGCCACCTGGCACCGCGCCGGCCTGGCGCAGATGAGCGACGACGACAGCCGCCGCTACTGCGAGCGCGTGTTCGCGCCCGACCTGGATGGGCACGCGCTGGTCTCCAACCGCTCGATCTGGCGCAACTTTCCGCTGCTGTGGACGCCGCAGTGGACGCTGGCACCGGGCGTGGCAGGCGCAGGCCTGGGCGGTGTGGCGCTCATCGGCGACGCGGTGCGCACGGGCCACTTCTCCATCGGCTCGGGTACGCGGCTGGCGATGGAAGACTCGATCGCGCTGGCCGCGGCGCTGGCCGCGCACGGCGACGATGTCGCCGCGGCGCTGGCGGCCTTCGAGCGCGAGCGCAAGCCGGTGGCCGGGAAGATCGTGCGCGCGGCCAACGCCAGCAGCTTCTGGTACGAGCGGCTGGCCGACAAGATGCGGCTTGCGCCATGGCAGCTGGCCCATGACTACATGACGCGAAGCGGCCGCATGAGCGACGAGCGCCTGCGCGCGCTGGCGCCGCGCTTCATGGCGCGCGTGGACGGCGCGCGCGCCGCGGCGCCGCGGCCGGACCTCGCCGCGCACCCCGAGCGCCAGGCCGACCCCTGCGGGCCGCACACCCCCGGGGCGCAGGAGATCGCCTTCGCGCTGCCCGAGCAATACAACGCGAGCCGGCTGCTCTATGACAACCTGGCCGCCGGCCGGGCCGACAAGACCGCGCTGGTCTGCGAAGGCCGCCACGTCAGCTACCGGGAGCTGGCCGCGTTGGCCAGCCGCGCGGGCCACGCGCTGGCGGCGGCCGGCCTGGCGCGCGGCAGCCGCGTGCTGCTGCTGATGCACGACACGCCGCAGTACGTGGCCGCGATCTTCGGCGCCATGCGCGCGGGCTTCGTGCCGGTGCTCGTCAGCACGCAATCGCCGGCCGAGCTGGTGGCCTACTGCCTGGCCGACAGCGGCGCCGAGGCGGCCATCGTGCACGGCGCGCTGGCGCCGCTGCTGGCGCATGCCGACGTGCGCGCGACGCGGCTGAGGGAGCTCGTCATCGCCGGCGACGATGCGCTGCCCGAGGAGTGGCTGGCCGGCGAGAAGGCGCTGGAGGCGCTGGCAGCGCCGCAGGTCGTGCATGTCTCGCGCTGGGACGAGGCGGTGGCCGCCGCGCCCGCGCAGCTGGACGAGGCGCCCACGCACCGCGACGAGATGGCGTTCTGGATGTACAGCTCGGGCAGCACCGGCCGCCCCAAGGGCGTGGTGCACCTGCACCACGACGCGCCCTACACCCACGCCGCCTACGGCCAGCGCGTGCTGGGTCTGCGCGAGAGCGACATCGTCTTCTCGCCGCCGAAGATCTTCTTCGCCTACGGCTTCGGCAACGCGCTCACGTTCCCGTTCGCGGTGGGTGCCACCACGGTGCTGCACCCGGGGCGGCCCGACCCCGAAGCGGTGTTCACGCTGATCGAGCGCCACCGGCCCACGGTGCTGTTCGGCCTGCCCACGCTGTACAACGCGCTGCTCGTGCACCCGGGCGGCGAGCGGCGCGATCTGGCGAGCCTGCGGCTGTGCGTCTCGGCCGCCGAGACGCTGTCGCAGGAGATGTTCAACGAGTGGCAGCGGCGCTATCGCCTGCCCATCGTCGAGGGCCTGGGGTCCACCGAAGTGCTGCACATCTACCTCAGCAACCGCGCCGACCGCCACAAGCCCGGCGCCAGCGGCGCGCGCGTGCCCGGTTACGAGGTCCGGCTGTGCGACCCCGAGGGTGTGGAGGTGCCGCGCGGCGAGCCCGGCATCCTGTGGGTGCGCGGCGACTCCAACGCCCCCTTCTACTGGCGCCGCCCCGACAAGACCGCCCAGACGATGCGCGCCGGCGGCTGGGTCTGCACCGGCGACCGCTTCCGCGAAGACGCCGAGGGCTTCTACGGCTTCGAGGGCCGCGCCGACGACCTGGTGAAGGTCAGCGGCCAATGGGTGCACCCGCTGGAGGTGGAACGCGCGCTCGCCGAGCACCCGGCCGTGCGCGAATGCGCCGTGCTGGCGGTGGAAGACGCCAACCGCCTGATGACGCTGCAGGCCTGGGTGGCCCTGCGCCCGGGCCACGCCGCCGGCGCGCAGACGACGCGGGCCTTGCAGCAGTTCGTCAAGCGCGCGCTCGTGCCGTTCAAGTATCCGCGGCTCGTGCACTACCGGGACGAACTGCCGAAGACCGGCACCGGCAAGATCGACCGGCAACGGCTGCGGGCCGGCGCGGGGCCCGGGGCGGGCTGAGAACCTCGGCAGCCACACCCGCTTCGCGAAGGCGCTGAGGAAGGACAAGCGGCGCCAGGCGCCGGCCGCTTCAGCCGAACATGTCCGGCTGCGTCTTCGCCAGCCGCTCGTAGATCGGCTGGAAGTGCAGCCAGCCGATGTACTCGCTGCCCACGTGCTCGCGGCTGTAGCGCGCCTTGTCGGGCGGCACGAGCTTGGGCGCGATGCCGGTGGCTTCCAGCATCAGCTGCTGCTGGCAGCAGCGCTCCAGCGCGATGAACCAGAACGCCGCCGCCTCGATGCTGTGGCGGCTGGCGGTGATGAGGCCGTGGTTCTGGTGGATGGCCGCCTTCACGCCCTTGAAGGCGGCGGCGAAGTGGTGGCCGGCGTCTTCTTCCACCGCGACCTTGCCGCCCTCGTCGGTGACGACGACGTGGTCCTCGAAGAAGGCGCAGGCGTCCTGCGTCACCGGCGGCAGCGGCCGGCCGAGCGCCGCGTAGGCCACGCCGTACACCGTGTGCGCGTGGCACATCGCGACGATGTCGGGGTGCGCTTCGTGCACCGCGGCGTGCAGCACGAAGCCGGCGCGGTTGATCGCGTATTCGCCCTGCACGACGCGGCCCTTGTGATCGGCGAGGATGAGGTTGCTGATCTTCACGTCGGCGAAGTGCACCGCCATCGGGTTGGTCCAGTAGAGCTCGGGGCGCTCGGGGTCGCGGATCGTCAGATGCCCGGCAAAACCGTAATCCAGCCCGTGCACCGCGAACGCGCGGCACGCCGCCACCAGGCGCCGCTGGCGGTGCGTGCGCTCTTCGGCGTGGGTGGCGAAGGTGGGCTTGTCCGGAAACTTCAGGCCGGGCTGCAGCGGCTGGTAGATCGATTCGCGTTGTGTCACTTCGAGCATCGCGGACTCTCCTGCGGAATTGGGTGGAAGGCAGTAGTGCGACGGGTGGGCGCGGTCGCGGCGTCAGAGCCGCTGGCGGAAGAAGGCGCGAATCTCGCCGGCCAGCGCATCGGGCTGTTCCCAGGCCGCGAAGTGGCCGCCCCGAGGCATCTCGCTCCAGCGCTGGATGTTGAACTGGCGCGCGGCCGCCTCGCGCGGCGGGCGCAGGATCTCGCGCGGGAATGCGGCATAGCCGGTGGGCACCTCGACGCGCCCCTCGATCGGCCAGCGGCCGTGCAGCCGCGCGCAGTAGGGCCAGAACGAGCTGCCAATGCAGCCGGTGAACCAGTACAGGCTCACGTTGCCGAGCATCTCGTCCATCGACAGCGCCTCGCGCGGGTCGCCGGCGTTGTCGGTCCAGGCGCGGTACTTCTCGGCGAACCAGGCGGCCAGACCCGCGGGTGAATCGCTCAGCGCGAAGGCCAGCGTCTGCGGCCGTGTGCCCTGGATGGCCTGGTAGCCGGCCTCTTCCTTCATGAAGTGCGCCAATTCCTGCAGGTAGCGCGCCTCGTCGGGGCTCGGGCTGGCGAACGCCGTCGCGTCGCGCTTCAGCGGCATCATGTTCAGGTGGATGCCGGCGAGCGAACCGGCGCGGTGGGCGCCCAGCCACGCGGTGATGAACGAGCCCCAGTCGCCGCCCTGTGCGGCGTAGCGCGGGTAGCCCAGGCGCTCGCGCATGAGCGTGTCGAAGATCGCGCCGATCTCGGCCACGCCCACGCGCCGCTGGTGTTCGGCGAACGACAGCGTGTAGCCCGGCAGCGAAGGCACGACGACCGTGAACGCGTCGCGCGCGTCGCCGCCGAACGCGGCGGGGTCGGCAAGCCGCGGAATCAGCTTCATGAATTCCAGCACCGAGCCCGGCCAGCCGTGCGAGAGCAGCAGCGGCCGGCGGGCCGCCGCCGGCCCCCGCCCCGGCACGTGCAGGAAGTGCACGTCGATGCCGTCGATGCGCGTCTTGAACTGCGGCCAGGCGTTGAGTTGTGCCTCGGTGATGCGCCAGTCGTGGCGGTGGCGCCAATGCGCGACGAACTCGCGCATGAAGGCCAGCGACGTGCCGTAGGCCCAGGGCGCGCCCTGCCCGGCCGGCGCCTCGTCGGGCCAGCGCACGCGCTCCAGCCGCGCGTGCAGGTCGGCAACGGCCGGCTCGGGAACGGCAAGGCGGAAGGGTTCGATGGCAGGAGCGTTCATCGCGCGAAGGGTCGGGGCAGCGCCGGGTACATCGGCTTCGGGCGCTCATGGTCGCAGGCGCCGGTCGCAAGGGCCGGTCGCAAGGGCCGGTCGCAAGGGCCGGTCGCAAGGGCCGGCCGCGGGCGCCGGCCGCGACCCTAGTGTGAAGTGTCGCCGCGCGCGAAGTCGAGACATTCGATTCTCGGCAAGGCCGGGTCGCACGGCGGGCCACGCGGCCGGCAGCCGACCCCGGCGCACCTGGCACCGGGGCCGTCGGCCCGTCGGGCGGGAATCCGGCGCCCGGCGGGTGCAGGCTGCGGGTCGACTGCCACCAGTCCGCCGCCCGTTCAGTCGCGCCCCGCCTCCCACTCGCGCAGCGTCGTCTTCAGCACCTTGCCGTAGTTGTTCTTCTGCAGCTCAGCAACGAAGCGGTAGTGCTTGGGCCGCTTGAAGCGCGCGATGTGCTGCAGGCAATGCGCATCCAGCGCCGCGGCCAGGTCGGGGGCGGCAGCGGCGCGCGCCACGACATAGGCCACGACGACTTCGCCCCATTCCTCGTCGCGCCGGCCGATCACCGCCACCTCGGCCACCTGCGGGTGCATGAGCAGCGCCTCTTCCACCTCGCGCGGGTAGATGTTGCTGCCGCCGCTGACCACGAGGTCCTTGCTGCGGTCCAAGAGCGTGAGGAAGCCGTCGGCGTCCAGGCTGCCGACGTCGCCAGTGTGCAACCAGCCGTCGCGGATGGCAGCCGCAGTGGCGGCGGGGTCGTTCCAGTAGCCTTCCATCACGACATCACCGCGCACGCAGACCTCACCCCGCTCGCCGGCGGGCAGCGCCTGACCCGCGGCGTCGCGCACCGCCACTTCGACCATCGACTGCGCCACGCCCACCGAGGCCAGGCGGGCGCGGAAGTTCGGCTGCGCAGCGTCGTTGATCACGCTGCGCGGCAGCACGGTGATCGTCATCGGGCTCTCGCCCTGGCCGTAGATCTGCGCGAAGTGCGGGCCGACGACGGCGAGCGCCTGCTCGATGTCGGCCAGGTACATCGGCCCGCCGCCGTAGACGATGGTGGCCAGGCCTTCGGGCCGCGGGCCACCTTGCCGCTGACGCTCGCGCGCCGCGTCGACGAAGCGCCGCACCATCGTCGGCGCACCGAAGAACGAGGCACGGCGCCAGTGCGCGGCAAGGTCCAGGCACTCGGCGCCGTCGAAGCCGCCGGAGGCCGGCACGACGTTGACGCCGCCATTCAGCACGTAGGGCAGGTGATACAGCCCGCCGCCGTGCGACAGCGGCGCGGGGTGCAGCATCACGTCGCCCGGCGCCACGCCCTGCACGCTGGCCAGGTAGGCCATCGTGCACCAGCGCAGCTGCCGCGCCGCCAGCGTCACGCCTTTGGGGCGGCCGGTGGTGCCGCTGGTGTAGAAGAGCCAGGCGGCGTCGGCCTCGCCACGCGGGGCGGGGGCCTCGGTGGCCGTGCCGGCCGGGCCCGGCAAGGCCTGCGGCTCGGCGAGCCGCGTCGCATCGAGCCCGACCTCGCCGAACGCGGCACGCAGTTCGTCGTGGCGGGCAGCTTCGCTCACGACGAGCCGGCTGCCGCTGTGGCCGACGATCCACGCCAGCTCGCGCGGGTGCAGCTTGGCATTCACCGGCACCGCCACCGCGCCCGCCCACCAAGTGCCCCACAACGCCACCAGGTACTCCGGGCAGTTGGCCATGAACAGGGCCACGCGCTCGCCCGGGCCGAGGCCGCCGGCGCGCAGCGCCGCCGCCCAGCGCGCCGCGCGGGCGGCGAACTCGGCATGACTTGCCCACACCGCCTGCCCATGGGCAATGGCCGGCCGCTGCGGGTGCAGCCGCGCGGTGCGTTCGAGCCAGTGGGCGAGGTTCATCGTGCCAGCCGAAGACAGGTTGTGCCGGCAACGATAGTCGCAGAGGCACAGCGGAAGAGTCCAGGCCGCCGCGACGCCCCGTCGGTTCCTGCTGTCGGCTCCGACCATCGGGTTGCGCCGTCGGGTTGCGCCGTCGCGCTGCGCCGTCGCCTTGCGCCATCAGCTTGCCTCGGCACCGCCACCGCGGCCCGTAGCGCGTTTGCGCTGCCCGCACCGCGGCCGGCCGAACCGGCGCGCCGAGCGGCCGCCCGGCTCATCACATCGGCCGCTAGCTCCTGGTGGTCATCTTCAGCAGCCCCTTGCCCCAGCGGCGCAGGGCCGCGCGCACCCACTGCCCGATCTCCCACCCGGTGGGCCGGCGCATGGCACCCCCTCTCGCCGCGCCGCCGGGCGCACGCCGGCGACCCGCGGCGTGGCGCAGCGGCTGGCTACCATCCCGCCATGCGCGCCGCCCTCGCCCCCATCGAAGCCGCGCCCGACTATGTCGAGCAGGCCTGCCGCGCGCTGGTGGACGCCATCGCCACCGGCCGGCTCGCCCCGGGCGAGCGGCTGACGCAGGAAGACCTGGCGCGGCGGCTGAACGTCTCGCGCCAGCCGGTGCTGCAGGCGCTGCGCCTGCTGAAGAACGACGGCCTCGTCGAAGATGCCCCCGGCCGCGGGCTGCAGGTGGCGCCGCTGGACGAACAGGTGATCGCCCGCGTCTACGAGGTGCGCGGCGCGCTCGACCGGCTGGCCGCGCGGCTGGCGGCCGCATGCCGGATGCCCGTCGACCCGCAGCTGCTGGCCGAGGGCCGGCGCGCCGTGGCCGCCCACGACATCCAGGCCATGATCGAGGCCGACATCGCGTTCCACCGCGGCATCTATGCGGCCTCGGGCAACCCGCTCATCGAACAGGCCGCGCAGCGCTACTGGGCGCAGGTGCGCCGCGCGATGGGCTCGGTGCTGCGGCGCTCGGAAGGCCGCGACACGGTGTGGGACGAGCACGAAGCCATCGCGCGCGCCATCGCCGCCGGCGACGCGGACGAGGCCGACCGCCTGATGACTGCGCACACCGCCTGGGCCGGCCGGCACATGTGCTCGCGCCTGCAGCAGGCGCGCCCCGGCGCCGCCGCGCCGCACCCCTGAACCTGCAAGGACCGCACGCCATGCTTCTGAGCCCCGACCAGAAGGCTGCCTTCGACCGCGACGGCTACCTGTTCTTCCCCGGCCACTTCAGCGGCGCCGAGATCGCGCTGCTGAACGCCGAGGTGCCTGCGCTGTATGCGCGGCGCGAGGCCTACAACGTGCGCGAGAAGGGCCGCGACGCGGTACGCACGAACTTCGCCGCGCACCTGTACAGCGCGCCGTTCGCGCGCCTGGCGCGCCACCCGCGCATGGTGCGGCCGGTGCAGGAGCTGCTGGGCGAGAAGCTCTACATGCACCAGTTCAAGATCAACGGCAAGATGGCCTTCGAGGGCGACGTGTGGCAGTGGCACCAGGACTTCGGCACCTGGACCAACGACGACCGGATGCCCGAGCCGCGCGCGATGAACATCGCCGTGTACCTGGACGATGTGAACGAGTTCAACGGGCCGCTGATGTTCATTCCCGGCAGCCACAAGCAGGGTGTGCTGGAAGCCGGGCACGACTTGAAGACGACGAGCTACCCGCTGTGGACCATCGACAACGCGTTGATCACGCGGCTGGTCGAGCGCGCGGGCGGAAAGAACGGCGGCATCGTCGCGCCCCAGGGCCCGGCCGGCTCGATGCTGGTCTTCCACAGCTGCCTGGTGCACGCCAGCACCAGCAACCTGAGCCCGTGGAACCGCGTCAGCGTCTACCTCAGCCTGTGCGCGGTCAGCAACCACATCCGGCGCTTCAAGCGGCCGGAGTACATCGCGCACCGCGACTTCACGCCCATCGAGTGCCTGGGCGACGACTGCCTGCTGCGGCAGTCGCCGGTGGAACTGCCCTGGGCCCAGGGCATGCCGGCCAGCGCGCTTCAGACCTCGCTCGAAGAGATCGCGGTGGCGGCATGAACCTGCACGCCAAGTTGCAGCAGCGCGCCGCCGCCGGCAAGCCGGTGCGCGTGGGCCTCATCGGCGCGGGCAAGTTCGGCTCGATGTACCTGGCGCAGGTGCCGCGCACGCCGGGCATGCAGGTGGTGGCGATCGCCGACCTGTCGCCGCTGGGCGCGAAACGCAACCTGGCGCGGGTGGGCTGGCCCGAGGCGCAGACCGAGGCGAGTTCCATCGACGAAGCCGTGAGGCTGGGCCGCACCCATGTGGGTGAAGACTGGCAGGCGCTGGTCGCGCACCCGGCGGTCGATGTCGTCGTCGAGTGCACGGGCCACCCGATCGCGGCGGTCGAGCATTGCCTGGCCGCGTTCAAGCAGGGCAAGCCGGTGGTCAACGTCACGGTGGAAGCCGATGCGTTCTGCGGCCCGCTGCTGGCGCGCCGCGCCGCCGAGGCCGGGGTCGTCTATTCGCTGGCCTTCGGCGACCAGCCGGCGCTCATCTGCGACCTGGTGGACTGGGCGCGCACCTGCGGCTTTCCGGTGGTGGCCGCCGGCCGCGGCCACAAGTGGCTGCCGCACTTCGCGCAGAGCACGCCGCAAACGGTATGGGGCCACTACGGGCTCACGCCCGAGCAGGCGGCACGCGGTGGCCTGAACCCGAAGATGTTCAACAGCTTCCTCGATGGCAGCAAGCCTTCCATCGAAAGCGCCGCGGTCTCCAACGCCACCGGACTGGGCGTGCCATCCGACGGCCTGCTCTACCCGCCGGCCAGCGTGGCCGACATCCCGCGCGTCACGCGGCCCAAGAGTGAAGGCGGCATGCTCGAACGCAAGGGCATGGTGGAAGTCATCTCCAGTCTGGAGCCCGACGGCCGCGTGATCCCCTACGACATCCGCATGGGCGTGTGGGTCACGGTGGAAGGCGAGACCGACTACATCCGCCACTGCTTCGAGGAATACAACGCCCACACCGACCCGAGCGGGCGCTACTTCACGCTGTACAAGCGCTGGCACCTGATCGGGTTGGAGGTGGGCGTATCGGTGGCCAGCGTGGCGCTGCGCGGCGAGCCCACCGGCGTGGCCACGGCGTGGAACGCCGACGTGGTGGCCACCGCCAAGCGCGACCTGAAGCCCGGCGAGATGCTCGATGGCGAAGGCGGCTGCACGGTGTGGGGCAAGCTGCTGCCGGCGGCAAAGTCGCTGGCACTGGGCCCCGGCGGTGCAAACCCCGGCGGGCTGCCGCTCGGTCTGGCGCACGACGTCAAGGTGGTGCGCCCGGTCAGGCAGGGCCACAGCTTGAGTTGGGACGACGTGGCCATCGACACCCGCACCGAGGCCTACCGGCTGCGCCGCGCGATGGAAGACCTGTTTGCGCCCGCCCGGCCGACCCACGTTGCGCGCTGACGAACCTTTGCCCGCCGGCGGCGGCACCGACAGCGCCCGCGGCGGCGCAGCGTTCCCGCGCAGCGGCATGGCCGTTGCCCCGCCGGGCTGGTGGCGCCACGCCCAAGCACGCGCGGCAAGCTGGAACCCCACCACCCGCGCGCTGATGTGGACCATCGCGGCGGGTCTGCTGTTCACCGGCCTCAATGCGCTGATGCGCGCGCTGGCGCTGGCCATCGACCCGATGCAGTCGCAGTTCCTGCGTTATGCGATGGGCCTGTTCGTGCTGCTGCCGGTGGTGGCGTGGCGCGGCGTGCGTCACTACCGGCCCAAGAGCATCCAGGGCCAGTTCTGGCGCGGCAGCTTTCACACCGCGGGCCTCGTGTTGTGGTTCCTGGCGCTGCCGCGCATCCCGCTGGCCGACACCACCGCCATCGGCTTCACGACGCCGCTGTTCATCATGATCGGCGCTCGGCTGTTCTTCGGCGAGGCGATGCACTGGGAGCGCTGGCTGGCCGTGGGGCTGGGCTTCGCCGGCGTGCTCATCGTCGTCGGCCCGCGGCTGGGGCTGGGGATGGGCGCCGGCGGCGGTGCGCAGCTGTGGCACCTGGTGATGCTGGCCAGCGCGCCGCTGTTCGCCGGCAGCTTTCTCATCACCAAGGCGCTGACGCGGCACGAGACGGCCGGTGTCATCCTGCTGTGGCAGTCGATCACGGTGACGCTGTTCAGCCTGCCGCTCGCGTTGGTGAACTGGGGGCCGCTGACGGCGCTGCAGTGGTTCGCGTTCCTGGTCTGCGGGCTGCTGGGCAGCAGCGGCCACTACTGCCTGAATCGCGGGCTGGCCGCCGCCGACATCTCGGCCACGCAATCGGCGAAGTTCCTGGAGCTCATCTGGTCGGCGTTCTTCGGCTTCGCCTTCTTCGGCGACGTGCCCACCGAGACCACGCTGCTGGGCGGCACGGTCATCGCCGCGGCCACGCTGTGGGTGGCGCGGCGGGAGGGGCAGCGCTCGCGGGACGTGGCTTGAGGGCGCCGGCGCCAGCGGCTGGGTTGCATGTGATCCGCTGCGTTTGCTCCGCAGGTTCGGGCGAGATCGGGCCGACGGGGTGCCCAGCTCCGCGAATGTCCTCTTCCGAGGGCCTGGCTTCGCAAGGCCCTCGGATGCCCCCTTGATTTCGCTGCGCTGGGCACCCCGCCGACCCGATCCGGCACTCGGGTTGGGGTACGAGTGCTCGTACTCCGACGCGCGTGCTCGCCAAGGCCACCAGGTGGTCGCCGCAGCGAAGCAAAGGATGCATTCGAGTGACCGGCAGAGCTGGGCACTCGAAAAAGGACATGAGCGGCGGCGACCACCCGGCGGCCTTGGCGCGCCACTACGGCACCCGCTGCACACCACGCCCTGCGCCACCTCCTGGGCGCTCACACCAACGCAGCGGGTGAATCCCCCGAGTAACACAGCCCACCCCCGCAGCGATACTGCGCGCCAAGCGATCGGAGCGCGCACCCATGGACGCCTGGTACAGCGACCACCACCTCGGCCACCAGGGCCACACCGAATTCTTCGGCGCGCAGCTGTTGCCCAGCTTCGAGCTGCCGGTGCGCGCCGAGCGTGTGCGCGACGCCTACCTGATGGCCGACCTCGGCCGGCTGGACACGCCCGACGACGCGGGGCTGGCGCCCATCCTGGCCGTCCACGAGGCCGACTACGTGGAGTTCCTGCGCGGCGCGTGGGAGGCCTGGCGCGCCATCGACCGCAAGCACCCGGCGCTGGGCATGGTGTGGCACGCGGGGCTGGGCATGCCGAAGGAATGCCCGCGGCACATCGAGGGGCAGCTCGGCTACTACTCGATGGACGCCGGCTGCGCCATCGTCGCCGGCACCTGGACCGCCGCCTACTGGAGCGCGCAGTGCGCCATCACCGCCGCCGACGCGCTGGGCCGCGGCGCGCCGGCCGCCTTTGCCATCTGCCGCCCGCCCGGCCACCATGCCGCCGCGCGCACGATGGGCGGCTACTGCTACCTCAACAACGCCGCCATCGCCGCCGAGCGCCTGCGCGGCCAAGGCCACGCGCGGGTGGCCGTGCTGGACATCGACTACCACCACGGCAACGGCACGCAGGCCATCTTCTGGCGGCGCGACGACGTCTTCTTTGTCAGCCTGCACGCCGACCCGCACGACGACTACCCGTACTTCAGCGGCCACGCCAGCGAGCGCGGCGAGGGTGAGGGCCAAGGTGCCACGCTCAACCTGCCGCTGCCCGCCGGCACCGCGGCACCGCAATACCTGGCCGCGCTCGACCAGGCGCTGGACGCCGTGCAGGCTTCGGGCAGCACCGCGGTGGTGGTGTCGCTCGGCGTGGACACCTTCGAGCGCGACCCGATCTCGCGCTTCCTGCTGCGCGAGGGCGACTACCTCCAGATCGGCCGGCGCCTGGCGCGCCTGCCGCGCCCGGTGCTGTTCGTCTTCGAAGGCGGCTACGCCACCGACGAGGTGGGCCGCAACGCGGTGGCGGTGCTGCAGGCGTTCGAGGGCGCGTAGCGCAGCGGCGCCGGCGTGGTGCCGGCAACATGCCTTCGCGCCGGCGCGACCGGGGCCGCCAGAGTGCCGAACGAGGAAGACCCGATGACCACGATCCAGGATGTCGTCGACAGCGCCCGCCACTACCTGCACACCAAGCAGGGCGAGCCGCATCAGGTGCTCGCGTGGCGAGATCGGTTGCGCCAGGCCGGCCAGCCGTTCCTGGCGCGCCAGTTGTCGCGTCGGCTGGCCAACGGCTTCATCCAAGGCGACGAGGTGGCCGAGGACGATGTCGATGCGCTGTGGAAGGCCTGCAAGGCCGACGAGGCGTTCTCGCAGGCGCGGCGCGTGCTGCGCCGGCGCGCGGCAGGCGTGGCGCACATCCTCCCCCGGCGCACGCCCGTCGATCCGAAGCGCCCGCCGCCCAGCGCGCAGAGGCTGCGTGAACAGCTCGCGCTGATGACCTCGAAGGACCCGGACCTCGCGGCCTCGGTGCGCCACGACTGGGCGCTGCAGCTGCTGCAGCCTGATCTCGAGAGCGGCACCGCCGAGACGCTGGGCATCGCCGGCGGCATCTGGAAGCGGCGCTGGGAGTTCGACGGCAAGCCGGCGAGCCTGGAGCGCTCGCTGCGCTGCTACCTCGCACCGGTGGAGCGCGGCCGTGCCGAAGGCTGCGACGACGCCGGTCACGACCGCGACGGCCGCGGCGCCACGGCCGAGAACGGTTACCCGGCCGTCAACGCGGCCTTCATCAGCGACCTGCTGGCGCTGCACACCGAAGATGAAGCGAGCTGGCGCGTGCACGTCGGGCGCGCGCTGTCGCTGCGGCAGCGCGTGTGCAATGCGGTCAAGGGCAACGGCTACTGGGAAAGGGTGACACGCGCCGAGGCGCACTTCGGCCTTGGCCAGGTGGAAGCGGCGATCGCGCAGCTCGACGGCATCTGGTCCCTGCAGCCCGACCCCTGGGAGCGCGAGACCACCGCGCGGCAACTCGCTCGCCTGGGCGACCTGCTCGGCCGCGACGGGCCGCACCGCTCGCTGCGCACCAAGCTCGGCGCAACCGGCCACCCCTCGCCGCACGACACGCGGCGACTGATCACCGCGCTGTACGGTGACCGGCCCGCCGACAGCGCCGCCACGTTGGCGCGCTCGGTGCTCGTGGGCAAGGTGGGGCTGGCGCTTTCCGGGGGCGGCTTTCGCGCCTCGCTGTACCACCTGGGCGCACTCGCGCGCCTGGCCGAGGCCGACCTGCTGCGCCACGTGGAGGTGCTGTCGGCCGTCTCGGGCGGCTCGATGGTCGCCGCCCCCTATTACCTGCGGCTGCGCCGGCTGCTGCAGCGCCAGGGCTCACCCAGCCGCGCCGACTATGTGCAGCTGGTGCGTGAGCTGATCGACGACTTCCGCCACGGCACCGCGGCCAACCTGCGCAACGCCCTGCTCACCGACTGGCGCACCTGCCGCGCCGTGCTCGGCGGCGACGACGAGGCCTACGCCCGCGGCATGGCGCGCGCCGTGCACGACAAGCTGCATGCGCGCATCGAGGCGCAAGACCTGCCGATGCATGCCCTGCGCACCGTGCCCGCAGGCGAACCGGCCGACTTCCATCCGCACTACCACAATCTGTCGCGCGCGGCGAAGGTGCCCACGCTGATGCTGAACGCCACCACGCTGAACACCGGGCACTCGTGGCAGTTCACCGTCACCTCGATGGGCGAATCGCCCTGGTCGATCACGCGCGGCGCCGACCCGCTGCCGCGGCTGCGGCGCGCCAACTACACCGACGCCCACGGCAAGCCGGTGCGCGAGGTGACGCTGGCACAGGCGGTGGCGGCCAGCGCGTGCGTGCCGGGGCTCTTCGCGCCGCTCACGCTGCCCAGCCTGTACGACGGCTACAAGGTCAGCCTGGTGGATGGCGGCGTCTACGACAACCAGGGCGCGCTCGCGCTGCTGCAGGAGGACTGCAACGTCTTGGTCGTCAGCGACGCCTGCGGCCAGCTCGGCCTGGACCGCAACGCCTCCGAAGGCCACGCGGCCCCGTTGATGCGCAGCTTCGGCGTCTTCCAGGAGCGCATGCGCCAGCTGAGCTACGAACGCCTGCAGGCCGCCCACGACAGCGGACGCGTCACCGGCCTGGCCTACATCCACCTCAAGCAGGGCTTGAGCGCGCTGCCCGAGAACTGGGTCGCCTGCGAAGACCCCAGCCAGCCCGACGACCAGCAGCCCGGCGACGCCGAGCGCGGTTCGACCACGGGCTACGGCGTGTGGAAGGCTCACCAGGCGGCACTGGCCGAAATCCGCACCGACCTGGACGTGTTCAGCGAGATCGAGGCGGCCGCGCTGATGGCCGACGGCTACCTGGCAATGAAGGCGCGGCTGGCCGGCCTCGCGCGGGACGTGCCGGCGCTGGCGATGTGCGAGCACACCGAGCGCGGCTGGTTCTTCGAGCCGTTGCTGGCGCGGCTGCAGGCCGCCGACCCGGTGCTCGGCGCGCACCTGGAGGCCGGCAAGCAGATGTTCGGCCGCATCACCAAGCTCGACACCACCGTGCGCCGGGTGGTGCTGGCGGCGCTGGCTGCGTTGGCCGGGTTGGTGTTGGGGCTGGTCGTCGCCTTTCACCGCGTGTCGTTCACGCTGACGCTCGGCGGCATCGCGCTGGCCCTGGCGATCGCGGCCGTGCCCTGGCTGCTGCCGCGGCTGCGCCGGCCCTGGCGCTGGGCGCGGGCGTTGGCCAACCCGCGCGCCGCGTTGCGCTCGGCGGGTCTGGGGTGGGGTGCCAGCGTATTCACCTGGGCGCTGGCCCGCTGGCTGGTGCCGCGCCTGACGCGGCGCTACCTGGACGCGGGTTCGCTCGGCAAGCTCGGCTGAACGCCGCGGCCGCGCCTGGCCCCAGGCTTGCACCCCGGGCCGGGGCTTCAGTTCAGTCGAACCGCGGCAGCTCGAAGCCGTAGAAGAGCGACTCGCGCGCCGCCGACAGGCGTGGCGCCTCGCCGGGTTCCACGCGCAGCGAGGTCAGGCGCGCGTAGGTGCGGCCTTCGATGGTGCCGCCGCCTTGCACACACACCAGCAGCAGCACCTGCTCGCCGCGCGGCAGCTCCAGGCTCATGCCCGGGGCGATCTTCAGCTGCGTCAGCGCCAGGCCGCGGTCGCTGAAGCGGCCCAGCGTGCGCAGCCACACGCCTTCGCGGCCGGTGGCCGGCACCCAGCCGAAGCGCTCGGGCTCCATCAGCACCGGCGTCGCGTACTGCGGCCGCGCGTACTGCATCGGCCGGCCGTTCACGTGCTCCCACACCGCCTCATAGCGGTCTTTCTGGTAGCGCATGCCGTTCGCGTCGTACCAGGTGAAGCGGCTGTCGGAGAACTCGCCCTTGCCGCGCAGCGCCGCCAGCCCCTCGGCCAGCTGGCGGCGGCTCAGGTAGCCCGAGCCCGAGGGCCCGCCCAGCTGCAGCAGCAGCGTCAGGCTGCGGCCGGCGCCTTCCTGCTCGTACCAGGTGCCCTCGCAGAAGTAGCCCACGCTGCCGGCGCCCTGCACGAGCCCGGGGCCGAAGCCGAACTGGCCTTCGAGCACCACCCGCACCTGATCGAAGTTATGTCGGTGGCGCCCGGCGCAGTAGCCGCCGCTGATTTCCACCAGTTGCAGCCGGTGGTTGTCGAGCGCGCCCTCGGTACCGCAAAGCAGGTCATGGAAGGCCACCCCCTCGCCATCGGAGGCGACGTGCACGCCCGCCGGCAGCGGTTCGAAGCGCGTGCTGTCCTGCAGCCTGACGAGTTGCATGTCTCCTGCGTGCGGTGTCCTGAGCCTGGCACCGATTTTGCGGGGCGCGTCGTGCGCGCCACCCCCTCCACTCCCGGGGCATCCCCAGGTGTTCGGTGCCCTTGCACACACCACCATGGCCACCCGACGGCCGGCGGCCACGCCTGCGGGGCGTGCAGAATCCGCGCCGCTGCGTCGGCCCGACAGCGGCCCGCCGATGAACGCCACCGAGCGGTGCCGCGGGTGGCGACGCTGCCGATCTGCAGCGCGCCCTGTGATCCCCGCTTCCACCATGGCCCTCAAATCCACCGTCTTCAAGGCCCAGCTGCAAGTGGCCGACATCGACCACGGCTACTACGCCGACCATGCCGTGACGCTGGCGCGCCACCCGAGCGAGACCGACGAGCGGCTGATGGTGCGGCTGGTGGCACTGGCGCTTCAGGCGCACCAACTGCAAAGCCTGGCGGGCGGAGATGCCACCTGGACCTTCGGCCGCGGCCTGTCCGACCCCGACGACCCCGATGTCGTGCTCACCGATTACACCGGCCGCCCGCGCGTGTGGGTGGAGGTCGGCCAGCCCGAAGACAAGCCGGTCGCCAAGGCCTGCAGCCGCGCCGATGCGGTGGTGCTCTACGCCTACGCCCCCACCGCCGAGGTGTGGTGGCGCGGCATCGAGAGCAAGCTGGCGCGGCTGCCGCGCCTCGAGGTATGGCGGCTGCCTGCCGCGGCCACGCAGGCGCTGGCCGGCATGGTCGAGCGCAGCATGATCTGGCAGGCCACGGTGCAAGACGGCGCGCTCGCGCTGAGCGGCGAGGCCGGCCATGTCGACATCGAACCGCAGCGCTGGAAGTGACGCGGCCTGCCGCGCCCGGACGCGCCGCGCAGCTCGCCCGGCGCGGCACGATTGCACTGGCGGCAGCCGCGCCGCCCCCCGCCGGGCCACGCCCTCGCCGCGCACCGTGGCAGGATGGCTCATCGAGCACCGGGACGCGGCCGCAGGGAGGCAAGCCATGGAAATCAGATCGCCGGCGGTCGGCCGCCACTCGAGCCTAGTCGCCCGCCACCTCGGGCCCGCGCTGGTCGCGCTGCTGGCGGCTGCGGCACTGAGCACAGCGGCCACTGCGCAGCAAGGCATGAGCGCGGAGCAGCGCCGCGCCGAGTTCGCCAAGCTGCCCTGGCAGGCCGGGCCGGCGCAAGGGGCCATCGGGAGCAAGGCAAGCCTGAAGGTGCCCAAGGACGCCAGGCTGCTGCCCGAGTCGCACGGCGCGCGCTTCCTCGAGCTGACCGGCAACCTGCCCGCGCCCGGCCACAGCATCCTCGTGGTGGGCAACTGGTGGGCAGTGTTCACCTTCAGCGACGTGGGCTACGTCAAGGACGACGAGAAGCTCGACGCCGAGCAGCTGCTGCGCTCGCTGAGGGAGGGCGACGCGGCGGCCAACGACGAACGCAGGAAGCGCGGCATCCCTCAGCTGACGACCGAGGGCTGGGCGGTGCCGCCGCACTTCGACGCGCAGACCAAGCAGCTGGAGTGGGGCCTGAAGCTGCGCGCCGAGGGTGACCCGAATCCGGTCATCAACTACACCGTGCGCATGCTCGGGCGCAGCGGCTACGAGAGCGTCACGCTGGTGTCCGACGCGGCCACGCTGCAGCGCGACGTCGCCGAGCTGAAGGCCCTGCTCGAGGGCTTCTCGTTCAATGGCGGCCAGACCTACGCCGAGTTCAAGCCCGGCGACCACGTGGCCGAGATCGGCCTGGGCGCGCTGGTGCTGGGCGGCGCCGCTGCCGCCGCGGTGAAGAGCGGGTGGTGGAAGAGCCTGCTCGCCGCGCTGGCTGCCGGCTGGAAGCTGATCGCCGGCGTTGCGGTGGCCGCGGTGCTGGGGCTGGGCAAGCTGTTCGGTCGCAAGAAGGCCTGACCCGGGCCTTCTTGCCGAGGCCGGGGTGCCGGGTTGCTTCGCATGAGCGCGCCGGGCGGTTCCCAAGCGCTCGTCCCGATGGGCGCAGCGCGCAGCGTTGTCCGATGAGCCTGCCGGCCGAGGCGCTGCTGGCCGCGCTGATCGTCGGCCTGTACCTGAAGGACTCGCTGCTGCTGCTGGCGCCCGACGAGGCCGTGCTCGTGCGCGGCCTGGGGGGGCGTTGGCACGCCGGCTTCGGCGCCCGCGGCTACAAGCTGGCCGGCCGCGAGCCCTATCTGGCCAACCCCCTGACGCCGCATGCACCGGTGTACCGGCTGCGGTGGTGCATGACCAGCGAAGCCCCAGACCCCGGCGTCGCGCGTGATGGCGCCGCGGGTGGTGGCGCCGCGGGTGGTGGCGCCGCGGTCGACGGTGCCGAGGGTGCGGCACTGCGGCTGGCGCCGGCGTCGCTGGCGCGGCTGGCACCCTTCGCATGGGCATGCTGGTTGCTGCTGTTCGCGGTCATCCCCGGGGCGGTGCTGGCGCAGTGGGGCGTGACGTTCGTGTTGTGGGCACTGGTCGCGCTCTACGCCGGCATCGCCGTGGCGCTGGCCTTGCTGTGGTCGCTGCGCGAGCCGTTGGGCCTGAGCGCGCGGGCCTGCGCGCTGCTGGCGTTCGAATGCCTGGTGTGCCCGCCGTACGCGGCCAACATCGTGCGGCGCGCGGCGGCCGCGCGGACGGTGTCTGACGATTTCGTTGCCTTGGCCGGGCAACTGCTGCCGCCGGCCGCGCAAGCGCAGATGCGCCGCGAGTGCCTGGCGCGCATCGATGAGCAGCTCGAGGCACTCGACGACGGCGGTGCCACTGCTGAACAGCTGCGGCGCGCCCGTGTGCGCTTTGCTCCCGGGAGCGCCGACGATCTGGATTGAATGGCTCACGCAACCCGACTGGCGGGCCGGCTGCAACCGGGAGCCGGCGCGCCTGCCCCCACAATCCCGGCCCCATGACGCGCATCCTCATCGCCGGCTTCCAGCACGAGACCAACACCTTCGCCCCGAGCCTGGCCGACTGGGCCGCGTTCACGCGCGGCGATTCGTTCCCTGCCTTCGTGCGCGGCGCCGCCATGCCGCAGCAGCTGGGCGGCATCAACATCCCGGTGGCCGGCTTCATCGACAGCGCCAAGCGCCGCGGATGGACACTCGTGCCCTCGGCCTGGGCCGGCGCCATCCCGTCGAGCTACGTCACCGAGGACGCCTTCGAGCGCATCGCCGGCGCCATCTGCGAAGACGTGCGCGAGGCCAAGGACCACGGCGGGCTCGACGCCATCTACCTCGACCTGCACGGCGCCGCGGTGGCCGAGCACGCGCTCGACAGCGAAGGTGAACTGCTCGCGCGGCTGCGCGCCATCGTGGGCCCCGGCCTGCCCATCGTCGCCAGCCTCGACCTGCACGCCAACGTCACCGCGCGCATGCTGGAGCTGGCCGATGCGCTGGTCTCGTACCGCACCTACCCGCATGTGGACATGGCCGACACCGGCGCGCTGGCCGCCGAGCTGCTGGCGCGGCGCTTCAAGGCCGGGCGCAAGGAACCGATGCACGCGCGGCGCTTTCCGTACCTCATCGCGCTGAATGCGCAGAGCACATTCCTCGAGCCCGGGCGCTCGATCTACGAGGAGCTGAAGGCGCTGGACCGCGAGTTCGGCTGCGTGCTCAGCTTCTGCCCCGGCTTCCCGGCCGCCGACTTCGACGAGTGCGCGCCGGTGCTTTGGGGGCACGGCGAGCGCGCCGAGGCCGCGGTGGAACGCCTCTTCGCGCGCGCCGGCCAGCCGGCGCAGTGGCGCATCGAGGTGCTGCCGGCGCGCGACGCGGTGGCGCAGGCGATGAACCTCGCGGGCAGCACCGCTGCCGCCGGCAAGCCCGTGGTGCTGGCCGACACGCAGGACAACCCCGGCGCCGGCGGCGACAGCAACACCACCGGCATGTTGCACGCGCTGCTGGCGCAAGGCGCGGGCCGGCGCTTCCCCGGGCAGGTGGCGCTCGGCCTGATGTTCGACCCGGCCGCCGCGCGCGCCGCGCACGAGGCGGGGCTGGGCAGCGAGATCGACATCGCACTGGGCAAGGCCGTGCCCACCTTCACCGGCCAGCCCAGCGATGCGCCAGTGCGCGGCCGCTGCAAGGTGCTGGCGCTGGCCGACGGCAAGTGCACGCTGAAAGGGCCGATGATGACCGGCCTCACCGTGGGCCTGGGCCCCAGCGCCTGCCTCGAGATCGACGGCGTGCGCATCGCCGTGACCAGCGGCAAGAAGCAGCTGCTCGACCGCGAGCTGCTGCGCATGGTGGGCATCCACACCGAGCAGATGCGCATCGTGGTGGTGAAGAGCTCGGTGCACTTCCGCGCCGACTTCCAGCCCAACGCCAGCCACGTGCTGGTGGGCAAGGCCGCTGGGCCGATGGCCGCCGACCCGGGTGACCTGCCCTGGCAGCGCCTGAACCCGGCGACCCGCACACGGCCCTGAGGACACGCGGCCCGCTCGCAGGGGGCGTGGCGCGTCGGGGCCCACCCCCCGCGACCGCGCGCCGCCACGCAGGTGCCGCTTTCCGCTGCGCGGCCCTCTAGGCCGGCCGCGCAGCGAAGCGCGCCCGGTACGTCGCAGGAGCCACCCCGACGACACGCCGGAACGCCGCGCGAAAAGTCTCCATCGATTCGTAGCCGCACTGCGTGGCGATGTCGCCGGTGCCCATCGCCGGCTGTGCCTCCATCAGCTGGCGCGCCCGCGCCATGCGCTGCTGCTGCAGCCAGGCCAGCGGCGGCATGCCGGCCGCGGCGCTGAAGCGGCGCAGGAACGTGCGCTCGCTCATCGCCGAGCGCGCGGCCAGCTCGGCCACGCTGACCGGTTGGTCGAGGCGCACGCGCGCCCAGTCCATCGCCGGGCCGATGCCGCGGTTGGCGCGCGGTGCCACCGGCGCTTCCACATACTGCGCCTGCCCGCCCTCGCGGTGCGGCGCCACCACCATGCGCCGCGCCACCGTGTTGGCCACGCGCGCGCCGAAGTCGCGGCGCACCAGGTGCAGGCAGGCATCCAGCCCGGCGGCGCTGCCGGCCGAGGTGATGACCGGGCCTTCGTCGACGTAGAGCACATCGCGCTCGTAGCGCGCCAGTGGAAAGCGGCGCTTGAACTCGTCGGCGAACAACCAGTGCGTGGTGGCGCGGCGGCCGTCCAGGAGCCCCGCGCTGCCCAGCACGAAGGCGCCCGAGCACAGTGACAAGAGCCGCGCGCGGCGCCGCGCCGCGGCACGCAGCGCGTCCAGCAGGCGTGCGGGCGGCGTCTCGGTCACATCACGCCAACCGGGGATGACGATGGTGGCCGCGCGCGCGATGGACTCGAAGGGCGCGCTGGCCCGCACCTCCACGCCGCCCACGCCGCGCAGCCGGCCACGGTCGGGCGTGACGACGATGGTGTCGTACCAGTCGACGCCGAGATAACTGCGCTCGGCCGCGAACAGATCGGCGGCGATCGAGTATTCGAAGGTGCGCAGGCCGTCGTAGGCCACCAGCGCGAGCAGCGGGCGCTTCTTGCTCATGGTTTGAAGTCCGGATTGGCGGAATCTAACCGTACATTGTCATTTGCGCCACTGCCCGTCACGGCGGCCGCTGCCTATCGTCCTCGGCCATGAACCCACGCCGCCGCCGTTTCCTCGCCACGCTGCCTGCCCTGGCTGCCGCCGGTGCCAACGGCGCCGGCGGCGCTGCCAGCTCTGCTGCCGGTTCTGCTGCCGACCCCGCCGCCGTCACTGCCGCCGTCACTGCCGCCACGCCGCTGCGCGCCCAAGCCGCATCGCAACCGCCCCCCGGCCCCACGCCGATGGGCCGGCGCCTGATGGCCTTCCTCGACGAGGTCGACCAGGAAGACCTGGCGCTCAACCCGCAGGCCGCGGTGCTGCGCGGCGACCTGAAGCGCGCCGGCGAGTTCGGCGACCTCATCAGCGACGAGCATTGCCGCGCGGCCGAGGCGCTGCTGCGCGCGCAGCTGGCGCGCTTCGCGGTCATCGATCGGCAGCGGCTTTCCAGCGCCGAGCAGGTGGCCTACGACATGTGGCAGTACCTGGCGCGCTTTGCGCTGCGCCAGTACGACGAGGGCCACGTGCGGCTGGCGCAGCAGCTGCCCATCGACCACCTGTTCGGCCAGCACATCGCGTTTGCGCAGTTCTCGTCGGGCAGCGCCGGTGCGCCGTACCGCACGGTGGCCGACTACGAAGCGGGCCTGGCGCGCATCGACGGCTTCGTCGTGTACCTCGACCGCGCCATCGGCCGCATGCGCCAGGGCCTGCGCGCGCGGCGCGTGCAGCCGGGCTTCATCGTCGACAAGGTCATCGCCCAGCTCGACGAAGCGCTGGCGCTGGCGCCCGAAGCCAGCCCCTTCCACGGGCCGATCCGCGCGCTGCCGGCCTCGTTCAACGAGGCCGAGCGCCAGCGCTTCACCGCCGCGTACCGCGATGCCATCACCGGGAAGATCCACCCGGCCTTCGCGCGCCTGCGCGAGTTCATGCATGCCGAGGTCCGCGCGCCCAGCCACCGCCTGCGCGGCGACCAGGCGCCGGGCCTCGCTGCACTGCCCGGCGGTGCGCGCTGGTACGAGGTCCTGCTCGAGTCGCACACCACGCTGCGCTTGGGCGCCGATGAGATCCACCGCACGGGCCTGGCCGAAGTGAAGCGCATCCGCGGCGAGATGGCACGGGTGCAGGCCGAGGTCGGCTTCAAGGGCACGCTGGCCGAGTTCTTCCAGCACCTGAAGACCGACGCCAGGTACAAGTTCGCCACGCCCGAAGCGATGTTCGCCGCCTACGAGGCGGTGCAGCGCCGGGTGGCCGAGGTGCTGCCGCGCTTCTTTGCCGCGGCGCCCAAGAGCCGCCTGGTCTTCGCGCCGGTGCCCGCCGAGCAGCAGGCCAGCGCCGGCGGCGCCTACTACATCGTCGGCACGCCCGACGGCACGCGGCCCGGCACCTTCTACCTCAACACCAGCGAGCTGCCCACGCGCACCGCCACGCGCACCACGGCGCTGTTCCTGCACGAAGGGGTGCCCGGCCACCACCTGCAGGGCTCACTGGCGCAAGAAGACGCCACGCTGCCGCCGATGCTGCGCTTTGCATGGAACGCCGGCTACGGCGAAGGCTGGGCGCTGTACGCCGAGTGGCTGGGCCACGAGATGGCGCTGTACGCCGGCGACCCCATCCAGCACTTCGGCCAGCTGGACATGGAGATCTTCCGCGCCGCGCGGCTGGTGGTGGACACCGGCCTGCACACGCAGGGCTGGAGCCGCCGGCGCGCCACCGACTACCTGGTGGCCAACACCTCGCTGGAGCGCACGTTCTGCGAGGGCGAGGTCGACCGCTACATCGTGTGGCCCGGCCAGGCCTGCGCCTACAAGCTGGGCGAGCTGCGCATCCGCGCGCTGCGCCAGCGGGCTGAACGCACGCTGGGCAGCCGCTTCGATGTGCGCGAGTTCCACACGCAGGTGCTCAACACCGGCGCGGTGGCGCTGGCGGTGCTGGAACGCAAGATCGACAACTGGATGCGGAGCAAGGCATGACTGAACACGCGACCCCTGAACTCGGCGGCGCCGCTGCCCACGGCAGCATCGAGGGCCAGATGAACCACCCGCGCCACCCGGCGGCTCGCCGGGCCGGCACCGGCCGCGCCGGCGACTTCAACTTTCTCGCCGGCCGCTGGAGCATCAAGAACCGCCGCCTGAAGACCCGCTGGTCGGGCACCGGTGACTGGGAAGAGTTCGACGGCGAAGCCACCTGCTTCACCGTGCTCGGCGGCCTGGGCAGCATCGAGGAGCTGTGCATCCCGCCCGGCCAGCCGCGCGGGTTGGGCATCCGCCTTCTCGACACCGGCACGGGCCTGTGGAGCGACTACTGGTCGTCCAGCGGCAGCGGCGTCGTGATGCCGCCGCCGATGACCGGCGTGTTCGAGGGCGGCGTGGGCACCTTCGTCGCCACCGACGACCGTGACGGCGACATCCCCATCCACAGCCGCGGCGTGTGGGACCGCATCACGCCCACCGGCTGCCGCTGGCACCAGGCCTTTTCGCGCGACGGCGGGCGCACCTGGGAAGACAACTGGTTCATGGACTGGACCCGCATCGGCTGAGCGCCAGGCCCAAGGCCCGCCCCGACGATGCTTGCGCTGCGCCCGAACTGCGAGTGCTGCGATGCCGACCTGCCGCCCGAATCGCCGGCTGCACGCATCTGCTCTTTCGAGTGCACTTTCTGCGAACGTTGCGTGCAAGAGCGGCTGAGCGGCATCTGCCCCAACTGCGGCGGCGAGTTCGTGCGCCGGCCACGGCGGCCGGCGGCCAAGCTGGCCAAGCGGCCGGCTTCCACCAAGCGTGTGTTCAAGCCGCGCGGCTGCCATGCGGCCGCCACTCACAACGGGTCGAGCGGATAGATCGGCCTTCTCACCTTCTCGAATGCCAGCAGCTCGTAGTCCGACGTGCACACCCCCGTGCCCGCGCATTCCACCACCGCGTGCGCCAGGCTGCGCAGCCCGGCGCGCCAGTGCACGCGGCTCTTCAGCATGAGAAAGCGCAACGTGTGCGGCGCGATGCCCAGCGCCGTGAACGCCGCCAGATCGTGCGGCTCGACGTGGTCGCTGATCACCGCCACCTGGATGCCCGCCACCTCGAACACCGCCGACAGGCCCATGTCGTTGTGCTCGCCGCGCGCCATCGGACCGAAGTTGCGATAACGCCCGTCGGACAGCCGCCGCACGCGGCCGGTGACGGTGCGCGGCCGGCCCTTCAGCCCGATCGACGGCATGTCCAGCTTGCCGCCCAGCGGCAGCGTGAGCTCGGCGCCGATGCCGGCCGCGGCCATCGCGCGCACCGCCTCGGGGTCGTAGACGGCGAAGGCGGCAGCGTCGGTGAGGCCGGCGTCGAGCATGGCGCCCAGCACCGTCATCGTGTCCATCGTGCCGCCGCTGGCGCAGTTGTCGCTGTGGTCGAGCAGCACGACCGGCCCGCTGCCTGCGGGCTTGTCGGCCGCCAGCCGCTGCGCACGCGCCATCGATTCGGCCAGCGGTTCGAGGCGATAGACGAACTGCTTGCGCTCGTGCCACGCCATCTCCAGCAGCTCGTCGCACCAGCGGCGCGCCAGCGCCGGGTCGTTGTCGGTGACGACCACCGCCGACAGGCCGGCGAATTCGATGTCGGCGTTCGGGAAGCCGACGAACACGCTGGCCGCCAGCGCCCCTTCGGCCTCCATCTGCTTGCAGCGGGCCTGCAGCGTGCGGTTGGGTTCGTCGTCGCTGCCCTGGCGCATCACGTGCGGCAGCATCGGCTGGCGGCCCCAGGCCATCGTCGGCTTGGCTTTGCCCGCCAGCTGGGCCAGCACGGCGCGGCCGGCGCGCAGGCCCGTGCCATGCATGTCCACATGCGGATAGGTCTGGTAGCCGGCGATGGCCGTGGCGTGCCGGCCCATCGCGTCGTACAGGTTGGTGTGCATGTCCAGCGCCACGCCGATGGGAATGCCGGGCGCGATGGCGCGGATGCGCCGCAGCAACTCGCCCTCGCCGTCTTCGTAACTCTCGGTGACCATGGCGCCGTGCAGGTCGAGCAGCACGGCATCGCAGCCCTGGGCCACCGCGGCACAGATGCGCGAGGCGATGTGCTCGAAGGCGGCGTTGTGCACCGGCCCGCTCGGCCAGGCCGAGGCGGCAATGGGCAGCACCACCTCGGCGCCAGCCTCTTCGGCCAGCTCCAGGAAGGCCGCCAGCGCCGAGCCGGTGCCGCGCCAGGCCGCGGCGGCCGCGGCGCCTTCGGGCGGCAGCCGGCCCCCGGTGCCGAAACGGCTGATCGGCGTCGGCACCGGCGAGTATGTGTTCGTCTCGTGCTTCATCTGTGCGACCACCAGTTTCATCTTTGGGGTTCCTTGGGCGGGGGGTGATGTGCCAAAAGCTCGGGCTCGCCGCGTGCTGCGCGGCGCCCGGCCAGCCAAACCCATCATTGCAGTGCGCCACGCGGGCCCGGCTCAGGGCAATCCCCGGCGCAGCGCGCTGTTCCCAGCGGTCAAGATTGCCCCCATGTCGGCGTCATGAACTCCACGACGTTTCCTGCTTCCCTCGACACCGGCCCTGCTCAACCCGCCGCCCCGACCTTCAGCGCGCTGCGCCGGGTGTCGGGCCGCTTTCAAGCTGCGGCGCCCGCCGCCGATCCGGCCGGAGCCAGGCTTCCGATCACAAGCGCCCCGTTCGACCCTGCTCCGGCTCCGGCTCCCACCCCTGCCGACCCACCTTCGGTTCCACCCCGCCCGCGCTTCCAGCCCAGCCGCCCCGGCCCCCTCTATCAACCCGAAATGCGCGACCGAGCCACCGACCTGGCCGACTACACCGCCACCGACCTCGTGGTGCTGTACCACTCGCGCGGCGTCTCGCCGGTGGAAGCCACCAAGGCGGTGCTGGCGCGCATCGACAAGCTGAACCCGCGGCTGAACGCCTACTGCCTGGTCGATGCCGAGCACGCCCTGGAAAGCGCCCGTGCCAGCGAAGAGCGCTGGATGCGCGGCGCGCCGCTGTCGGTGCTGGACGGCGTGCCGTGCTCGATCAAGGACCTCATCCTCACCGCCGGCTGGCCCACGCTGCGCGGCAGCCACACGGTGGACCCGAGCCAGCCCTGGGACGTGGACGCCCCGGTCACGGCGCGCCTGCGCGAAGGCGGCGCGGTGCTGCTGGGCAAGACCGCCACCCCCGAGTTCGGCTGCAAGGGCGAAACTAACTCGCCCAAGACCGGCATCACGCGCAACCCCTGGAACGCCAAGAAGAGCCCCGGCGGCAGCTCCGGCGGCAGCGCCGCCGCGGTGGCCGCGGGCATGGGGCCGCTGTCCATCGGCACCGACGGCGCCGGCAGCGTGCGCATCCCGGCGTCGTTCTGCGGCAACTTCGGCCTGAAGCCCAGTTTCGGCCGCGTGCCGGCATACCCGCTGTCGCCGTTCGGCAGCGTGGCGCACCTCGGCCCGCACACCATGAGCGTGCGCGACGCGGCGCTCGTGATGAGCCTCATCACCCGGCCCGACGCGCGCGACTGGACCAGCCTGCCGCCCGAAACCCCGCACGGCGGCGCGCGCGACTACAGCGCCGGCCTGGAAAGCGGCGTCGCCGGCCTGCGCGTGGCCTTCTCGCCCACGCTCGGCTACGCCAAGAACGTGCACCCCGAGGTGGCCGCCGCCGTGGCCGCCGCGGCACAGCGCATGGCCGAGCTCGGCGCCATCGTCGAGCAGGTCGACCCCGGCTTCGAAGACCCGCTGGAGATCAGCACCGGCCTGTGGTTCGCGGGCGCGTGGACGTTGTGGAACACCCTCAGCCGCGAACAGCAGGCGCGCACCGACCCCGACTTCGCCGCCGAGGCGGCGCTGGGCTCCAAGCTGAGCGCGCTGGAAGTGCAAAGGCTGAACCTGCGCCGCGGCGCACTCGGCTCGCACATGCGGCAGTTCATGACCGGCTGGGACCTGCTGGTCACGCCCAGCGTCGCCGTGCCCGCCTTCGACGCCAAGCCCGCCGGGCACCAGGCGATGGAGCCCGGCGCGATGCTCGGCTGGACGCCGTTCAGCTACCCGTTCAACCTCACCCAGCAACCCGCCTGCACGGTGCCCTGCGGGCTGACCAGTGAGGGCCTGCCGATCGGCGTGCAATTCGTCGGGCCGATGTTCGGCGATGCACTGGTGCTGCGCGCGGCGCGGGCGTTCGAGAGCGTGATGCCGATACAGAGGCCGGATCTGGCGCGGTTGTGAGCCGTTGATCGAATTCCTGATCGAGGTCGTTGGTGAATTCGTCCTCCAGTTCCTGCTGGAGGTGCTTGCCGAGTTCGGCTACCGGTCGGTCACGGAGCCGTTTCGTTCAACGCCGCACCCGGTGCTGGCCGGGATCGGCTACGCAATGTTCGGCGCCGCGGTGGGCGGGCTGAGCCTGCTGGCGTTCCCGCACCACCTCACGCCTTCGGGCATGGCGCGGGTGCTCAACCTCGTGCTCACGCCGCTTGCGTGCGGCGCCTGCATGGCCGTGCTCGGGGCCTGGCGCCGCAAGCATGGGCAGGCGCTTGTGAGGCTCGATCGTTTCTCGTACGGCTTTCTCTTCGCCTTCGCGATTGCCATCACGCGCTATCACTTTGCCGACTGACGCTGGAACCATGTCCGACACCGCCCTCGCACCCGCCTTCCTCCCCGCCCACGAACTGGCCCGCCGCCTGCGCCGCCGCGAGCTTTCGGCGCTGGAGTTGCTCGATCACTACCTGGCGCGCATCGAGCGCCTGAACCCGAGGTTCAACGCCGTGGTCGTGCTCGACGCCGAGCGCGCCCGCGCGCGGGCGCGCGAGGCCGATGCGGCGCTGGCGCGCGGCCAGAGCTGGGGCCCGCTGCACGGCCTGCCGATGACGGTGAAGGAGTCGTTCAACGTCGCCGGCCTGCCCACCACCTACGGCTACCCGGCGTTCGCCGAGCGCCGGCTCGACGGCGACGCCGTCACCGTGCAGCGGCTGAAGGCCGCCGGCGCGGTGGTCTTCGGCAAGACCAACGTGCCGGTGTCGCTGGCCGACTGGCAGACCTTCAACCCGGTGTACGGCACGACGAACAACCCGTGGGACGTGTCGCGCACGCCGGGCGGCAGCTCGGGCGGGTCGGCGGCGGCGCTGGCCGCCGGGCTCACCGGGCTGGAGCTGGGCAGCGACATCGGCGCGTCCATCCGCGACCCGGCCCACTACTGCGGCGTGTGGGGCCTCAAGCCGACGTGGGGGGTGGTGCCGCAGGCCGGGCACGAGCTGACGCCGGTGCCTTGCGCCGACAACTACGACATCACCGCAGTGGGGCCGATGGCGCGCAGCGCCTTCGACCTCGCGCTGGCGATGGAGGTGCTGAACCAGCCGCTGACGATGTTCACGCCGGTGGGCCGCGTGCCGCTGGCCTGGGCCACGCGCGGCACGCCGCCGCGGCGCTGCCGCGTGGCCATCCTGGCCGACGATGCCCAGGCGCGGGTCGACGCGCCGCTGCGCGCGGCGCTGGCCCGGCTGGCCGACTTCCTGCGGCGCGAGGGCTGCACTGTCGACGAGCAGGCGCGCCCGGTGGACAGCGCCGAGGCGCATGCCGTGTATCTGCACCTGCTGCGCGCAGCCACCGGGGCGCGCTTCACCGATGCCGACTACGCGGCCGCCCAGGCACGCGCGCCGCGCTACGCCGCCACCGACATGAGCTACCCCGCGCGCATGGACCGCGGCAGCGCCACCGGCCACCGCGACTGGGTGCAGTTCGACCAGCGGCGCGACAAGCTGCGGCAGCAGTGGGCGGCGTTCTTCGAGCGTTTCGACCTGCTCATCTGCCCCACCGCCACCACGCCGGCGTTCGTGCAGAACCAGCGCGGCGAGCGCTGGGAACGGCTGATCCCGGTGCGCTGCGCCGACGGCAGCGTGCTGCAGCAGCCGACCACCGATGCGCTGTTCTGGGCCGGCTATCCGGGCGTCGTCGGGCTGCCGGCGTGCTCGGTGCCGCTGGAGCTGTGCGACGAGCCGGCCGGCAGCGGCAGCGGCGCCACGGTGCGTCTGCCCGTGGGCGCGCAGATCATCGGCCCGGCCTTCGGCGACCTGGACGTGCTGGCCTTCGCGCAGTGGCTGGAGCGCGAGTACCACGCGTTCACGCCCCCGGCGCCGGCAGTGGATTGAGCGGCGCGGCCATACTCCGCGCCCACCGCGCCCACCGCGCCCACCGCGCCCACCGCGCCTACCCTCCGCGCCTTGCGCGCACCGCCCCCGCCGGGCGCGTCAACCACTGCCGCCCCCGCGGCCCACGCACCATGTTCGGCCCCATTTCCATCCCCTTTGGTTGCAAGCTGCTGTTCAACACCGTCAAGCTCAAGCCGGGCGCGACGATCGACGACGTCGAACTGGCGCTGGCCGAGATGTGCAACGTGGTCAAGGAGACCTACGGCGGAGAGCGCGGCGGGTTCGTCGCCGGGCAGGTGTTCCGCTTCGCCGGCTTCGTGTCGGCCGAGGGCTCGCTGGGCGCCGGCGCCGCGAACGCCCCCGCGGCCGCGGCCGCGGCCGGCACTGGCGCGGCCGGCACGGGCGCCGACCACGACCTCGTGATCGCCACCTATTGGCGCTCGTTCGACCAGCACGAGCGCTCGCACGCCGACCACGTGTTCAAGGACAAGTTTGCGGCGCTGGCCGCGCACTGCACGGAAACGCGCGAGCTGGGCTACGAGCTGCTCTGGCAAGGCGCCTACGAGGGCGAAGCCCACGCCGGGTGACCGAGGCCGGGGCGGGGCCCTGGCGCGGCGAGCGGCGAGCGGCGGACGGCGGGCGTCGAGTGGCGGCCCGCGGTGCACCGCCCGCGCCAATCTGCGCATGGCCCGCGTCGTGGGCCCACCTGCCCACGGCGTTTGCGCTGCCGCTCCAGGCCTGCGCAATGCGGGGTGAATTCCTCGGGCGCGCCGCGGTAACGTAGCGGCATGCACTCCGCCAGCAGCCGCTCCGGCCCGACCACCGTCAGCCACGCCACCACCGAGGCGGGCCATGCGACCACCACGCGCCCCGCGGCGCTGGCGTTCGCCCACACCCGGCCGGGTGCCAACACGCGCCCGCAGGGGCTCGGCCCCGGCGCCGAGGGGCGCGAGCGGGCTGCATCGGTCCCGCCACGCATCGACGACATCACGGCGCTGGACGCCATCACGCTGTCGCGCGCCATCCACGCCCGCCAAGTCTCGTGTCGCGAGGTGATGCAGGCCTACCTCGCGCGCATCCACCGCCTCAACCCGCAGGCCAACGCCATCGTCAACCTCGTGCCCGACGACGTGGCACTGGCCCAGGCCGAGCGCTGCGACGCCGAGCTCGGCGGCCCGGGCGGGCGCCACCGCGGGCGCTGGGGCAGCCGCGGCTGGATGCACGGCTTTCCGCAGGCCATCAAGGACACGGCGCAAGCCAAGGGCCTGCCTACCACCTACGGCAGCCCGCTGCTGGCCGCCGACGTGGCCACCACCGACAGCCTGTACGTGCAGCGCATGAAGGCCAGCGGCGCCATCGTCATCGGCAAGACCAACATGCCCGAGCTGGGCCTGGGCTCGCACACCTACAACAACCTGTTCGGCCGCACGCCCAACGCCTACGACGCCACGGTCAGCGCCGGCGGCAGCAGCGGCGGCGCCGCGGTGGCGCTGGCGCACCGGCTGCTGCCGGTGGCCGACGGCTCCGACTTCATGGGCTCGCTGCGCAACCCCGCGGGCTGGAACAACGTATTCGGTTTCCGCCCGAGCCAGGGCCGCGTGCCGGCGTTCCCCAAGCCCGAGCTCTTCGTCAGCCAGCTGGGCACCGACGGGCCGATGGGCCGTACCGTGCGCGACCTCGCGGCGCTGTTGTCCACGCAGGCCGGGCACGACCCGCGCGTGCCGCTGTCGCTGGCCACCGACCCGGTGAGCTACGTGCCCGCCGACGGCGAGTCCACGGTGAAGGGCCTGCGCATCGGCTGGCTGGCCGATCTCAACCGCTACCTGCCGATGCAGACCGGCGTGCTGGCCCGCTGCGAGGCCGCGCTGGAACGCATGGAAGCCGCCGGCGCGAAAGTGGAGCCGCTGGGCCGCGAGGTGCTGGGCGAATCGCCCGAGGCGCTGTGGCAGGCCTGGCTGGTGTGGCGCCGCGCGCTGGTGGCGCCGAACGTCGCCGCGCTGCTGCCCTTGGCACCTGATGTGCACGAAGCCCGCGCGCGCATCAAGCCCGAGGCGCTGTGGGAATACGACCAGGCGCAGGACCTCGACTTCAACACCTTCATGCGCGCCGCTCAGGTGAGGAGCCGCTTCCACACCCGCCTGGCCGGCGTCTTCGAGCGCTTCGACCTGCTGGCGCTGCCGGTGGCGCAGGTGTGGCCGTTCGACCTGCAGGCCAGCTGGCCGCGCGAGATCATCGGCATCGAGATGGACACCTACCACCGCTGGATGGAGGTGACGATCTACGCCACCTTCGCCGGGCTGCCGGCGGTCTGCGTGCCGGCCGGCTTCCACGCCAATGGCCGCTGGCCGATGGGGCTGCAGCTGATCGGGCCGCCGCTGGGCGACGCGGCGGTACTGCGCGCCGCAGCCGGCTATGAAGACCTGGTCAGCGACTGGCTGGCCGTGCGGCCGCCCGGTTGAGGCGATCTGACGCGGTCTGAGCCGGCGCGGCTGCGGCGCGGCTGCGGCGCGGGCAGGCCGTCGGATTGCACGCCGCCGGGCGGTCCTGCGGCCAGCCGGCCGGGCGGCCACGCGGCCACGCGGCCATGTGACCACGTGGCCAGCCTGCCGCATTCACGGGATGGCGCTGCGGCGCCTTGCCGCCTGCACGGTATTGCCCGCCGGCGGGGCGTCCGAAGAATCGAGGCCTCATCCAGTGCATCGGAAGGAGACCCGAACATGAAGCCATCGCAAATGACCCGCCTGCCCGCCACCCTTCTCGCGGCGGGGGCCGTGGCCCTGAGTGCCGGCTGCGCCGCGCCGCCGGTGGTGGTGCCGGTGGCCGGCCTCGAGGCCTCGGCCACAGTGGCCCTCACCGACCTGCGCCCGGCCACAGAGCGCGAGAGCCGGATCTTCGCCTTGCTGCCGCTGCAGCCCGGCTTCGGCGTCACCCGCATCGGCGAGGAGAAACTCAGCCCGCCGGCGACGCGCCTGCTGCAGCACCGGGTGTTCGAACGCGCGGGTGCCCAGCCGCCGGCTGCGGTCAAGGTGCACCACCTCGCCATCTACCAGAACACCGCCGTCGCGTCAGTGCGCACGGCGTTCGCCACGGCCATGGGCACCTCCACCCTACGGGCGGGCGGTGAGATCGGCGGCGACGCGGCACGCGCGGTGAACAACCTCGTCGCGGGTGCGCGCTTCGACGCGCTGACCGGTGACGACGAGTGGAAGCGCGGCACCTACCGGCGGCAGGAAAACCCGAAGGACCTGCCGGCCATCATCGTGCTGGTCGAGACCGAGATCGATGGCAAGCGCGTCTTCACGCGCACGCTGTACAAGACCACGCTGCACGAGGCCGGCGCGCTGCCCAACGCGGTGTCGGCAGCCATCGACTATCACCTGGCGCAGCGTGCGCAGTGACCGCCTGCGCCGCGGCAGACGGCACGGTCACCCCACCCGGGCCGGCCTGCGCTTGAACCAGCGCACCGCCTGCTCGCGCGGTGCGCGCACCGGCGCGTGGTGGGCCACCAGCGCGGCGTCGAAGGCGTGGCCGGCATCGTCGGCCAGCGCCGCCTGGCGCGCCGCGCGCACCGCGGCGCATCGTTCGGCCACGCTGCGCGCCATGCCGCCGGCCACCGCCGGCGCGAGGTGGTCGACGATGTGCAGCAGGTTCTCCTTGCCGCGCTCGTTGGTGCTGCCATAACCCTTGACCAGCGCGCCGCAGCGCGCCAGCTCCAGGCCGAGCGCGGCGTGCTCGCGCGTACCGGCCTGGACAGCGGCGAGCCAGCGCTCGATGAGCGCCTGCTCCAGCGCAAAGCGCTGGCCATGGCGGCGCAGGCCCTTCATCGCGGCCACCAGGCGCAGCGCCAACGTGCCGCGCAGCCCGTGCGTGCCCAGCGCCAGCGGCAGCGCCCAGGGTTCGCGGCCAGTGGACACACGGCGCCGGTCCCAGGCAACCAGCCGCCCGGCCCATGCCGCCGGCAGCAGGCCGGCCAGCTCGGCCACGCCCGGCTTGAAGTGGTCGTACACCTTCACCACATCGGCCGGCGCGGCCTTCACCTCGCGGCGCACGCGCTGCAATCGTGCAGTGGCGAGCTTCAGCCGGGCCACCTGCACGATGTCGTCGAAGCACATCCACAGCGCGAGCCAGCGTGCGGCTTCGTCGGCCACCCCGGGCCCGGCCGTGGCGGAGCTCAGGCCCGTGGGGCCGCCCGGCCGCCTGGCCGCGCCGTTGCCCGCGGGCCCATCTGCGCCCACGGCCGCACCCCTGGCCGCCGCCTCGGCGGCCTGCAGGCGCGCGAGGCGCTGGTCGAAGAGCCGCGCATAACCTTCGTCCTGATATGCCTGGACCCGCTGCCGCGCGAGCACGCGCAACTCGTGCGGCGCCACGGCCGGCTTGCCGCCCGCGCGGCCGGCCTGGGCCCGCCGGCCCTCCTTTCGCTGCTGCTGCAACGGCCCCTGCGGCTGCGGGTCCGGCTGCGGCAACCCCCGCCGTGCCACGAGCGTGTCGTGGGCCAGCGCAAACCCGGCGAGGCTGGTCTGCACGCCCTTGCCGGCGGCGCGGATCGCCTCTTCATACGCCTGGCGCGGCAGCGGCAGCGCGCCGCTGCCGGCGATGGCGCCCAGCATCACCGCACTCATCGCGGTGCCGGCCTCGCGCGCCAGCGCGTCGAGATCCAGCAGGTCCACCGCGCGCGCGCTGCCGTGCAGCGCTTCCAGCAGGCGCGCCGTGTCGGCGCGGCCGTCGCCCAGCGCCATCTTCTCGGCCACCGTGAGCGCGCGCGTGGTGCTGCTGACGACCCGCGTGCGAGCGCGGCTGACAAAGCCCTGGCCGGCTTGGCGCAACGCCTCCAGCAGCTCGCTGGCAACGAGCAGGTCCACGCCGCCGGGTACCGGGCTCAGGCTGAACACCGGCCGCGGCGCGCCGGGCGCCGCGGGCTGCGGCGCGATCTCCAGGTAGTACGTGGTCGCACCGGTGCGCTGCGCGACACCCGGGATGCTGGTGGCCTGCGCCGCGTGGCCGGCACGCACCGCCGCGGTGTACAGCCATTCGGCCAGCACGCCGCCGCCCTCGCCGCCGAGGGCGCAGACGAGAACGCAGACCGGGCGGGACATCGCGCGTCGCAGCTCGCTCGGTCGGCGGGTCAGTCGGCGGTGATCTTGTTCTCGCGGATGAAGGCACCGAAGCGCGTGCGGTCGCGTTCCTGGCCGGCGATGAACTCGGCGCGCGTGCCGAGCTGCGGCTCGGCGCCCAGCGACTTGATCACCTCTTGCACCCTCGGCGTGCCGAGCGCCTTGTTGATCTCGTCGTGCAGCAGGCTCACCACCGCAGCCGGTGTGGCACCGGGCGCGTAGATGCCGAACACTGTGTCGGCGTCGAACCCGGTGGCGCCCAGCTCGGCCAGCGTGGGCACGTCGGGGTAGGCGCCGGAGCGCTTCGGGCTGCCCACGGCCAGCATCTTCAGCCGGCCCTCCTTGGCGTGGCGCAGCCCCGGGCCGGGGTCGAACATGAACTGCAGGTTGCCGGCCAGCAGGTCGGTGAGCGCCGGCGCGGCGCCGCGGTAGGGCACGTGCACGGCGAACAGGCCCAGCTGCCGCTTCATCATCTCGGTGGCCAGGTGCGGGCTGGAGCCGCTGCCGGGCGAACCGTACGACAGCCGCCCGGGGTTGGCCTTCACGTAGGCGATGAACTCCCGCGCGTCCTTCACCGGCACCGCGGGGTGCGTCATCAGGAACACCAGCACGCGCGCGGCGCTGGCCACCGGCGTGAGGTCCTTGGCCGGGTCGAACGCCATGTTCGGGTAGAGGAACGGGTTCACCGTCACCGCGCCGCCGCTGCTCATCAGCAGCGTGTGGCCATCGGCGGGCGCCTTGGCCGCCGCCTCGGCGCCGATGTTGCCGTTGGCGCCGGGGCGGTTTTGCACCACCACCTGCTGCTTGAGCTGCTCGGACAGTTGCTGCGCCAGCGCGCGGCCGATCACGTCGGCCGCGCCGCCGGGCGGAAAGTTGACGATCAGCGTGATGGGCTTGCCGGGGAACGCCTGTGCCAGTGCAGCGCCTGCCGGCACCAGCAGCGCCAACGCAGCGGCTGCCAGCGCGTGCAGCGATGCGCAGGCCGTCGTGCGCAGCATGTGTCGCAGGTTCATCGTGGGTCTCCTTCGGTCGATGTCGGTTCGCTCACGCGGCATGTTGTCCGGCCGGCCGTTCAGGCCGTTCGCAGCACGCCGGTGAGCCGCTCACGCAGCCAGGCGGCCAGCCGTTCGGGCCAGCGCGGGTTCTGGATGATCTCGGCCCGGTAGAAGCTCGGGCACAGGCTGGCCGCGTGCGCGTTCTCGCCGCACAGGCCGCAGCCCACGCAGCCGTCGATGACGGTGGCCACCGGGTCGTCGCGCAGCGGGTCGGGGTTGTCCTTCAAGGTCAGCGTCGGGCAGCCGGAAATCCGGATGCAGGCGTGGTCGCCGGTGCACACGTCTTCGTCCACACCGTACTTCACGCGCACCACGCGTTCGCCGCGGCTGAGCAGCGAGGCCAGCCACGGTTTGATGCGGCGCTGGCGCTCCAGCTGGCACTCGCCCTCGGCAACGACGACCTTCAGGCCGGCGAACGGTGTCGTCAGCGCCTCCTGCAGCGTGCGGCGCATGGTGTCGACCTCGTAGGTGTGCACCACGCGCAGCCACTGCACGCCCATGCCCTTCAGCGTGGCCTCGATGGTCTGGTTCTTGTGCGCCAGGCTCTGGTGCAGGCTGCCGCGCGCGGCGGCCTCGGCCTTGGCCTCGTCGTCGGGGGTGTTCAGGATGTCCTGCGTGCCGGTGGCGCTGGTGTAGCCGTTCTTCATGATCAGCAGCACCGCGTCGTCGCCGTTGAACAGCGCCGCCTGCACGCCGGTGAGCAGGCCGTTGTGCCAGAAGCCGCCGTCGCCCATCACCGCCACGGTGCGCCTTTGCATCATCGGGCTCACGCCGGCGCGGCTGGCCAGGCTCATGCCGTAGCCGAGGATGCTGTGGCCGCTGCTGAACGGCTCGAAGGTGGCGAAGGCGTGGCAGCCGATGTCGGCGGCAATGTGCACCGGCCCCACCTGCTGCTGCGCCAGCTTCAGCGCGCTGAACACCGGCCGTTCGGGGCAGCCGATGCAGAAGGTGGGCGGGCGCGCCGGCAGCGGGCCACCGAGGGCCTGGGCCACCTCGGCACGGGTGGTGTCGATGCCCTGCAGCCATCCGCGGCCGGCGGCGATGGCACGCTGTGCCGCCGGCCCGGCCGCGGTGGCTTCGGCAGCGAGGCAGCCGACGAGCGCGCGCACCAGCGCCTCCACCGTCAGCTCGCCGACCGCCGGCACGAACGCCTTGCCATGCACCGCCGTGGGCACGCCGTGCCGGCGCAGCGACTGCACCACGTCTTTCTCGATGTACTCGGGGCTGCCCTCCTCCACCACCAGCACCGCGCGCCGGCCGGCGCAGAACGCCGCGAGCTCCGCGCCCGCCAGCGGGTAGGTGACGTTCAGGCAAAGCACCGGCAGCCACGGCTGGCCGCCCTCGTCGGCCAGGCCCAGCATCTGCAGCGCCCGCACCAGTGCCGGGTAGACGCCGCCCTGCACGACGAGACCGAGGCCCAGGCCAAGGCCGCCTCCTGGCGATGCAGCCGCCTCGGGTGGGCCGAAACGCTCGTTCAGCCCGCGCTCGACGATGAAGCGCTCGGCCGCCGGCAGGCGCTGCTCGATCTTGAGCTTCTCGTGGCGGAAGGTCACCGGCGGGTGCGCCAACCGCATGTAGTCGAAGCGCGCCGGCTCGTCGATGAGGTGGCGCGTGCTCGACACCGGCGCCACGTTGTCGGCCGCCGTGAAGCTGCCGCGCACGTGGCAGGCGCGGATGCGCAGCTCCATCATCGCCGGCATGTTGCTGGCTTCGCTGAGCGCAAACGCCTCGCCGACCAGCCGCACCATGTTGCCCAGATCGGGCCGCGGGTCGAACAGCGCCAGCGTGCTCTTCAGCGCGTAGGCGTGCGTGCGCTCCTGGATGACGCTGGCGCCCTCGCCATAGTCCTCACCGACGACGATGAGCGCGCCGCCCACCACGCCCGGCGACGCGAGGTTCGAAAGCGCATCGGCCGCGACATTGGTGCCGACGATGCTCTTCCAGGTGACGCAGCCGCGCAGCGGGTAGTGCAGGCTGGCGCCCAGCATCGCTGCGGCGCTGGCCTCGTTGCTGCACGCTTCGACATGCACGCCCAGCTCGTCCATCAGCGGCCGCGCCTGCACCAGCACATCGAGCAGGTGCGACACCGGCGCACCCTGGTAACCGCCGACGTAGGCCACGCCCGACTGCAGCAGCCCCTTCGTGATGGCGAGGATGCCCTCGCCATGGAACGTGGCCCCGGCGCCGAGCTTCAGCTTCTCGATCTGCTCGGTGAACTGGACTTCCATCGAAGGAATTCCGTGGGCGAACTGCCGCCGTCCATCGGCTTCACCGCCCCGCGCACGCCGCCCAGTGGCCGCCGCGGAGCCGGCTCTGCCGGGCCGCTGGCGGCGCCCCCCAGGACTCGAAGAGTCCCCTCAGGACTCCGGGGAGGCGGCCGCCAGGCCGCTTCGGGGGGATCGAAGTTACTCAACCTCTCCGCCGAACTTCTTGCACAGGTTCTCGATGTACTTCTCGAGCAACCCTTCGAACTCGCTGTTGACCACCGGCGCAACGATCATCTTCATCAGCCCGGGCAGCGGCACGTCCACCGTGCCCTGGGTCTTCAGCACGATGTTCGTGCGGTCCTTGCCGTCGGTGATCTTCCAGCTGCCGCTGATCTGCGCGTTGCTCTGCTCGTCGGCGTGCGGTGCCCAGGTGATGGTGCCCTTCTTCTCGTCGCTCTTGTACTTGCACGCGTAGATGGTCTGGATGCCCACCTGCGCGGTGCCCACCTTCTGCATCTCCCAGCGGTAGGCGTTGTCGCCCAGGTCGTGCAGCTTCTTCACCTTG
>JAEUPC010000243.1 GCA_016789865.1 Rubrivivax sp.
CGTCGACGGTGAGCTCGAGCCCGGTGCCGCGGTAGCCATGCGCCCACATCACCAGCTTGCCGTTCCAGTTGTCGGGCACCTCCATGCGGTAGCCGGCGCCGTCGTGCACGCCCCACAGCTGGCGCGCCGGCAGGCCGGGCACGGCCGTGAAGGGCAGCTTGCTTTCGTCGACGAAGTAGGCCGGCGCCGGTGCCGGCGCCGTGGCCAGGACCGGCGTGCCGTGCGCGGTAAGCAGGGCCAGCGCGGCGACGGCCAGCGCCTTCCTCAGGATCCTCTTCATGCGGTGTCTCTCCTTTTGGTGTTTCGGTGATGGCGGTACCGCTGCCGGCGCCGGCCAACGGCAAGCCTACTTCGCAGGCGCCCCGGCAGGCGCGCCGCGGTGACAGTGCAGGTGTGCCAGGGGCACCCGACTCGGGGGCGGGTTTGCCCTGACTCCGATGGGCGCTAGCCTCGGCGCCCGTGAGTACCCACGCCGAACAGCCTCCCGACGAGCCGCCCTATGGCTGGGTGGTGGTGTGGGCCTGCTTCACGGCGCTGGCGGTGATCTTCGGCGTTTCGTACTCGTTTGCGGCGTTTTTCCAGCCCTTCGCGGCCGAGTTCGGCGCCGCGCGCGCCGACGTCTCGCTGGTGTTCGGCACCAGCGGCCTGGTGTACTTCGCGCTCGGCGCGTTTGGCGGCATGCTGGCCGACCGCTTCGGGCCGCGCCGCGTCACCAGCGCCGGCATGCTGACCATCGCGGTGGCGCTGGTGGCCGGCAGCCGCTCCACGTCGATGGCCATGGTGACGCTGGCCTACGGCCTGGTGCTGGGCGTCGGCATCGCGCTGGTCTACACGCCTTCCATCGGGTGCGTGCAGCCGTGGTTCAACCGCCGCCGGGGGCTGGCCGCCGGGCTGGCCAGCGCCGGCATCGGCGCGGGCACGCTGCTGGTGCCGCTGGCCGCGGCCTGGGCCATCGCACAGGGGCCGTGGCGCAGCGCCATGCTCGCGCTGGCGGTGCTCGTGCTGGCGGTCGGGTTGCCGGCCACGCTGCTGCTGAAGCCGGCGCCCAGCGCGCGCCGCGTGGCCGGCGGCGTGGTCAGCGGCGTGTCGCTGCGCGAAGCGGTGTCCGGCGCGCGCTTTCGCTGGCTGTACGTGATGTGCCTGCTGGGCACACCGAGCATGTTCGTGCCGTTCGCGCACCTGTCGGCCTCGGCGCGCGACATGGGCGTGGCCGACGCGCAGGCGGTGGGCCTGGTGGGCCTCATCGGCATTGGCAGCCTGACCGGGCGCTTCGTGGTGGGCACCCTGGCCGACCGCCTGGGCCGCGGCCCGGCCACGGTGGCGGTGATGGCTTCGCTGGGGCTGTCGATGCTGTTGTGGTGGCTGGCGCCCGGCTACGCGGCGCTGGCCGTGTTTGCGCTGTGGATGGGGCTGAGCTATGGCGGCAGCGTGTCGCTGATGCCGGCGCTGTGCATGGACTTCTTCGGCCCGCGCGCGGTGAGTTCGATCATCGGCACGCTGTACACCGGCGCCGCGTTCGGCAACCTGGTCGGGCCGTGGGCGGCCGGGCGCGTGTTCGACGCCACCGGCAGCTACGCGGCGGTGATCCTGGGCTGTGCGGCCCTCTCGGCGCTGGCCACCTGGGCGGCGTGGCGGGCGGTGCGCGGCGCGGGCACGGCAGCGCACTGAGCGCTGCGGGCCGGCGGTGCCGGACGGGGCGCCGTCGCCGGCTCAGGGTTGCCCCGATGCGGCCGGGCGCGGCGGCGGCTTACCCTGCCGCCGCCTCGCAAGGCATTGCCGCCACCACCGCATGGCCGCAGCCACCCACCTGCATCACCCGGAGACCTCAACGACATGGACCGCCTCATCCTCGACCACGTGCTCGACCACGAGGCCAGCCACCCCAGCCGCATCTTCCTCACACAGCCCACTGGCGACGGCCAGGTGGTCGACTACACCTGGGGCCAGGTGGTCGGCGAGGCGCGCCGCATGGCCGCGCACCTGCAGGGGCTGGGCCTGCCGCGCGGTGCGCGGGTGGCCATCCTCTCCAAGAACTGCGCCCACTTCATCATGGCCGAGCTGGCCATCTGGCTGGGCGGCTACACCACGGTGGCGATCTTTCCCACCGAGACGGCCGAGACCATCAAGTACGTGCTGGAGCACAGCGAGTCCAGCGCGCTGTTCGTCGGCAAGCTCGACACCTGGCCGGCACAGCAGCCCGGTGTGCCCGAGGGCCTGCCGTGCATCGCCTTCCCGCTGGCGCCGCCGCAGGCGCGGGCGGCGGCGAACAGCGGCGTCTTCGGCGACTGGGACGCCATCGTCGCGGGCACCGAACCATTGCAAGGCCGCCCGCAGCGCGCCGCCGACGAGCTGGCGATGCTCATCTACACCTCGGGCTCCACCGGCACGCCCAAGGGGGTGATGAACCCGTTCGGCGCGTTCACGCGCGCTGCGGCCACCATCGCCGCCGACGTGCGCGAGCGCGTCGGCGCGCACAGCGAGCACCGCATGATCTCGTACCTGCCGCTGGCGCACAGCTTCGAGCGCAGCTGGGTCGAGGGGGCTTCGCTGATCGACGGCAGCGGCCGCCTCTTCTTCGCCGAGACGCTGCAGTCGTTCGTCGAGGACGTGAAGCGCGCGCGGCCGACGCTGTTCATCTCGGTGCCGCGGCTGTGGCTGAAGTTCCAGCAGGGCGTGTTCGGCAAGATGCCGCCGGCCAAGCTCGACCGGCTGCTGGGCATCCCGATCCTCGGGCGCATCGTCGCGAAGAAGGTGCTCACGGGCCTCGGGCTCGACGCCGTGGTGTCGGCAGGCAGCGGCTCGGCGCCGCTGCCGCCCGAGCTCATCAAGTGGTACCGGCGCCTGGGCCTGAAGCTGGTCGAGGGCTACGGCATGACCGAGGACAACTCGCTGTCGCACAGCTCGCGCATCGACCTCGACGGGGCCGCCGAACCCGGCTGGGTGGGCGTGCCGATGAAGGGCGTGGAAGTCAAGCTCGGCGGCGATGGCGAAGTGCTGATCAAGTCACCCGGCCAGTTCGCCGGTTATTACAAGCAGCCCGAGCTGACTGCCGAGTCGTTCACCGCCGACGGTTACTTCCGCACCGGCGACCTCGGCGAACGGCGGCCCAACGGCCTGTTGCGCATCACCGGCCGCGCCAAGGAGCTGTTCAAGACCGCCAAGGGCAAGTACGTGGCGCCCGCGCCGATCGAGAACCTGCTGCTGGCGCACCCGATGGTCGAGAGCTGCATGGTCTCGGGCGTGGGGCAGCCGGCGGCCTATGGCCTGGTGGTGCCGGCCGAGGACCTGCGGCCGCGGCTGCCGAACGACGCCGAGCTGCGCGCGCGCTTCGAAGGCGAGATGGCCGCACTGCTCGAACGCGTGAACGGGCAGATCGCCGACTACGAGCAGCTGGCGATGCTGGTGGTGGCGCGCGAGCCGTGGTCCATCGAGGCCGGCACGCTGACGCCGACGATGAAGATCAAGCGCAGCCGCATCGAGAGCAACGTGGCGCCGCAGGTCGAAGGCTGGTACGCCAAGAGCAAGAAGGTGCTGTGGGCGTGAGGATTCCCCACCCCCGAAGCGGCCTGCGGCGGCCTCCCCCTCGGGGCAACACCAGCGGCCCGGCAGAGCCGGATCTGCGGTGTTCGCTCGGCTTGGACGAGGCGCCTCGATGAAGGTCTCGCACGGCGGCGACCGCATCGCCGAGGTGCTGGCCGCGCACGGCGTGCCGCGCATCTTCACGCTGTGCGGCGGGCACATCTCGCCCATCCTGGCCGCGGCCAAGGCGCGCGGCATCCGCATCGTCGACGTGCGCGACGAGGCCACCGCGGTGTTCGCCGCCGACGCCACCGCGCGCCTCACCGGCCTGCCGGGCGTGGCCGCGGTGACCGCCGGCCCGGGCATCACCAACACCATCACGCCGCTGAAGAACGCGCAGCTGGCGCAGTCGCCGGTGGTGCTGATCGGTGGCGCCGCCCCCACCGCGCTGCAGGGGCGCGGCGCGCTGCAGGACATCGACCAGCGCCCGCTGGTGGCGCCGCATGTCAAACGATTCTTCAAGCTGCGCCGCGTGCGCGAGCTGGCGCCGGCGGTGGCCGAGGCCTTCGAGCTGGCGCGTTCGGGCGTGCCCGGGCCGGTGTTCCTGGAGTGCCCGGTGGACCTGCTGTACCCCGAAGCGGAAATCCGCAAGTGGTACGCCGAAGCGGCCGGCAAGGGCCAGGCGCTGCCCGACCGCGCGCTGCGCTGGTACCTGAACCGCCACGCCGGGCGCATGTTTGCCGACGCCGGCGCGGCGCCGCCGGCGCTGCGCACGCCGCAGGTGCCGCGGGCCAGCGAAGCCGCGTTGCACCGCGCCGCGGCGATGCTGGAACGTGCGCAGCAGCCTCTGTTCGTGATCGGCAGCCAGGCCGTGGTGCAGGCCGACGAGGCCGAGGCGCTGGCCGAGGCGGTGGGGCGGCTGAACGTGCCCGTCTACCTCTCGGGCATGGCGCGCGGGCTGCTCGGCCGTGACCACCCGCTGCAGATGCGCCACGCCCGCCGCAACGCGCTGCGCGAAAGCGACTGCGTGTTGCTGGCCGGCGTGCCGTGCGACTTTCGCCTGGACTACGGGCGCCATGTGCGGCGCAGCGCCACGCTGATCGCCGCCAACCGCAGCGCCAAGGACGCGCGGCTGAACCGCCGCCCCGACGTGGCGGCGATCGGCGACGCCGGGCAGTTCATCCGTGCGCTGGCGCAGACGCTGCCCACCTCGGTGGGCCGGTGGGCCGACTGGGCGGCCACGCTGCGCCAGCGCGACGCGCAGCGCGAGGCGCAGATCGACGAGCAGGCGGCGCGCGAAGGCGACCATGTGAACCCGCTGGCCTTGTTCCGCGCACTGGAAGCCGAGGCCGGCGAGGGCGCGGTGTTCGTCGCCGACGGCGGCGACTTCGTCGGCACCGCCAGCTATGTGCTGCACCCCCGCGGGCCGCTGACCTGGCTGGACCCGGGAGCGTTCGGCACGCTGGGCGTGGGTGCCGGGTTTGCGATGGGCGCGGCACTGGCAGGCGGAGCCGACGACAAGGAACGCGAGGTGTGGATCGTCTGGGGCGACGGCGCCAGCGGCTACGGCCTGGCGGAGTTCGACAGCTTCGTGCGCCAGGGCATCCCGGTGATCGCGGTGGTGGGCAACGATGCGGGCTGGACGCAGATCGCGCGCGAGCAGGTGAAGATGCTCGGCGACGACGTGGCCACGGTGCTGGCGCGCAGCAACTACCACGAGGTGGCCGCGGGCTTCGGGGCCGAAGGCCTGCTGATCCAGCGCGGCTACGAGGTGCGGCCGGTGCTGCGCCGCGCGCGCGAGCTGGCGCGGCAGGGGCGGGCGGTGCTGGTCAACGTGTGGCTGGACAAGACGGAGTTCCGCGAGGGGTCGCTGTCGATGTAGCGGCACGGCGTGGCGCGTCTGCTCCTTGGAGTGGAGTTGCGTCGGCGCGCTCGGGGTGGGTCAACTGCGCTTGCGGCGCTTGGTGCTTCGCGGGCTGAGGTGGTGGCGCGCCAAGGCCGGGTGGTCGCCGTCGCTCATCCCGGCGGCCTTGGCGAACCACACGCACAGGAGTACGAGCGCCCGTACTTCAACCCGGGTGCCTGGATCGGGCCGACGGGGTGCCCAGCGCAGCGAAATGAAGGGTGCATTCGAGTGACCAGCGAAGCTGGGCACTCGAAAATGGACATGCCCGACGGCTACCCCCCGGCGGCCTCGGCGCGCCACCACCGTCGATCGCCAATTGCGATCGCCAATTGCGATCGCCACTTGATCGCCAAATTGCTCCCCAGCCAGCT
>JAEUPC010000021.1 GCA_016789865.1 Rubrivivax sp.
AGAACGGCCAGATTCTGCAGGAGGGCATCAACGAGGCCGGCGGCATGGCCAGCTGGATCGCCGCCGCAACGAGCTACAGCACCAACAACCGCATCATGGTGCCGTTCTACATCTACTACTCGATGTTCGGCTTCCAGCGCATCGGCGATCTGGCCTGGGCCGCCGGCGACATGCAGGCCCGCGGCTTCCTGCTGGGCGGCACCAGCGGGCGCACCACGCTGAATGGCGAAGGCCTGCAGCACGAAGACGGCCACAGCCACATCCTCGCCGGCACCATCCCGAACTGCGTGACCTACGACCCCACCTTCGCGCACGAGGTGGCGGTGATCATCCACCACGGCCTGAAGCGCATGGTGGAGCGGCAGGAGAACGTCTTCTACTACCTGACGCTGCTCAACGAGAACTACCCGATGCCGGGCCTGAAGCCGGGCACAGAGGCCGGCATCATCAAGGGCATGTACCTGCTGGAGGAGGGTGCCAAGCTGCCGCTGGCGGTGAACCTGCTGGGCAGCGGCACCATCCTGCGTGAGAGCCAGTTCGCACGCGAGCTGCTGGCCAAGGACTGGGGCGTGGCGGCCAACGTGTGGAGCTGCCCGAGCTTCAACGAACTGGCCCGCGACGGCCAGGAGGCCGAGCGCTGGAACCTGCTGCACCCCACCGCCGAGCCACGGGTGCCTTTCGTCGCCCAGCAGCTCAATGCGCATGCCGGGCCGGTGATCGCCAGCACCGACTACATGAAGAACTACGCCGAGCAGATCCGCGCGTTCGTTCCCAAGGGCCGCACCTACAAGGTGCTGGGCACCGACGGCTTCGGCCGCAGCGACTTCCGCGGCCGCCTGCGCGAGCACTTCGAGGTCAACCGCCACTACGTCGTGGTCGCCGCGCTGAAGGCACTGGCCGAGGAAGGCAAGCTGCCGCCGGCCAAGGTGGCCGAGGCGATCGCCAAGTACGGCCTCGACGCCGAGAAGATCAACCCGCTGCACGCCTGAGCCGGACTCCGGACGCGACGACGAACATCGAACGAAGACGGAGACCGAGCCATGGCAGTGGTAGACGTGTTGGTGCCCGACATCGGGGACTTCAAGGAAGTGGCGGTCATCGAGGTGCTGGTCAAGCCCGGCGACCGCGTGGCCGCCGAGCAGTCGCTGATCACGGTGGAAAGCGACAAGGCCTCGATGGAGATCCCCTGCTCGCACGCCGGCGTGGTGCGCGAGCTGCTGGTGAAACTGGGCGACAAGGTCGGCGAAGGCAGCGTGCTGCTGAAGCTGGAGACCGAAGGTTCCGCCGCCGCCGCCCCGGCGGCGAGACCCATCGCGGCGCAGCCGGCCGGCCCCGCCGCCACGCCACCCGCGGCGCCTGCACCATCGGCGAGTGCCTCCGCGCCGGCCGCATCGGCCGGCCCGGTGACGGTGCTCGTACCCGACATCGGCGATTTCGCCGAGGTCGCCGTGATCGAGGTGTTCGTCAAAGCGGGTGATGCCGTCAAGGTGGAGCAGAGCCTCATCACCGTGGAGAGCGACAAGGCGTCGATGGAGATTCCGTCGTCGCATGCCGGGGTGGTGAAGGAGCTGCTCGTCAAGCTCGGCGACAAGGTCAGCAGGGGGTCCGCGGTGCTGGTGCTCGAGGGCGCCGCCGGGGGCGGTGCGGCTGGATCGGCGGGCCCCGTCGAGGCAGCGGCCCAGGCCGCTGCACCGGCGTCAACTGCCGCGGCCGGCGCGACGCTGGTCGAACGCGCTGTCGCTGCCACTGCGGCCGCCGCTGCGCCCGTGCCCGCGCACGACCCCTCCGCGGCCAAGGGCCAGCTGCCGCATGCCTCGCCATCCATCCGCAAGCTTGCGCGCGAACTCGGCGTGCCGCTGGCCGAAGTGAAGGGCAGTGGCCCCAAGGGCCGCATCACCCAGGCCGACGTGCAAGGCTTCGTCAAGGGCGTGATGGCCGGCAGCGTGCAGACCGCCGCGCAGAAGGCCAAGGCACCGGCGCTGGCGGTGGCGGCGGGCGGCTCCTTGCCCGGCCTGCTGCCGTGGCCGCAGGTGGACTTCACCAGGTTCGGTGAGGTCGAACGCAAGGATCTCAGCCGCATCAAGAAGATCAGCGGCGCCAACCTGCACCGCAACTGGGTGATGATTCCGCACGTTACCAACCACGACGATGCCGACATCACCGATCTGGAGGCCTTCCGCGTCCAGCTCAACCGCGAAAACGAGAAGGGCGGCGTCAAGGTCACGATGCTGGCGTTCCTCATCAAGGCCAGCGTCGCGGCGCTGAGGAAGTTCCCCGAGTTCAACGCCAGCCTGGATGGCGAGGCGCTCGTCTACAAGAAGTACTTCCACATCGGTTTCGCGGCCGACACGCCCAATGGCCTGGTGGTACCTGTGATCAAGGACGCCGACAAGAAGGGCATCCTGCAGATCAGCCAGGAGATGGGCGAGCTGGCCAAGAAGGCGCGCGACGGCAAGCTCGGGCCGGCCGACATGAGCGGCGGCTGCTTCAGCATCAGCAGCCTGGGCGGCATCGGCGGGCGCTACTTCACGCCAATCATCAACGCCCCCGAGGTGGCCATCATGGGCGTGTGCCGCAGCAGCACCGAGCCGCGCTGGAGCGACGAGAAGGACAAGTTCGTGCCGCGGCTCGTCCTGCCGCTGTCGCTGAGCTGGGACCACCGCGTCATCGACGGCGCCGCGGCGGCGCGCTTCAACGCCTACTTCGCGCAGATCCTGGCGGACTTCCGCCGGGTGATGCTGTAACGCCGGCCCGCAGCATGAGCACTGTCGTCGTCGCCCGCAAGGGCGGCTCGCTGGCCATCGCATCGGACTCGCTGATCACCTTCGGCGACATGCGGCTGCCGCCGGGCTACGAAGCGAACACCAAGCTGTTCAGCCTGCGCGGGCACTGGATCGGCGCGGTGGGCAGCACCGCACACATCCCGGTGCTGCAGCAGGCGCTGGCCGCGCTGCCCAAGGACCAGCTCAAGCTCGGTACGCGCACCGAGATCTTCGAAACCTTTCGTGCGCTGCACCCGCAGCTGAAGGAGCGCTTCTTCCTGAACACGAAGGAGCACGACAGCGACCCCTACGAGAGCAGCCAGATCTCGATCCTCGTCGCCAACGCGCACGGCATCTTCGGCGTCGAAAGCTACCGCGAGGTGTTCGAGTTCGAACGCTTCTGGGCCATCGGCTCGGGCCGCCGCTACGCCATCGGCGCGATGTTCGCCACCTGGCCGCGCGCACGCACGGCGCGCGAGGTGGCCAACGCAGGCGCGCGGGCCGGCTGCGAGTTCGACACCAGTTCGGCCGCGCCCGTGCGGCTGCACACCCTCAAGCTCAAGCGCTGAGCGCGCCGGCGGCACGAGCCAAGAGAACGCAAGAAACGAGAGACACGCACACCATGGCCCTCATCGAGATCAAGGTGCCGGACATCGGCGAGTTCAAGGACGTGGCGATCATCGAGCTGCTCGTCAAACCGGGCGATGCCGTCAAGGCCGAGCAGAGCCTGGTCACCGTGGAGAGCGACAAGGCCTCGATGGAGATCCCGAGCTCGCACGCCGGCGTGGTGAAGGAGATGAAGGTCGCGCTGGGCGACAAGGTCAACGAAGGCTCGGTGCTGCTGATGCTGGAAGCGGCCCGCATTGCCGCTGCGGCCAGCGCTGCGCCCGCAACGGCGGGGCCCGCCCCGGCGCCTGTGCCGGCCGCTGCACGGGCCCAGGCGGCGTCTGCGCCCGTGGCGGCCACCCACGCCGGCGGCGCCGACCTGGAGTGCGACATGCTTGTGCTCGGCGCCGGCCCCGGCGGCTACTCCGCCGCCTTTCGCGCCGCCGACCTCGGCCTGAAGACGGTGCTCGTCGAGCGCTACGCGTCGCTGGGCGGCGTGTGCCTGAACGTCGGCTGCATCCCGAGCAAGGCGCTCCTGCACGTGGCTGCGGTGATGGACGAGGTGAAGCACTTCACCGACCTCGGCGTGACTTTCGGCTCGCCGGCGGTGGAGCCGGCCAAGCTGCTGGCGCACAAGAACAAGGTCGTCGGCAAGCTCACCGGTGGCCTGGCGGCGATGGCCAAGATGCGCAAGGTGACGGTGGTGCGCGGCTACGGCGCTTTCGCCGACCCACACCACGTGACGGTGGAAGAGACCACCGGCGACGGCCAGGCCAAGACCGGAAAGACGCAGACCATCAAGTTCAGGCAGTGCATCATCGCCGCCGGTTCGCAGGCGGTGCGGCTGCCGTTCCTGCCCGACGATCCGCGCATCGTCGACAGCACCGGCGCGCTGCAGCTGCGCCAACTGCCCAAGAAGATGCTGGTCATCGGCGGCGGCATCATCGGCCTGGAGATGGGCACCGTGTACAGCACGCTCGGTGCCCGGCTTGACGTGGTGGAGATGCTCGACGGTCTGATGCAAGGCGCCGACCGCGACCTCGTCAAGGTCTGGCAGAAGATGAACGCCGGGCGCTTCGACAACATCTGGCTGAAGACCAAGACGGTGGGCGCCGAGGCGACGACCGCGGGCATCCGCGTGAAATTCGAGGGCGCCGACGGCAAGACGAGCGAAGGCGTCTACGACCTCGTGCTGCAGTCCGTGGGCCGCAGCCCCAACGGCAGGAAGATCGCCGCCGAGAAGGCCGGCGTCGCCGTCGGTGAGCGCGGCTATATCCCGGTGGATGTGCAGTTGCGCACCAACGTGCCGCACATCTTCGCCATCGGCGACATCGTCGGCCAGCCGATGCTGGCGCACAAGGCGGTGCACGAGGCGCATGTGGCCGCCGAGGTGGCCGCCGGCGACGACAAGGTGCGATTCGATGCCCGCGTCATCCCGAGCGTCGCCTACACCGACCCCGAGGTGGCCTGGGTCGGCCTGACCGAAGACGAAGCCAAGGCCAAGGGCATCAAGGTGAAGAAGGGGCTGTTCCCCTGGACCGCCAGCGGCCGCGCCATTGCCAACGGGCGCGACGAGGGCTTTACCAAGCTGCTGTTCAGCGAGGAAGACCACCGCATCCTCGGTGGCGGCATCGTTGGTACCCATGCCGGTGACATGATCGGCGAGGTGGCGTTGGCCATCGAGATGGGGGCCGATGAGGTGGACATCGGCAAGACCATTCATCCGCATCCGACGCTGGGGGAGAGCATTGGCATGGCGGCTGAGGTGGCGCACGGAACTTGCACGGATTTGCCGCCGCCGCGACGTTGATCGCTTGGAGCTCGCGGTTGTGAACAGCTGGCTCCTCCTCCGCAGCAGCCCGGTCCCGCCCCGGCAGGCGGGTTACTTTCTTTGCTGCGCCAAAGAAAGTTACCAAAGAAAGGCCCCTCTTGGGCGCCGGCTTGGGGTGACGAAGCAGGTGGCGACTCGGTAGCGGTCTGCTTCGGTGGGGCTACTGGGTGGTGCCTTTGTCGGTGGGCGCAGTGGGGCTTGGCATGTTGCTGTTGCGGCGGGCATCGGTTGGCGCGTGAGACACGCATCGTTGCCGTGCTCGATGCGATGGCGGTCGACCGATGAGCGCGGCGACAACGTGGGGTGTCCAAACACGCGCTGCCGACAGACCATGACAACCTCTCGGTGAACCACGGCCCCCATCAATGCGGGCACAACCAATAGGCCCGCCGAAGCCACCACAGCCACCGAGTCGCCACCGCGCTCGTCACCTGAATTCGGCGCGCAAGAAGGGCCTTTCTTTGGTTACTTTCTTTGGCCCCGCAAAGAAAGTAACCCGCCCGCCGGGGCGGGACCCGGCTGCTCGGGAGTAAGAACCGCTGCGCGCAGCACACCACCCGCCACGGGGCTCAAGCGTCGTCAGGCTTCCCCGCCACCCCACCTTCGCGCAGAAAGCGACGGGCCTGCACCACCCACTCGTCGCGTTTGATGCGGCCCTTGAAAGCCGTGAGCTGGCGGTCGACATGCTCGATGTCGGCGGCGTCCCATTCGGCGATCTGCCAGAAGTAGTAGACCCCGATGCGATGCAGCATCGCCTCCAGCACATTGGCCACGCCGACGATGCGCTTCAGGTCGTCGGGCTTGCCGTGGGCGGCGCGCATGAGCAGGTTGCGGCTGCCCGAGCGCACGTGCGCGCGCACGGCCGCAGGTGCCGGCACCTGCGCCGGTGCGGCCGCCGGGCGCTGACTCAACTGCAGTGTCAGCGCGTCCAGGCGGGCATTCAGCGGCCCGAGGTCCACGGCCGCGGCGGGAGCGGGGATGCGGATGGCCGCCACGCGACCCTCGAGGTCATGAAGGCGCTTGTCCACGCCACTCAGATCGGCCGCCGGCGGAATGACGATGCCTCGCAGCGCCTGCTCCACGCGGGCGAGGCGATCGTGCGCCGGCGCCAGATCGACCGGCGGCGCCGCGACGCTGCGCGGCAGGACGGCCACGGCCTGACTCAGCGCTTCCAACTGCCGGTGCATCGGAGCCAGATCGGGCGCGGGCGGAATCGGGGGCATCGGCGGCGCGGGCGGAACGCGAATGGCCGCGACGGCCTGTTCGATGCCGGCCATGCGCTGGGTGAGCGGCAGCAGGTCGACCCGCGGAATCTCGGGCATGCGCAGCGCGCCGAGCCGTTCCTCCAGTGCGCCGAGGCGGGGGGCGAGTGGGGCCATCGCGGCGCTGAGCGCATCGAGCTTGTGCCGCAGCGGCTCGAGGTCGGGCGCGGGGGGAATCGGCGGCATCGCCGGGAGCTTGGGCATCTCGGGCATGCGGATGGCCTCGACGCGCTGGCGCAGGGCCTGCAGTTCGCTCGTCAGCGGCTGCAGATCCACGCGCACCGGCTCTGGCACACGGAAGCCGCGCACGGCTTCCTCCAGCAGGGCCAGGCGGGCATGCAGCGGCCCGAGGTCCACCTCCTTGCTCGGCGAGGGCATGGCCCAGGACGCCACGCGCTGCTGCACCGCCTGCAGCCCGGCTTGCAGCGGGCCGAGGTCGGGTGCCGGAAAGCGCAGGCCTGCCACGCGTTCGTCGATCGCCTGCAAGCGTGCCTGCAGCGGCGCCAGGTCCGCGGCCGGCGCAGGCGCCGGGAAGCGCAACCCCGCGACGCGTTCGTCGAGCGCCTGCAACTGTGTGTGCACCGCCGAGAGGTCGGGGGCGGGCGCCGGCGCCGGAATGCGCAGGTTGCCGATGCGCTCTTCGAGGGCCGCCAGGCGCGTCGTCAGCCGTTCCACGGGGCTCAGGTCGACCGCGGCCGGCGGCGGCATGCGGATGCCGGCCACGGCCGCGAGCACGGGCGCGAGGTCGGTGGCAGCGGGCGTGGGAATCTGGATGCCGCGCACCGCTGCTTCCACCGAGCCCAGGCGCGACATCAGCGCCGACAGGTCGGGCGGCGCGCCGAGCTTGCGATCCACGTCGGTGCGCCAGGCCGCCCACTCGCCGCGCAGGTGAGTGTGCTCCGCCGTCACGTCTTCGTAGCGCCGGCGCACCCACCAGGCGCCGAACCAGGCACCGAAGGCTGCGGCCAGCAGCAGCAGCACGAAGATCTCGGCGATCAGGAAAGCCATGCCTTGTTCCTCCGGGGTCGTCGGCGGGGCGGTGCCGCTTCAAGGCAGCGCCTTGAATTCGATGCGGCGGTTGGCCGCACGGCCCGCTTCGTTGCCGTTGTCGGCCAGTGGCCGCATCTGGCCGTAGCCCAGCGCCTCCAACTGGGTGGCCGGGATGCCGCGCTGGAGCAGCGCATCGCGCACGGCCGCAGCACGGGCCTCGCTGAGGTGCTGATTGGCGTCGGCGGTGCCGACGTCGTCGGTGTGGCCTTCGACGAGGATGCGGCCGGGGCAGATGCGGGCGGTGCCGGCCAGTTGGTCCAGCAGCTTCGCACTGCGCGCGTCGATGGCAGCGCCGCCGCTGGTGAACTCGACGCGCGAGCGCGCCAGCAGACTGGCAAACGCCGCTTCGCAAGCCGTCGCCGCTGCCAGTGGCACCGGCAGCGCCGATGGCGCAACCCCTGTCGCCGGTGGCGGCGTGGGCAACGCAGGAACCGATGGGCCAAACGCACCAATGACCGTGACCGCGCAAGTCAGCGGGCCAGCCCACGTCGGGCAGGTGGCTGTGCGGGCCACGGCCAGGGCGTCGTCGCCGGCACCGGCGCGCGGGGGTGTGCCGCTGAGCCACACCTCCTGCCCGCTGACCGCGACGTCGACCCAGGCCATGTCCGCGTGCACCAGCGCGCTGCGCATCTCGCGCGCCACCGTGGCCTGCACCTCGTGAAGCGCAAACCGAGTGGTGCTGAACCAGACCAGGGCGGACAAGCCCAGCAAGGGCAGCAAGCCACCCCACACGAACGGCGACGCGCCACCGGCCACACGCGCGAAGCGCCCGGAGGGGGTCGTGCGCACCGCACCACGGCTGGCACCTGCGACGGTGGTCGCGGAACCGCTCATCGCATTCCTCCTGTCTTCGCGTCGCGAACGTCGTTGCCGTTCGCCACCGGTCACTGGCGTGACCCGTCGATCATCAGGAGGCAATCTACTGCGCCTAGGTGCGAACGGCCCCGTCCTGCAGGTCAGGTCCGGTCAGGTCTCGCAAGGGGCGGGACCATCCGGTCCGAGCAGAGATCTCGGGGTGAAGCCGGCTGCCGGTGCAAGGCTGTTGGCGGAGGGAGCGGAAGTCAACGCCCGCGCCAGTCCTAGCGATCCGGTCTGACGTAGCCCGTTCCCCCGCGCATTCCACCACGCCGCCCGGGCCGGCCACGGCGCCCCGGCGCGGCGATGATCTGCTCTATGCAGCGGGCTCATTGCAACCACCAGGAATGGGCGTGCCAACGCCCGGGCTGCCGGGCACAGCCGATTTGAGTTGATGCTGTGATCAAGCGGCCAACGGTGATCGTTCTGGGCGCAGGTTCGAGCGCTCCTTTCGGCTTCCCTGTGGGAGCCCGCTTGCGAAATCTGATTCTTCAGCAGACCCCACGGGATCTGGACGAGATTCCCAATAGCCCGAACTCGGCTACCGTGACACGCGGCAGCGGTGAGGTGTTCCTGAAGGAGTTTCGACGCTCCAATTTCGGTTCGATCGACGCGTTTCTGTCGCGACGACCCGAGTTCACCTCGATTGGCAAGCATGCCATCGCAAGGGTGCTATTGCCATACGAGAGCGAGGCCCAGGTGTTGGACTCGCATCCGGACGACAACTGGCACCGCCCACTCCTCGACGCGATGGACGCCCCTTGGGACTCGCTCCACGAGAACGCAGTTGCCTTCATCACCTTCAACTACGACCGATCGCTTGAGTTCGCTTTGATCGGCACACTGTCGGCGCGATTCGGCCGACCGCTTGCCGAAGCGCGGCATCTCGTGGGCAAGCTCAAGATCGTGCATGTCTATGGCAGCCTGGGTTCGCTCGAACCCGGGCGCACTGACCATGTTCCCTTTGGGGGAGGCGCCACACCGGCTCCCTACCTATTCCAGGCAGCGGCCGGAATCAAGGTCGTCCCGGAGGGCCGCGACGACTCCCCCGAAGTACAGCGGGCCCAGTCTTGGCTTACCGCGGCGGAGGCGCTGTGCTTCCTGGGCTTCGGCTTTGACCCAACGAATCTAAGGCGCCTCGGCGGCCCGTCGGTCATCGGGGCAGGTGGGCGCGCCTCCGGTGGCTCCACCCGCGGACTGCTCTTCGCGGCGACAGCGGTTTCGCTCACGCCGCAGGAGGTCACTGATGCGATCGGCGCGATAGCGCAAGGGCCCTTCCACCACAGCGTCCGGTCGGGCATGCTGAATATGGGCTGTTTGGACCTGATCCGAAGCACAAACGTCATAAGAGCCGCCGAAGACTGAGGCCTCGCGCACTTCCGCCCGTACAGCAACGAGCTGCGCCCGTGTTGGCACTGCCATTGGTTCGAGAGCATGGCGAACCGCGCCACGTCGGCACTATGTGGGCACCCCACCTCATGCCGCTGCCGCTCGATGCCTCGAGCGGGGGTGCGCGTCCTTCGAGCGAGAGCCTGGCGCAGACCGGGCCGCCCGCTACGGTTGGGTCATGGCCCTTTCCGCCGAGGCGTGCGCTGTGGCAGGGCCCCACTGCTGAACGTCTGGCGCGATGAGGTCTGGCCGCGCCTTTAGCGCGGTGCGGCCTCACGCGCGTGTCGGCTCAGCAGTGAATGTCACGGCCGCACGCCGGTGACCACCGCGAAGGCCTTCGGGTACAGCAGCGCCACGTCGGCGCGCACGTGGCACAGAAAACCCACCTGGCCCGATGTGGCGAAAGCTTCGTCGAGCCGCTGGATGCTCATGCGCTCACGCATCGCATACGCGAGCCGCGTCCAGTCCCCGAGGTAGAGCTCGGTGCAGTCGGTCGACGTGCCCACCGTCAGGTTGTTGGGCACCTGCGACGTGTGCAGCATGCGCACGGGCGCGAGCATCGGCGGCACTTGCAAGGGCTGACCGGTCGAGTCCGCGGCCTGGCCGAGCACCACGCGGCTGCGCGGGCTCATGATGGCCGCCGTGGGCATCGGGCCGTTGGCCTCAAGAACCTGCTGCACGGCAGTGAACATGTTGGCGTACTTCGTCGTCGCCAGGCTGGCGCCGTTTGCGCCGTTGCCGACCGCGATGATTCCCGCGGTGTTGAGCACACCGCGCGGCTCGGGCGCGGTGCCGCTGCCGCGAAGCGCAGCACGGTCCAGTTCCTTGCCGAAGGCCTGCGCGATCGCGGTGACGAGCGCCGCGTCGGTGCCTACCGCATCGGCGAGCCATTCGCGTGAGGTCCGGAAGTAGAACGACAACGAGCGTGCGGTCATCACCACGGCGCGGAAGCCCGGGCTCGACTCGCTCACGTTGCCGCTCTCCGCGCGCCAGGCGGCGGTCGGAACCGTGTCGACCGCAGCGACCGTCACCGTCTTGGCACCGAAGTCCATGCTGTCCATCGCCAGAATGCCGGCGCCGGCCTGCATCACCGCGGACTCAGGCACCAAGGCTTCAAGCACGCTCCCCATCAGGCGGTGCGGCACCATGTAGCCGCCGTCAGCGTCGGTGCCGGTGTTCAGCACGGCGCGCGCCTCGGGGCTGGCGTTGAGGTTGGCCACGCCACGCACGAAATCGGCCATCGGGATATCGGCCCCCGAGTCTGCGCGGCTGCCGTAGAAGGTGCGGATGTCCTCGGGGCCACGCAGCAGAGGCACGTCGCGGCCGTTGACCTTGAACTTGAGCGTGCTGCGTTCGCTGGCCGCGCTGCGCCCGGGCAGCGGCGCGCCGGGGCGAGCGAGCTTGCGCTCAACGTCGTCGAAGCGCTGCTGCAACGCGCTCAAGTCGGCCCGGAGCGGACCGGCTGTTCGGGCAAGCTGTTCGAGGCCATCGGCCAGCTTTTCGAGGTCGGGGACGTCGCGGCGCTCAAGGCGGCCAGCGGAGTTCTTCAGTTTCGCCAAGAACGCGGCGAAGTCACGATGCATGTGCGTGGTGTTCATGAGGTAGTCACCCCTGCAAACAGAAAAGCGATGAACTGGGCGCGCGCGCCGTTGCGCGGGGCCCGCCGTCATGCCCCGGATCGCATAGCAATCGCGCATCCCGCGCGCTCGCGCAGCTGGCTCCAAGGGCCATGGTTCACGTTGTCTTGTCGCGATGCCTTGGCCGCGTCCCGCGGCCCCGTAGGCGTCACTCGGCATTCCACCCGTGCCGGCAGCATGCGCTGCCTGCCGTGCACCGCAGCGTCCCGCTGCGCCGCGCAAAGCTGCGGGCAGTCTACGGGCACGGCTCACTGAGTCGTCAACCGCTGCAGCTCGCGGCTCATCAGCTCGTGAGCCTCGCCGTTGGGCTCGACCACCTGCACGGTGAGCCAGGCCTGGCCCGATGAAGGCGAAAGCGTTGCGGCGAGTCGGACCATGCCGCCGGCGCGCAGCATGCTGGCGAGCCCTGCACCCGCGTCGGCATCCTCGGCCATGACCTGTGTGCAGGCGCCTTGCAGCAGGTCAGCCGAGGCGGCCATGAAGGCTCGCACAAGCGCTTCATCGGGTTGGGTTCCGTTCATGATGGGTCTTCCTTCCGCTTCTGCAGCCGCGCCCACGCGGCCTGTCGTGTGATGCCGGCGCACAGCGCCAGCTCGGTGAGGTCGGTGATCTGGGCGAGGTCGGCCTCGGTAAGCGGCTCGTCCCGCATCACGTGGACACGGCCGGGCAGTTCGGGGAGCGTGGGCAGCGGGCGACCCGCGAGCGCAGCGACCATCAAAGGCCAGGTGGTCACGGCGCCCCTCCACCCGCCCCGCACTGAGCGCCAACACCATCAGAACGCCCGCCGTTGAGCAGAACCCGCAGCCGCTCCTGATCGGTCCTGATCCAGCCGCGCAGCGCGCGCATCCGCTTCTGGCGCTGTGCGTTGTCTACGAGGTCGGGACCGTCGAACTGCAAGCCGCGCAGCTCGAGCTCATAGGCGGCGATTCGCTTGTCGAGGCGGCGCACCTCGTACTCGACCAGGCGCTTGCAAGTGACCCCGCAGTAGCGCGGCGGCCGACCCGGCCCGGGCGCCAGCTCGATCGGCGCGGAGCACTTCAGGCAAAGGACCTGCATTTCGCCACTCGCTCAGGGTGTAGGGAGGAAAAAAACCTGCGCATCACACCAAGGCCGGTCCGAACGGACCGAGGCCGCAAGATCGCGACCGCCCCCGGGTGTGACCGCGGCTGAAAGTGCCCAGCAAGGGGCCTAGAAGCCCGCCAGAGCCACGATCGGCGCAGGTGGGAGACTCGGTGTTCCCGGCCGCGCCTGCCCGCTGTGCGGCCGACCGCATCCGACGGTGGACGGCGGCGCTCACGGCTCGCTCCCCGCTGCGACTTCTGTGCGCGCTCTCACCCCCCGTACCCCCGGCGGCAAGTCGCCGCAGTCGCCGCGGGCGCTGCGGCTGCTGCGGTAGGTGCGGTGACCTTGGGAGTCGCCGCAGTCGCCGCAGTCGCCGCACCGATGTGCCCGAGGCCCGTGGCGGTGAGCGCCCAGCGCTCGCGGGGCTTGCGGTCAGGGCCCTTGAAGGCCTGGCGCTCGATCAAGCCACGGCGCTCGGCGCCTCGCAGCAATTCGAACACCTCGGGCGCATTCCGGCCTCTCGGGAACGCGGGCTCGCGTGCGAGCAGCAGGGCGGCATTGGTGCGGCTGGTGGTGGCAGTAGAAACGTGCTCGCCGCGGCCATGGAACTCGTGGATGAGGCGCAACAAGGCCTTGGTGTCGTTGTCCCCGTCGATGTAGGCAACGACACCCTGCAGCGGCTGGTCGGCCTGCAAGATGCCGCCGGGCGGCCACACCATGCGCAGCGGCTCGGCCAACGGCCCGAGGTTGTGCTTCTGGTGCTCAAGCACGAGGGCGCCCTCTCGGTCGCGGCTCAGGAAGAGGCGCGACCGCGCGGAGTTGTGCCAAGCCGTGCTGCCGCTGTAGCTTTCGCTGCCACCGCGATCGCCGCGGCTCGTGCCCTTGTCAACGTGTGCGAGCAGCAGCACAGCGCAGTCGCACGCGGCCGCAATCCGCGCCAGGGCGCGCATGAAACCGCGCACGCGAGCGCGATCGTTCTCACTGGCGTCGAGGGTGTCGCTGGCGTTGTCGATGACGAGCAGCCTGATCCCGTGTCGCTCAACGTAGGCCCGCAGCGCCTCAAGCGTTGGCGTCGCGGCGCCAAAGCGCCGACCGCCGCGGTCCGACACTTCGTGGAAGAGAACCGGGTCAACCTGCGTCATGTCGAGGATGTGCAACAGCCCCTCAAGCTCGGCGGGGTCAATCTGCATGGCGCGGCAAATGCGATGCACACCGCGCCGCATCTGGTCGGCGCCATCCTCGGCGCTGTAGAAGGCCACCGCGGAGTGCATGGTGTCAATGCCGAGCATCTGGCGGGCCGCGGCGGCACAGATCGCAAGCTGCGTTGCCAGCGTTGTTTTCGCGCTCCCGCCATGACCCCCTAGCAGCGTGACGAAGCCCACCGGGATTCGCCCTGCCCAGGCGTAGGTGACGGGCGGCGGCTCGGCATGGGCTAGGTCGGCAAGCGCTATGGGCCTGAGGTGGATGGCCTGTGCATCGGGCACCTCGGGCACCATGAAGGTCACGGCCTCGTCAACCAGGCGGCGCAGGGAACCGAGGGTCACGCTGCCGCCCTCGCCACGTCGTTTAGGTCGGTGCGTTCAGTCGGTGCCATGACGATGCGCACCTCACGGCCGGCGGCGTGCCAGCGACGCGCGCACGAATCCGCGGCGCCGCGCCCGGCGAGGTCGTTGTCCGCTGCGATCGTCAGGGCCTCGATGCCGGGCAGCACCGGGAAAGCGGCCAGGTTGCCGGCGTCGATGCACGCCCAAACCGGCTGCAGGGCGTGGGCCATGCTGAGCGCGGTCTCGATGCCCTCGGCCACGCCGAGGCCCGCGCCTACGGCTTCGTTCGGCCATAGCCGGATCACGCCACCGGCCTTGCGGTGCCCACCGAGCAGCATTCGCGCAGGGGCGACGGGCGCCTTCTCTCCATCGAACCTAACCCACGTCCTATGTAGCGTCATTGCCTCGCCTGTGACGGCATCGGTCACCAACGCAACGAGCGCGGGGTAACGCATGGCGCTGGGCGGGTGTCGCAGCGCGGGAAGCCATCGGAGATCGGCATCGGCGGGTGGCACGGCGCACCCGCGGGCCAGGAGGTACGCCAGGCCATCGCCGGCGAGCGACCGGCATTGGTGCCACAAGCTGCGGGCAGGCTCGCTCAGCGTGTCGCGCCCGTGGCGCGTGGTGCGCTCGGTGAGGCAGTGCATCACTTCTTCTTCGCTGTCGGGCCAGGCCTTGAAGCCGCAGCGAAAGCAGTGCCCATGCAGCCGGCCCGCGTGCTTGGTGCCCGCTGGCATCGGTCCGATGCCGAAGGTTCCGCGCGACCCGCGCTCGCCCTCGCGGCCGCACTCGGGGCATGGCTGGCGCTTGGCCTGCCAGTCGATCACGGCTGCGCCTCGCACGCGCCGCTGCGTTGAAGGGCCTTCTCGATTTCACGTGCGAAAGCGGCCAACCGCTCGGGCTCGCCATGGGCAAGAACCGCAGCCAGCACAGCCAGCACCGCACCAGGCGCGGCAGTGCCTGTGCCCAGCTCGTGCACCAGTCGCTGCGCCGTCAGTGCGCCTGCGGCGTGCGCGGCGGTGACACGTGAGTCGAAGGGATTCACGCGGCACCCACGCCCTTAAGGGCGTCGATGCGGGCTCGCCGGCCCTGTGCGAGGGTCTGCGGCTCAGGCGCGACGGCGCGGCGGGGCAATCGTCCGATGGTTGCCGTCACGTCAGCCTGCGTCCATCGCGCAGTTCGGGGCCCCAGCTCAAGCGGAGGCCCGATGACGCCCTTCGCACGAAGCGCCTTGAACTTCCGCTCGCTCATGCCGCCGAGCGCTTCGCGGAAATCGGCTTCAGTCAATAGCCGGTTCTGTGCATCGGTCACCGTGTTGCCCCGCAAGCCGCACCTAGCGGCAATGCGCACAGTGTCCGAACGGTCAACCTCCAGGGTCTACCTAGTATTTCTGCCCCGCCCCTCTCCTGGCTTGCGCGAGCAGCCGCCCGAGGTTCTTGTCGCTGGCCAAAAGCCCGCAGGACCGCAAGGCCTCCTCCAGGACCTTGTTGCGATCGCGAGGAGTTGCGCCAGGGCCTAGCAAGCCCAAGATGTCCCGAACCAGAGTGATCGCGATCGGGTCGGTTGACGGTCGCCCAGGGCTCGGCCGAAGCCGGTGAAAGGCCGACAGTGCGCATGCCGCCAGCGCTGACGGCGCCAGCTGTTCAGGCAACTGCGCGCGATGAGCCTTCCACCCCTCGGAGGCGACGAGTGCATAGGTCAGGCCATCGAGGTGATCAAGACGCGCTTCTTCCGGGCTGGTGGCGATCGCGCGAAGCGTCCTCTTGACATCCTGCATGCGCGGCTGCCTGCGTCGGTCATCAACCATCTCTCGCGCAAGCTCAACCAGTTCTGCGATTTGGTCACCGTGGTCCGCGCGCAGTCGCGGAAGCGGGTCGATGAATCTGGCATCGCGCCGCCAATCCCTAACACGCCAGGTGATACGCGCACGCGCCATCTTGGAGCCGCCGCTCAGGCCGCGAGCACCAGCGCAGGCCGCGCCAGGTACTCACCCCACGCCGCCAGCAACGCGCGCCGCTCCGCGGCGAACGTGGCGCGGTTGTACGCGGCGCGCACGCGGTTGCCTTCCTCGTGTGCCAGGCAGGCCTCGATCACGTCGGGCCGCGCCGCGCCGGTGTCGTTCGCCCAGGTCGAGAAGGTTGCCCGGCACAGCCCGTGAACGGTGGTTCGATCACGCACGCCCAAGCGCTTGAGAACCGCGAGCAGCGCCATGTTGCTCATCGGCTTGCCGGTGCGGCCGGGCATGCTTGAGGGGAAGACGAAGCGCGCATCCTGCCCGCGCTGCGCCTCCAAGAGCGCCAGCGCCCGCGGCGACAGGAAAACGGTGTGCGCCTCGCAGGCCTTCATCCGTTCGGCGGGTACGGTCTGCACGGCCTCGGCGAGGTTGAACTCGCTCCACTCCGCGAGCATTGCCTCGGAGGTGCGGGCGGCCGTGATGACCGCGAACTCCAGGCAGCGCGCCGCCGTGCCCGGCATGGCGCGCAGCCGTGCAAGTAGGGCAGGGGCCTCGCGGTAGTCGAGTGCGGCGAAACGGCCGGCCTTCATCGGCCGCGCCTGCATGAGCTTGCGCTTGATCGCGGCCGCGGGGTTGCCGCTGCACCTGCCGAAGAACTCCGCATCCTCGAACACCGCATCCAACCGTTGCCGGACACGGCGCAACGTCTCGCCGAGGTCGCGGTGGTTGCGCGGGCGCAGGTGCGCTGTGGCCCCTTGCAGGGCCTGTAGGAGGGCAGGCGCAGTGACCGTGTCGATCGGCGCGCGCCAAAGGGCCGAGGGCACGTGGTTCTCAAGCGAGGCGATCCACTGCGCCGCGTGCTTGCGCGTGCGATTCGGTTCGATGATTCGCTCGTGGTAGTCGCGTCCGCAGCGCATGAGTGTCCAGCGTTCGCGCGCCTGCTCGGCCTTCTTCGCTTGATCGGCCTGGCGCGCGGCCCGGCGGGCCTCATCGCGCTGCTCAAGCGGATCACTGCCGCGGCGCAGTAGCTCGCGCGCATCGTGTGCCAGTGCTCGTGCCGTGGTTAGGGAGTCGCCGGCCTGCGCCAGGCTCGCGCGATGCACCTGGCCTAGGCCCATCTCGCGCCGGCGGCCGCTCGGCGCCGTGTAGCGCAGCACCCAGCTCGCACCGCTTTCGCTGACCCGCAATGCAAGGCCACCGCCGTCGCTGTAGTCGCCCGCAGAGGCCTTCAAGACTTCACGCGCGGTGAGCAGTTGCAGCCGCGACTCAGACGCTCGCCGTCCCATTGCCTTCCCCCGCTGTTCCCCCGCTGTTCCCCCGAAAATCGAGGTCGAGGCGGGTGCACGATCAGTTCCGATCAGTGCACTTTGGCGAGTGTGCTTTGCGCGATTTGCGTCGTCAAATCAACGACTTGGGACACCTACCGCCGCACCTTCGCTGCACGCTCGTGCACCTTGGGGCGGGAGTATCCTGGCGGAGGGAGCGGGATTCGAACCCGCGGGGGGCTGTTAACCCCCACACGCTTTCCAGGCGTGCGACTTAAACCGCTCATCCATCCCTCCGCGGGGGAATGCGAGCGCGATTCTAGAGGCTGGCCTGGGCCACCGCGCTCTTGCGCAGCCACTCCATCAGCACGAAGTCGAGCGCGCGCGCATGGGTGCTCTCCAGCACCACCGGCGGCGCGTGGCCGGCCTCGTAGGCCTCGCGCCAGCGCAGCGCGCACACGCACCACCGATCCCCCGGCTTCAGGCCGGGAAAGCGCAGTTGCGGGCGCGGCGTGATGAGGTCGTTGCCGGCTTCCAGCTGCCGGTTGAGGAACTCCACGGTCACCCTGCAGCAGATGACGTGGCTGCCGAGGTCCTGCTCGTCGGTGTGGCAGCAGCCGTCGCGGGTCCAGCCGGTGAGCGGGTCGTACGAGCACGCCACCAGCGGCGTGCCAAGCACGTTCAGCGCCACGCGCGTGGCCCCGCCGCGGCGTGCTTGGCTCATCGGTGCGCGCCGGAGGTCCCGCCGGTGGCGCCACCCGCCCCGCCGCCGGGCTGGGCACCCTTGATGAGCGCCATGGCCGAGCCGATCATCGTGGCCACCTCGGTCATGTTGCCGGGCACGATCATCGTGTTGTTGACGCGTGCGAGGTTGCCGTAGGCCTCGACGGCCTTCTCAGCCACCTTCAGCTGCACAGCCGCTTCGCCCCCGGGCTCGCGAATGGCCGAGGCGATCTTGCGGATGGCCTCGGCGCTGGCCTCGGCCACGGCCAGGATGGCGGCGGCCTCGCCTTGCGCGGTGTTGATCTCGGCTTGCTTCTCGCCTTCGGAGCGTGCAATGAAGGCCTCGCGCTCGCCGGTGGCGATGTTGATCTGCTCCTGGCGCCGGCCCTCGCTGGCGGCGATCAGCGCGCGCTTCTCGCGCTCGGCGGTGATCTGCGCTTGCATGGAGCGCAGGATCTCGGCCGGCGGCGTGAGGTCCTTGATCTCGTAGCGCAGCACCTTCACGCCCCAGTTCAGCGCCGCCTCGTCCAGCGCGCTGACGACGCTGGCGTTGATCATGTCGCGCTCCTCGAAGGTCTTGTCCAGTTCCATCTTGCCGATCACGCTGCGCAGCGTGGTCTGCGCAAGTTGCGTGATGGCGATGATGTAGTTGCTGCTGCCGTAGCTGGCGCGCATCGGGTCGGTGACCTGGAAGTACAGGATGCCGTCGACCTGCAGCTGCGTGTTGTCGCGCGTGATGCAGACCTGGCTGGGCACATCCAGCGGCACCTCCTTGAGCGAGTGCTTGTAGGCCACGCGGTCGACGAAGGGCACCAGGAACTTCAGCCCCGGCGTCAGCGTGCGGTCGAACTTGCCCAGGCGCTCCACCACCCAGGCGTTCTGCTGCGGCACGATCTTGAACGTGCGCATGATGAAGATGACGGCGATGACGACCAGGATGAGCGCAATTTCCATTGGGGGCTTTCGCTGAGAAGGAAGTTCAGGCGCGCGGGGCGACGCCAAGTTCGTTGCCGTTGACCGAGACGATGACGTGCTCGCCCGGAGCGGGCGCGCCCGGGCCGGCATGGCGCACCGACCACATCGCGCCGCGATAGCTGGCGCGGGCCGTGCCGTCGGCGTTCCAGGCTTCGACACGCAGGCTGCGGCCGATGTCGATGTTGACGTCGCGGTTGGTTTCGGGCGGCGCACTGCGCGGCGCCCGGGCGCGCTTGAAGTGCCATGCCGTGGTGGCGCCACCGCCGACCACGGCGGCCACCACCATCTGCGCCGTGCCGGACACCCCGGCATGCGCAGCCAACGCCGCACCCGCGGCGCCCAACGCCAGCATCAGCAGGTGGAAGGTGCCGGTGGCCAGTTCGGCGGCCACCAGACCCCCGGCGATCAGCCACCACCAGGTCGAAGTGCTCAGTTCCATGTCTTGGCGAGGCAGTTGTGTCGAGGGTGGGGGGCAGTGTAGCGAGGCCGGCCTGTTCCAGGCGCCGGTGTCGCATCGCAGCCCTACACTGCGCGCTTCAATTCAAACGCCCGGCCGGCAGTGAGCCCGCCAGCACCCGCCGACATGCTGCGCTTTCGCTTCCCCATCGTCATCATCGACGAGGACTTCCGCTCCGAGAACGCCTCAGGCTTCGGCATCCGGGCGCTGGCCGCGGCGATCGAGAAAGAGGGCTTCGAGGTCGTGGGCGCCACGAGCTACGGCGACCTCTCGCAGTTCGCGCAGCAGCAAAGCCGCGCCAGCGCCTTCATTCTCTCCATCGACGACAACGAGGTCACCGGCGGCCCCGAGCTCGACCCGGCGGTGTTGAACCTGCGCAAGTTCATCGAGGAGATCCGCTGGAAGAACGCGGACATCCCGATCTACGTGTACGGCGAAACGCGCACCAGCCAGCACCTGCCCAACGACGTGCTGCGCGAGCTGCACGGCTTCATCCACATGTTCGAGGACACGCCCGAGTTCGTGGCCCGGCACATCATCCGCGAGGCCAAGAGCTACCTGGATGGCCTGGCACCGCCGTTCTTCAAGGCGTTGATGGACTATGCGCAGGACGGCAGCTACTCGTGGCATTGCCCCGGGCATTCGGGCGGCGTGGCGTTCCTGAAAAGCCCGGTGGGCCAGATGTTCCACCAGTTCTTCGGCGAGAACATGCTGCGCGCCGACGTGTGCAACAGCGTCGAGGAGCTCGGCCAGCTGCTCGACCACACCGGCCCCGTGGCCCAGAGCGAGCGCAATGCGGCGCGCATCTTCAACGCCGACCACTGCTTCTTCGTCACCAACGGCACGTCGACCTCGAACAAGATGGTGTGGCACCACGCCGTGGCGCCGGGTGACGTGGTGGTGGTGGACCGCAACTGCCACAAGAGCATCCTGCACAGCATCATCATGACCGGCGCGGTGCCGGTGTTCCTGACGCCCACGCGCAACCACCACGGCATCATCGGGCCCATCCCGCAGGCCGAGTTCTCGGTCGAGAGCATCCAGCGCAAGATCGCTGCCAACCCGCTGCTGGCCGGCGTCGACCCGAAGAAGGTCAAGCCGCGCATCCTGACGCTGACGCAGAGCACCTACGACGGCGTGCTCTACAACACCGAGACGATCAAGGGCGCCACCGACGGCTACATCGACAACCTTCATTTCGACGAGGCGTGGCTGCCGCACGCCGCGTTCCACGAGTTCTACGGCCAGTTCCATGCCATGGGCAAGAAACGCCCGCGGCCGAAGGACCAGATGGTGTGGGCCACGCAGAGCACGCACAAGCTGCTGGCGGGCCTTTCGCAGGCCAGCCAGGTGCTGGTGCAGGACCCGGTGAACCGCAAGCTCGACCGGCACCTGTTCAACGAGGCCTACCTGATGCACACCAGCACGTCTCCGCAGTACGCGATCATCGCCAGCTGCGACGTGGCCGCGGCGATGATGGAGGCGCCCGGCGGCAAGGCGCTGGTGCAGGAGAGCATCGCCGAGTCGATGGACTTCCGCCGCGCGATGCGCAAGGTGGACAAGGAGTTCGGCAAGGACTGGTGGTTCCAGGTCTGGGGGCCGCCGGCGCTGCCGGCCGAAGGCATCGGCCGCCAGGCCGACTGGATGCTCAAGGCCGGCGACAAGTGGCATGGTTTCGGCGCGCTGGCCGACGGCTTCAACATGCTCGACCCGATCAAGTGCACGATCGTCACACCGGGGCTCGATCTGTCGGGCAAGTTCGCCAAGAGCGGCATCCCGGCCAACGTCGTCACCAAGTTCCTCGCCGAGCACGGCGTGGTGGTGGAGAAGACCGGGCTCTACTCGTTCTTCATCATGTTCACCATCGGCATCACCAAGGGCCGCTGGAACACGCTGCTCACCGCGCTGCAGCAGTTCAAGGACGACTACGACAAGAACGCGCCGATGTGGCGCATCCTGCCCGAGTTCTGCGCCGTGCAGCCGAGGTACGAGCGGATGGGCCTGCGCGACCTGTGCCAGGCCATCCACGAGGCGTACTCGAAGGGTGACGTGGCGCGGCTGGTCACCGACATGTACCTGTCGGACCTGCAGCCGGCGATGAAGCCGAGCGACGCCTATGCGCGCATCGCGCACCGCGAGACCGAGCGCGTGGGCATCGACGGGCTGGAGGGCCGCGTCACGACGTCGCTGCTGACGCCGTATCCGCCGGGCATCCCCCTGTTGATTCCCGGCGAGCGCTTCAACCGCAGGATCGTCGACTACCTGCGTTTCACGCGCGAGTTCAACGCCGCGTTTCCGGGCTTCGACACCGACGTGCATGGGCTCGTCGAGGACGAGGAGCAGGGCGGTGCGAGTGGGCCGCGCCGGTACTACGTCGACTGCGTCAGGGAAGACTGATACGGCTTCGCATTCAATGCGATGACAAGGCGCGAAGCCGAAGACAGTGCTGACGCACGGCGAGGCGAAGCAACGCGGTTGGCGCGTTGAATGCGAAGCCTTGTGAGCGCGCCGGGCCGCCCCCAAGCGCTCATCCCGAAGCGCGCAGCGCGCAGGGTGGTCCAGTGAGCCGCTTGCGGCCCCTGCCGGGGCTTACGGTTGGCGGTGGCGGCGCGGTGGGTTGCCGCTGGGGCCGGGCTCAGCCGCAGCGGATCATCGGCGCGCGTCAGCCCCCCGTGCCGATGTCTGCGCCGGTCATCGCCTGGCTGTAACCGCCGTCGACGTAGGTGATCTCGGCGGTGACGCCGGCGGCCAGGTCCGACAGCAGGAAGGCGGCCACGTTGCCGACGTCGTCAATGGTGACGTTGCGGCCCAGCGGCGAGGACTGCGCGACGACGCCCAGCAGCTTGCCGAAGTCCTTGATGCCCGACGCGGCCAGGGTCTTGATGGGCCCGGCCGACAGGCCGTTGACGCGCACGCCCTTCTTGCCCAGCGCCGCTGCGAGGTACCGCACGCTCGCTTCGAGCGACGCCTTGGCCAGGCCCATGGTGTTGTAGTTGGGCACCGCGCGGATGGCGCCCAGGTAGGTGAGGGTGAGCAGCGCCGCGCCGGGGCGCAGCATGGGCGCGGCGGCCTTGGCCATGGCCGGGAAGCTGTAGGCCGAGATGTCATGGGCGATGCGGAAGTTCTCGCGCGACAGCCCCTCGAGGAAGTCGCCCGCGATGGCCTCGCGCGGCGCGAAGCCGATCGAATGCACGAAGCCGTCGAACTGCGGCCAGGTCTTGGCGAGGTCGCCAAAGAGGCGGGCGATCTGCGCGTCGTCACCCACGTCGCAGTCGAACACCAATGACGAGTCGAACTCGCGCGCGAACTCGGTGATGCGGTCCTTGAAGCGCTCGCCGACATAGCTGAAGGCCAGCTCTGCCCCTTCGCGGCGGCAGGCGCGGGCGACGCCGTAGGCGATGGAACGGTTGGAGAGCACCCCGGTGATCAGCAGGCGCTTGCCGGCGAGAAAGCCCATGACCTGGTTCCCCTCTCTGTGCGGTGTGTTGCGTTGGTGCGATGCCTGGAAAGCCGGCGATTCTGGCATGCACCGATGCGTGGGCCAGCGCCGCCTTGCCGCACCTGTATTCCCAGCCTATAATGCGCTCTTTTCCGGGTTGTGCTGCGGCACTCAGAAAGTGGGCGGAATCCTCCGGCCCATTTTTTTTGCTCGACCGGCTTGCGTCCGCCGGGCACTCGTCACCGAGTGCTCCGCGGCCGCGACACCCGCCGCGCAGCGGCGCCGACCCGGGGCAAACCCGGGGCCACCGAACGCAGTGGTGCCCGGAGCAACGGGCAGGACGGGCGACGAACTTGATGGGTGTGAAGGCCGGCGGAAAGGCTGCAGCGAGGACTGCAACGGCGCAGGGCCGGCCGTTGGCCGGCGGCTCACGCTCGACCGCAGCCGGTGCCAGGGCGGTGCAGCGCACGGCGCCTACCGGCCCACAGGCGCGCAGCGGGAAGCGGCGTGCCGGGCCGGCGCCCGTAGCGCCCCCACGGCCGGCACCCGGCCCCTTCGAGGCGCCGACCGATTGGCGCGTTGCGGTGCGCGGCACCGTCGAGGGGCTGCGCTACGAACTGGTCGATGTGGAGCGCGCGCCACGGGGGCTGCTGCGGGTGACCATCGATCGCCTTGCCGGGCAGGCCTATGCCGAACCCGGCGATGCGGTGACGGTCGGCGACTGCGAGGCGGTGACCCGCCAGCTTCAGTACGCGCTCGAGGTCGACGGCGTCGACTACGCGCGCCTGGAAGTGTCGTCTCCCGGCCTCGACCGGCCGCTCAGGACGGTGGCGGACTACGAACGCTTTGCCGGCCAGCGCGTGCAGCTCACGTTGAGGCTGCCGTACCAGGGCCGCAAGCACTTCCAGGGTGTCCTGGGTCGGGCCGGCGAGGGCTGGCAGATGGTGTTCGAAGAAGGCAAGGCCGAGCACGTGCTCTCGTTCGCACTGGACGAAGTGCGCGAGGCACGGCTCGTGCCGGTGGTGGACTTCAAGGGCCGCAAGGCTGCCGGCGCATCGGGTGGTGCGCCGGCCGTGAGCGGCCCCGCGGCGCGGGAAGGTCCCGCCGCGGACAAAACGGCTGACGGAGGCAGTGCTTGATGAACCGCGAAATGCTGATGCTGGTGGACGCCATCTCGCGCGAGAAGACGGTGGACCGTGATGTCGTCTTCGGCGCGGTGGAAGCCGCGCTCGCTTCGGCCACCAAGAAGCTGCACGGCGGCGAGGTCGACATCCGCGTCGCCGTGGACCGCGAGACCGGCGACTACGAGTCGTTCCGCCGCTGGCTTGTGGTGCCCGACGCCGCCGGCCTGCAGAACCCCGACTCCGAAGAGATGCTCTCCGATGCGCAGGACCGCATCGCCGACATCGAGGAAGGCGACTACATCGAGGAAGCCATCGAGTCGGTGCCGATCGGCCGCATCGGCGCCATGGCTGCCAAGCAGGTCATCCTGCAGAAGATCCGCGACGCCGAGCGCGAGCAGCTGCTGACCGACTTCCTGTCGCGCGGCGAGAAGATCTTCGTCGGCACCGTCAAGCGCCTGGACAAGGGCGACATCATCGTCGAGAGCGGCCGCGTCGAAGGGCGCCTGAAGCGCAACGAAATGATCCCCAAGGAGAACCTGCGCACCGGCGACCGCGTGCGCGCGGTGATCATGGGCGTCGATACCACGCAGCGCGGTGCACAGATCATGCTGTCGCGCAGTGCGCCGCCCTTCATGGTGGAGCTCTTCGCGCAGGAAGTGCCCGAGATCGAGCAGGGCCTGCTGGAGATCAAGAGCTGCGCACGCGACCCGGGCAGCCGCGCGAAGATCGCCGTCGTCTCGCACGACCGCCGGGTCGACCCCATCGGTACCTGCGTGGGCGTGCGCGGCTCGCGCGTGAATGCCGTTACCAACGAAGTGGCCGGCGAGCGCGTGGACATCGTGCTGTGGTCCGACGATCCGGCGCAGTTCGTCATCGGTGCGCTGGCGCCGGCCAACGTGGCCAGCATCGTCGTCGACGAGGAGCGCCATGCGATGGACGTGGTGGTCGACGAGGAGAACCTGGCCATCGCCATCGGTCGTGGCGGCCAGAACGTGCGGCTGGCCAGCGAACTCACCGGCTGGCGCATCAACATCATGACGGCCGAGGAGTCGCAGGCCAAGCAGGCCACCGAGAGCGAGACGGTGCGCAAGCTGTTCGTCGAGAAGCTCGATGTGGACGAGGAGGTGGCCGACATCCTCATCGCCGAGGGCTTCACCAGCCTCGAGGAGGTGGCCTACGTGCCGCTGGCCGAGATGCTGGAGATCGAGTCGTTCGACGAGGACACCGTCCAGGAGTTGCGCACGCGCGCCAAGGACGCGCTCCTGACGATGGAGATCGAGAAGGAAGAGAAGGTCGAGGAGGTGTCGCAGGATCTGCGCGACCTCGAGGTCGAAGGGCAGGCCCTGAGCTCCGACCTGATCGCCAAGCTGGCCTCCGGCGGCATCCACACGCGCGATGACCTGGCCGACCTGGCCGTGGACGAATTGACCGAGATGACCGGCGTGGAAGAAGAGCGCGCCAAGGCGCTGATCATGAAGGCGCGCGAGCACTGGTTCACCGCCTGAACCTCGCCCGAAGCCGCCACCCCGACCGCCGACCGCCCGACGCGCCCACGAGAAGCCCCACCCCAGGAAACCCTGACCCATGGCTGTGACCACTGTCGCCCAGCTCGCCGCGCAGCTCAACCGGCAGCCCACTGCGCTGCTCGAACAGCTGCAGTCCGCCGGCGTGGGCAAGAAGTCGCCCGACGACGCGCTGACCGAGGCCGACAAGGAGCGCCTGCTCGAGTTCCTGCGCACCTCGCATGGCACCGCTGCCGGCCCCGAGCGCAAGAAGATCACGCTCACGCGCAAGAGCACCACCGAGATCAAGCAGGCAGACGCCACCGGCCGCGCCCGCACCATCCAGGTGGAGGTGCGCAAGAAGCGCGTCTTCGTCAAGCGCGACGGTGCGCCGGCCGCCGAGGAGCCCTCCGGCCCCAGTGCCGAGGAACTCGATCTGCAACGCCGTGAGGAAGAAGCGCGCGCGCAGGCCGAGGCCATCCGCCGGCAGGAAGAGGAACTGGCCGAGCAGCGCCGCCAGCGCGAGGAGGCCGAGCGCACCGCGCGCGAAGCGGCAGAGCGCGCCGCTGCCGAGGCTGCGGCCAAGGCCTCTGCCGATGCCGAAGCGGCACGCCTGGCTGCCCAGCAGAAGGCCGCGGCCGAGGCTGCCGCGGTCAACGCCGCCGCCACCAAGCCTGCGCGGGGCACCAAGGCCGCCGCGGCTGCTGCCGCCGAGGCTGCGAAGGCCGAAGCTGCCAGGGTCGAAGCCGAGAAGGCCGAAGCCGCCAAGGCGGCGGCGCTGGCCGCTGCCGCCGCGCCCGCGCCGACCGAGGCGCCCAAGCCCGTTCTGCGGGTGGTCAAGGCCGCCGACAAGGCTGCCGAGGAACAGGCCAAGCAGGCCGACCTCGAGCGCCGGCGCAAGGCCGCCGAAGCCGAGGCCGCCGCCATCCGCGCGATGATGGCCGCACCCAAGAAGACGCTGGTGGCCAAGAAGCCCGAAGAGGCCAAGCCCGAAGCGACCAAGGAAGCCATCAAGGGCACCATCCACAAGCCCAAGGGGGCGCCCGGCGCCACGCCGTCGTCCACCACCGCCAAGCCCGGCGACAAGAAGCAGGTCAAGAGCGAGAAGCTCAGCTCCAGCTGGGCCGACGACGCGGCCAAGAAGCGCGCGGCGCTCAAGACCCGCGGCGACACCGGCGCCGGCCGTGCCGGCTGGCGCGCCCCGCGCGGCGCGGCGCGGCGCGGCGGCGACCGCGGCGAGTCGGGGGGCAACGGCAGCTTCGCCTCGCCCGCCGAAGTGGTGGTGCAGGAGGTGCACATCCCCGAGACCATCTCGGTGGCCGACCTCGCGCACAAGATGTGCGTCAAGGCCAGCGAGGTGATCAAGCAGCTCATGAAGCTGGGCCAGATGGTGACCATCAACCAGCAGCTCGACCAGGAGACGGCGATGATCGTCGTCGAGGAAATGGGCCACAAGGCGCTGGCGGCCAAGCTCGACGACC
>JAEUPC010000036.1 GCA_016789865.1 Rubrivivax sp.
TGTCGTCCAAGGACGGCCTGTTCGACAAGGCGCGGGGCCGCATGGTGGGTTCCGAGGACTACCTCACCAAACCCTTCACGAAAGAACAGCTCCTGCGGGCGGTGGAAACCTTCCGCCGTGCGGCAAGCTGACGGGCGGCCAGCCGCTGCGCTGGCGCGCGGTGGCGGGCCACCCCGACGCGAAGGACAGGACACACAAGCCATGGCGATCCAGAAGATTCTGCTCGTCGACGACTCCAAGACCGAGCTGCACCACTTGTCGGAGATCCTGCTCAAGCGCGGCTACCAGGTGCGCACGGCGGAGAACGGCGACGAAGCCATGCGCCGGCTGGCCGAGGAGAAGCCCGACCTCATCCTGATGGACGTGGTGATGCCGGGCCAGAACGGCTTCCAGCTCACGCGTGCCATCACCCGCGACCCGCGCTTTACCGACGTGCCGGTGATCATGTGCACGAGCAAGAACCAGGAAACCGACAAGGTCTGGGGCATGCGCCAGGGCGCCCGCGACTACATCGTCAAGCCCGTCAATGCCGACGAGCTGATGGCCAAGATCAAGGCCTTCGACTAGGCGGGCGAGGCGCAAGCAGACATGGCCAACCGCGAAGCCCTGCGCGAGCTGCAAAGCCGGCTGGCGTCGCGCCTGCAGTCCGCCCAGGACGAGGCGCGCACGGCCCGCTGGCTGGCCGTGGAGGCCGGCGGCCAGGGCTTCCTGCTGGGGCTGGCGCACTCGGGTGAGATCTTCCCGCTGGCGGCATTGAAGCCGGTGCCGCACACGCAGGGCTGGTTCGCCGGCGTGGCCAACCTGCGCGGCGGCCTGCACGGCGTGGTGGACCTGGCGGCCTTTCTCGGCCTGCGTGCGCCGGGCCTGCCCGATGCGGTGCGAGATCAGGCGCGGCTGGTGGCGTTGAATCCGACGCTCGGCGCGCAGTGCGCGCTGCTGGTCGAAGGGCTGGCAGGCCTCAGGCTGCCCGGCCAGCTCGAACGTCAGCCGCAGGCCGACGATGAAGGGCTGCGGCCGGCCTTTGCCGGCCCGGTGTGGCGCGACGCCGAAGGCCGCCACTGGCAGGAGCTGGACCTTTCGGCGCTGGCGCGGCATGAGCAATTTCTGGGCATCGCAGCCTGACCCCGGTTGGGGCGGGCGCGGCGCCGGGCCTGCAGATGGCGCAAGGCGCCGGCGGCTGACGTAGTGACGAGGGCGACATGAATCTGCTGGACCGTATCAAGGGCAACGTGCGCGGCAAGGGCTACCCGCAGACCGCGCCGTCGCAACTGCCCGACTACGACGACCTGGCGCCGCCGACCAACGCGATGGAAGCGACCGTGCGGCTGAGCCCGGGGGCGGTGGCCGCCGCCCAGGGAGGGCGTGGCATGGCGCCGGCGGTCGCCAGTGGCCGCACAACTGCAGCCGCCGGGCGTGCATCGATCATTGCCGAGGCCTCGCCTTCGGAGCTGACCGGCGAGTTCCACGAGACGCGCCTGCCCGGCGATCGCACCGAGGCGGCCAAGCGGCTTCGCCTGCCCAGCCTGCCGATGATCGGCGCGTGGCCGCTGGAGCAGCAGCAGCGCGCGCTGATCGTGCTGTCGATCATCGGCCTGGTGCTGCTGGTGGGCGCGGTGCTGGTGGCGCTGGTGTCGGGTGCGCGGGTGTCTTCGCAGGTCGGCGCCGCCGGCCAGGCGCAGATGCAGTCGCAGCGGCTGGCCAAGTCGGTGTCTCAGGCGCTGGTCGGCAACGCCACGGCGTTCCCTGAGGTGCGCGAGAGCGTCGAGGTGCTGACGCGCAACCTGCGCTCGCTGAAGTCCGGCGAGGGTGACGTGCCGGTGCTCGGCGGCTCGCTGCAGGGCCTGCTCGAGCCGCTGATGCCGCTGGTGGACCGCGCCGAGAAGAACGCCGCGATCGTGCTGACGCAGCAAAAGACGCTGACCCAGGTCGGCCAGGCGCTGCGCGCCATCAGCCGGCAAAGCGCCGATCTGCTGGAGACGGCCGAGACGGTGTCGTCGCTGAAGCTGCAGCAGGGCGCCTCGGCCGGCGAGCTGTCGGCCGTGGGTCAGCTGGTGATGCTCACGCAGCGCATCGGCAAGAGCGCCAACGAGTTCCTCACCACCGAGGGCGTCAGCTCCGAGGCGGTGTTCCTGCTCGGCAAGGACCTCAACAGCTTCAAGGAGATCGCGCAGGGCGTGATGAACGGCAGCACCGACCTGCGGCTGCCCGGCACGCGCGATGCGCAGGTGCGCGAACGTCTGCAGCAGCTGATCGCGCAGTACGACAAGGTGCGTGT
>JAEUPC010000038.1 GCA_016789865.1 Rubrivivax sp.
GTTGAGCGCGGCGTAGATGAGCGCCGGCACGGCCATGCCGCCCAGTGCCGCGGCCGCCGGCAGGACAGCCTGGCGGCGATCGGCCAGCTGCCCCTCGGTCAGCTCGCGCTTGATCTCCAGGCCGACGAGGAAGAAGAAGACCGCCATCCACAAGTCGTTGATCCACACGACCAGCGGCTTGGCGAGCACGAGCCAGGGCCTCTCGCCACCCGCACCGCCGCCCATCTGCACCACGCCCGGCGTCTGCAACCAGCGTGCGTAGGCCTCGCCCCAGGGCGAGTTGGCCAGCGCGATAGCCAGCACCGCAGCCAACGCCAGCACCACACCCGCCGAGGATTCGCTGGCGATGAAGCGCCTGAACGCCTGCGTCAGCATCGTTGAAAGACCCCTTCGTTAAACTGCAGCGGCCGGGTGCCGTGCTCGTTGCACCCCCCGGCCGCCTCCCCCGCGGCGCTGTGCTGTCGCCGCCCCGGGCGCTGACCGCGCCCATCAACCGCCATCGCACCCGCGCCATGAGCACCACCACCATCACCCAGGCCGACCTGGTAGAGAGCGTCGCCGCGGCGCTGCAGTACATCAGCTACTACCACCCGGCAGACTACATCGCCCACCTCGCCCGAGCCTACGAGACGGAGCAAAGCCCCGCGGCAAGGGACGCCATCGCGCAGATCCTCACCAACAGCCGCATGTGCGCCGAGGGCAAGCGGCCGCTGTGCCAGGACACCGGCATCGTCAACGTCTTCCTCGAGGTCGGCATGGACGTGCGCTGGGCCGGCTTCGAGCGCTTCGGCGGCAGCGTCGAAAACGCCGTGAACGAAGGCGTGCGCCGCGGCTACCTCGACAAGGACAACGTGCTGCGCGCCAGCGTGCTGGCCGACCCGCTGTTCGAGCGCAAGAATACGAAAGACAACACGCCGGCAGTCATCCACACCAAGCTCGTGCCCGGCAACAAGCTCTTGGTCACCGTGGCGGCCAAGGGCGGCGGCAGCGAGAACAAGAGCAAGTTCATCATGATGAATCCCAGCGACAGCCTGGTCGACTGGGTGATGAAGACCGTGCCGACGATGGGCGCTGGCTGGTGCCCGCCGGGCATGCTGGGCATCGGCGTGGGCGGCACCGCCGAGAAGGCGATGCTGCTGGCCAAGGAAGTGCTGATGGAGCCGATCGACATGTTCGACCTGCTCGCCCGCGGCCCCGCCAACAAGCTCGAAGAGCTGCGCGTCGAGCTGTACGAGAAGGTCAACGCGCTGGGCATCGGCGCGCAGGGCCTGGGCGGGCTGACCACCGTGCTCGACGTGAAGATCGCCACCTGGCCCACGCATGCGGCCGGCAAGCCGGTGGCGATGATCCCCAACTGCGCCGCCACGCGCCACGCGCACGTGGTGCTCGATGGCTCCGGCCCCGCCTACATGGAGCCGCCGAGCCTGGACCTGTGGCCCAAGGTCAACTGGGCGCCCGACGCGAAGAAGAGCAAGCGCGTCGACCTGAATGCACTCACGCGCGCCGAGGTGGCCAGCTGGAAGCCCGGCGACACGCTCTTGCTCAACGGCAGGATGCTCACGGGGCGCGATGCGGCGCACAAGCGCATCCAGGACATGCTGGCCAAGGGCGAGCCGCTGCCGGTGGACTTCACCAACCGCGTCATCTACTACGTCGGCCCGGTGGACCCCGTGCGCGACGAAGTTGTCGGCCCCGCCGGCCCCACCACGGCCACGCGCATGGACAAGTTCACCGAGATGATGCTGGCGCAAACCGGCCTCATCGCGATGATCGGCAAGGCCGAGCGCGGCCCCGCCGCCATCGAGGCGATCAAGAAGCACCAGAGCGCCTACCTGATGGCCGTGGGCGGCGCTGCGTACCTGGTGGCCAAGGCGATCAAGGGCGCCAAGGTCGTGGGCTTTGCCGACCTCGGCATGGAAGCCATCTACGAGTTCGACGTGAAGGACATGCCGGTGACCGTGGCCGTCAGCGCCGACGGCACCAGCGTGCACAACACCGGGCCGCGCGAGTGGCAGGCGCGGATCGGCAAGATCCCGGTAACGGTGGCGTGAGGGTCGCTCGCCGGCGGCGGCACAGGCCTGCGGCCGAGGAGCCCGCGGCAGCGTCTTCGCGGGAGGCGAAGTGCAAGCCCGCGCAAGACGCGCCAACCGGCCTGCCCGTGGTGCGATTGCCGCGCACGGTGGCGCCCGCAGACGTGCGTTCGCGCAACGACCAGGCATGAACGCCACCCCGCTCCGCCGCGCCGGTGCGCGCGGGCCGCGACCGACCCGCGCCACGACCATCCGCCGCCCGTGAGCGCGCACGGTCGCTCCAGAGCGCTCACACCAAAGCGCGTCAGCGCGAACGCTGCCTTGTGAGCCGCACCGCCTATGGCCGCACCTGGTGGGGCGCGCAGTGGCTGCAGGCGCTGACGCAGATCGACCACGAGAACCGCCTGCCGCGCGGGCGCAGCTACGCGAACCGCGGCGCCGTGCTCGACCTCGAGGTGGCGGGCGGCCACGTCCGGGCTCGCGTGCAGGGCTCGCGGCCGCGCCCGTACGACGTGGACATCCACGTCCCCGCGGCATCCGCCGGCGACGGCACGCGGCTCGTGCAGCGCCTGGCGGCCGACGCAGGCCTCATCGCGCGGCTGCTCAATCGCGAGCTCGACCCGGCCGTCCTGCAGCAGGCCCGCGCACTGGGCGTGCCGGTCTTCCCGGCGCGCTGGAGCGACCTGCAGATGCACTGCTCGTGCCCGGACTGGGCCGTGCCGTGCAAGCACCTGGCGGCGGTCATCTACCTGCTCAGCCAGCAGATCGACGGCGATCCGTTCCTCGTCTTCAGCCTGCGTGGGCTCGACCTGCCGCGGCTGTTGCGCGAGCATGGCCTGCACATCGAGGCCGACTCCGCAGCGCGCCCGCCGAGCCTGGCGCAGGCGTTGTTCGAAGAAGAGGCGCCGGCCGCCGCCGCGCAGCAGGCAGGCGCTGCGCCGGCGCACGACCCGCCGGCGCTGGAACGGCTCGACTTCACGGCCATCCCCGACCTGCGCGGCCCGTTGTGGCAAGTGCTGCCCGCCAACCCGGTGTTCTTCGGCGGCGGCGACTTCCGCGAGGTGGCACGCGGCGTCATGGCGCGCGTGGCGCGCCACGCGCGGCAGGTCATGGAAGGCGGCGTCGCGCCGGCAGACGACGACGCCGCCGCGCCCCTGCCCGAAGGCCGCCTGCAACTCGTCTGCGACGAGCACGGGGCGCTGGCGGTGCTGGGCGTGCAGCAGGCGGGCCGCACGCTCGCGAGCCTGCCGGAACTGCTGCGGGCAGTGGGCCAGGTTGCACCTGCGCGCCTGCCCGACCTGCCGCTCGAACTCGCGGCCCTGCACACCCTGCGCCTGATGGCGCTGCACCTGCTCGCGCAAGGTGCCGTCGTGCCGCAGGTCTTCGTGGTGCAAGCGCAGACGCTCGGCGTGCGCTGGTGCGCCGCCGAGCTCGACGCCACCGTGCACGGCCTGCTCAGGCAGGCCGCCGCGGCCTGGCCGCCGCAGCTCGTGAGCCGGCGGCGCGGCCGCAAGGACGAGCCGCTGGCGCCGCTGCTCCAGGTGCGCCTGCTGCTTTCGGCCTTGCTGGACCACCTCGTGCATTCAGCCGAGGCCGCCGGGGCGGAGAAAGCGCCCGGCAACAAGCTGCTGGCGCTCTTCTTCGCCGGCCGCGGCGTCGCCTTCAGCGGCCCCGGCGAAGCGGCCATCGGCGGCAGCATCCAGGCCTGGCTGGCCCGCCTGCACCTGGCGCGGCAGGCGCACACGCCCGTGCTGCAACTCGAGGACGACGAAGCCGGCTCGGCCTTCGCGCTCTCGATCGCCGTGGCCGAGGGCGATGCCGAAGCGTCGCCGCACCAGCCCACGCAGTTGGCCAAGGTGCTCTCGGCGCCTGCCTGGGCGGCGCGGCGCATGGCGGTGCTGCAGACAGTGGCCATGCTGGCGGAGTTCCACCCGCCGCTGCACGGCTACGTGCGCTCGGGCGCCCGCAAGCCGATGGTCCTTGCGGCACAGGAGCTGCCCGCGCTGCTGTTCGACACGCTGCCCGCGCTGCGCCTGCTGGGCATCCGGGCGCTGCTGCCGCGCGCGCTCGAGCGGCTGCTGCGCCCGCGCCTTTCGATGCAGATCAAGGCGTCGGCCACCACAGGCGCCGGCGCGGCCTTCCTGAAAGCCGACGACCTGCTCGCCTTCGACTGGAAGGTGGCGCTCGGCGACGAGCTCGTGAGCCCGGCGGAGTTCGAGCGCCTGCTCGGCAAGGCCGAGGGGCTGGTGCGCTTCCGCGGCCAGTACATCTATCTGGACCCCCAGGAGATCGCGGCCTTGCGCTCGCGCCTGGCGCGGCCGCAGGCCGTCTCGGGCGCCGAGCTGCTGCGCGCTGCGTTGGCCGGCGAGGTCGACGGGGCGCCGGTCGGCCTGAACAAGGCGGCCGAGAAGCTCATCCAGCAGATGACGAGCACCGCCCCCGTGCCGCTGCCCAAGGGCCTGCGCGCGACGATGCGCCCGTACCAGCAGCGCGGTTACGCCTGGCTGTGGCGCAACGCCCGCCTCGGCCTGGGCAGCGTGCTCGCCGACGACATGGGCCTGGGCAAGACGCTGCAGGTACTCGCGCTCGTGCAGCGGCTGAAGGAGGACGGTGCCCTGGACGAAGCGCGTGCGCTCGTCATCGTGCCCACCAGCCTGCTGACCAACTGGCAGAAGGAAGCCGAGCGCTTCGCGCCCGCGCTGCGCGTGGAGGTCTTCCATGGCGCGCGGCGCGAGCTCTCGAAGGCGCGGCCCGACGTGCTGCTCACCACCTACGGCGTGGTGCGCAGCGAGGCAGCGCTGCTCGGGCGCCTGAGCTGGCGCATCGTCGTCATCGACGAGGCGCAGAACATCAAGAACCCGGCGGCGGCGCAGGCGCGTGCCGTCAAGAGCATTGCGGCCACCAGCCACGTGGCCATGAGCGGCACGCCGGTGGAGAACCGCCTCTCGGAGTACTGGTCGATCATGGACTTCGCGCAGCGTGGCTACCTGGGCGGGCCGACACATTTCGCGCGCGAGTACGCCGCGCCGATCCAGACCCACCGCGACGCTGCCGCCGCCGCGCGCCTGCGCAAGGTGATGGCGCCGTTCATGCTGCGCCGCCTGAAGAGCGACAAGTCGATCATCGGCGACCTGCCGGCCAAGCTCGAACAGGACCAGTTCTGCAGCTTGAGCCGCCAGCAGGCGGCGCTGTACGAGTCGGTGGTGAAAGAAGGCCTGGCGAGCATCGCCGGCGAGTCGCAGACCTTCAAGCGCCAGGGCCTGGTGCTGCAGATGATCCTGGCGCTCAAGCAGGTGTGCAACCACCCGGCGCACTACCTGAAGCAAGGCGCGGCCGACCCCGATGAGTCGGGCAAGGCGCAGCGGCTGCTCGACCTGCTCGAAGAGATCCACGCCGCGCAGCACAAGGTGCTCGTCTTCACGCAGTTCCGCGAGATGGGCGAGCTGCTGCAGCGCATGCTGCGCCAGCGCCACGGCCACGAGCCCCTCTTCCTGCACGGCGGCGTCACACGCGCCAGGCGCGACCGGATGGTCGAGCGCTTCCAGACCGAGCGCAGCGAACGCCTCTTCCTGCTCTCGCTGAAGGCCGGCGGCACTGGGCTCAACCTCACGGCCGCCAGCCACGTCGTGCACTTCGACCTGTGGTGGAATCCGGCGGTCGAAGCACAGGCCACCGACCGCGCCTACCGCATCGGCCAGCAGCGCAACGTGCAGGTGCACCGCTTCATCACCCGCGGCACCTTCGAAGAACGCATCAACGAGATGATGCGCACCAAGCGCGAACTGGCCGAGATGACGGTGGGCAGCGGCGAGACATGGATCGGGCAGCTGCCGCCCGCGGAGCTGAAGGCGCTGTTCAGGCTGCGATGAAGGGTGCAGGACACCGGGCTGCATCGATGGGAGGCGGGGATCGGGAGGATGCCGGTGGCGGTGCAGTGGCGGTGGCGGTGGCGGTGGCGGCGGGGGGCAACGATGGCAGCGACTGAGGCAATGGCGCATGCCGCCCTGGCGACCCGCACCGTTCGGCGCCAGCGTGAGCACGTCACGCCGGTCCGGGGCATCCCTGTGTCAGCTCGGCACCGCGCCCGGCCGCAGCCCGGATAGAGTCGCCCCTCGCGCGGTGAAGCGAACCCGCTCGCGCCGCGCCGGGGAGGGCGAGGCGTTGGCACAGACCGACCGCTTGTTCAAGCTCAAGCACTGGCTGGACGCCGGCCGCTGCCTGACGCCCGCGTTCCTGATGCGCGAGCTCGAGGTCTCGCGCTCCACGCTCAAGCGCGATATCGCGCTCGTGCGCGACCGGCTCAACGCGCCGGTGGCCTGGGACGCCGAGCGCCGGGGTTGGCGCATCGACCACGGCCAGCCCCTCGTGGGGCCGCAGTACGAGCTGCCGGGCATGTGGCTCAGCGCCGAGGAAGTGCACGCGCTGCTGACGATGCAGCACCTGCTCGGGCAGCTGGACACCGGCGGCCTGCTCGGCGCGCAAATCGACCCGCTGATGGAGCGCCTGGGGAAGATCCTCGGCAGCGGCATGCCGCCCAAGGCCGACGTGGCACGCCGCATCCGCGTGCAGACCGTCGGCGCGCGGCGTGTGCACCTGCCGCACTTCCAGGCCGTGGGCAGCGCGCTGCTGCGGCGGCAGCGCCTGGTCATCGACTACCGCGGCCGCACGCGCGCCGACGTGACCGAGCGCGAGGTCTCGCCGCAGCGCCTGGTGCACTACCGCGACAACTGGTACCTCGACGCATGGTGCCACTGGCGCCGGGCGCTGCGCAGCTTCAGCGTCGATGCGATCGAGCGCGTGCGCGTGCTCGACGAGCGGGCGCTCGAAGTGGCCGACACCGAGCTCGATGCCGTGCTCGGCGCCGGCTACGGCATCTTCGCCGGGCGCGAGTTGCAGTGGGCGACGCTGCGCTTCTCCGCCGATCGTGCCCGCTGGGTGGCCGCCGAGCGCTGGCACGCTGACCAGCACGGCCGTTGGGACGCCGAGGGGCGCTGGGTGCTGAGCCTGCCGTTTGCCGACCCGCGCGAGTTGGTCATGGACATCCTGCGGCATGTGCCGGAGGTGGACGTGATTGCGCCGGGCGACCTGCGCAAGGAGGTCGTTCAGCGCCTGCGAGCGGGGTTGGCGCTGGAAGACGGGCTGGATGAATGACCAGCCGCTTGCACGTCTCAGGCTCACGCTCTGACCCTCGCCAACCGAACAATCGCAACCACAGACACCTGCCTGACGGAGCCCCCGTTGACCCGCAGCTACACCGAGTACTTCGCAGCACTTGCCGGCCTGCCGACCGGAGTCGATCCGCACCCCTGGCAGCACGAGCTGGCTGAGGAACGGCAGTGCGTGAACCGATTGGTGCGCGTGCCCACCGGATTCGGCAAGACGTTTGGCGTCCTTGGGGCATGGCTATGGAATCGGGTCGAGCAGCGCAACGCCCTCTGGCCGCGCCGCGTGGTGTGGTGCCTTCCCATGCGCGTTCTGGTCGAGCAGGTGGTCGCCGAAGCGCGGGCCGCCTTGGCCCGACTCGGCGCGGACGCGCAAGGCATCGAAGCCCACGCGTTGATGGGCGGGGTGGAAGGCGCCGAGTGGCACTTGCAGCCCCATCGCGAAGCCGTCCTGATCGGCACCCAGGACATGCTGCTGTCGCGCGCGATGAATCGCGGCTACGGCGCACCGAGGGCACGGTGGCCGATGGACTTCGGCCTGCTCAACCAGGACTGCCTGTGGGTGATGGACGAGGTGCAGCTCATGGATGTGGGATTGGCCACGTCGGCGCAGCTGCAAGCATTCCGCGAAGAGGAAGAAGCCCGCGGCACGAGCCTTCGCCTTTGCAAGACGTGGTGGATGAGCGCAACGCTGCAACGGGCGTGGCTCGACAGCAGCCCGGATACAAGGGACCCCCTGCGCGATCTTCCCCAGACCCGCATCCTACCCGCGCAACGCAGCGGCCCCCTCTGGGACGAGAGCGCGGTGCGCAAGCCGCTGCAAATCAAGCAGATTCAGCAACCCGGGAAACATGCCCATGCCGGCGAGCTGGCGAAGATTGCCGCCGAGGCGCACACCTCCGGCGGCCGCGGGGCATGCGGTCCGACGCTGGTCGTCGTCAACCGCGTGGAGCGTGCGGTGGAGATCTACAAGGCACTCGCCGCCGCGGCGAGCAAGTCGCTGCGCGGCACCGATCTGCGGCTCGTTCACAGCCGGTTCCGCGCCGCAGACCGCGCCCATTGGCGCGAGGCGTTCCTCAACCGCGCGGCGTGCGCACCGGGTGTCGATCGCATCATCGTCGCGACCCAGGTGGTCGAAGCCGGCGTCGACATCTCGGCCGGCGTGCTCGTCACCGAGCTCGCACCTTGGCCGAGCCTGGTGCAGCGCTTCGGCCGCTGCGCGCGCTACGGCGGCCATGCCGACGTGCTCGTCTTCGATGCGCTGGCGAAGGACGCAGGGACCGCCGCGCCCTACGAGGCCGAAGCGCTCGAAGCGGCCCGGGGCGCGCTCTCACTGCTCGGCGATGTCACGCCCAAGAGCCTCGAGGCGTTCGAAGAAGCGCATCCCGAACTGACTGCGAGCCTTTATCCCTACCGTCCAGCACACCTGCTGCTGCGCCACGAGGTCGACGAGTTGTTCGACACCAGCCCCGACCTCTCCGGGGCCGATGTGGACGTGTCACGTTTCATTCGCACCGGCGACGAGCGCGACCTCTCGCTGTTCTGGCTCGACGTGCCCAAAGGCACAACACCCGGCGCAGACCAGCGACCGCGCCGCGAAGCGCTGTGCGCGGTGCCGTTTCTGGCCGCGCGCGACTGGCTCTGCGGCAAGGAGACAAGCAGCAGCAAGGTACCCAGGCTCGCGCGGGGCCGGCGGGCATGGGTCTGGGACTACCTCAGCGGCCGCTGGCGCACCGCGGAGCGACGTGACCTCTATCCCGGACAGACCGCGCTGGTCGCGGCTGACACCGGGGGCTATGACGCAAAGCTCGGCTGGTCACCGGCCAGCGCTGCCCCAGTGCCGGAGGTGCCCACAGTGGCCGGGACCTCGGCCCAGGACCTTGCCGATGCCAGCGAAGACGACGAGTCGTTGAGCGCCGTGCAAGCATGGCAAACGATCGCGACGCACGGTGCGCAGGTCGGCCGTGAGGCAGCGGCGCTGTCCGCCGGGCTGGGACAGCGCTACGAGCGCCTGCTCGATCTGGCTGGCCGTTGGCACGATGCCGGCAAGGCGCTGGCGCCGTTTCAGAACTCCATCGTCGGGGAAGGCCGACCGGCCCGCGCTGACCTGGCCAAGGCTCCGCAAGCCAACTGGCTGCCGGTCCGAAGGCTCTATCCCGATCCGCCCCATGCGCGGCGAGCCGGCTTCCGGCACGAGCTGGCGAGCACGCTGGCCCTGTTCGACGTGCTGGCAAGACATCAACCCGACCACGTCGCTATGGTGGGCCCCTGGCTTGACCTGCTCCGAGCCGCCGAGCGCCGCATCCCGGAGCACACCGCCAGCGCCGCGGCGCCGAACCCGCTGGAGCAGGAAGTCCTCGGGCTCGACGCAGCCGACTTCGACCTGCTGGCCTACCTCGTGTGTGCTCACCACGGCAAGGTGCGGCTGGCGTGGCATGCCTCCCCGGCCGACCAGGAGGCTGGCGATACGGTGCTGCGCCTGCGCGGCGTGCGTGACGGCGAAGAGCTGCCGGCGCTCACCCTTGCCGTTGGCGACGGCAGTCATCACCGATTGCCGCCCAGCCGCCTGCGGCTGGATGCCGCGGCGGCCGGCCTGAACCCGATCACAGGCCGCGGCTGGACCGAACGCACGTTGGGGCTGCTCGCCCAACACGGGCCGTTCGCGCTGGCCTATCTTGAAGCCCTGCTGCGCGCCGCCGACCAACGCGCTTCGCGCGTGCCGGTTGAGGATCCTGTGCTGGAGCCCGACAATGCACCCCATGGACTGGAAGCAAGCCATCGAGAACTGGCGCCGGCTGAGCCCGCAGGAGCGCCATCGCCTGCGGTGGCAGCGCATTCCGCGCAACGTGGCGCAGAGCATGGCCTTCGAGGGGGAGCCGGTGAGCTTGGCTCAACTGGAAGCGGAACACGCGCGCCACCCCATGCCACCCGACAGGTCGACACCGCCCGATGCAAACTGACCTACGCCGAGCTGGCGCCGCTGCTGGCTGAGCGGGTCGCGGCGATCGAGCGCGCGATCGAGTCAGGCGAGTTCGACGACCGGGCTCTCGACGACGAGTTGATCCGCCAGTTGCACACGCGGCTGTGTGGCGATCTCGTCCCGGTCTTCGCCGGCTGGCGGCGCAGGGATGTGGTGATCGGCGGGCACGAGCCGCCGCCGCACTTCAAGGTGCCGATGGCCATGCACGAATACGCGCTGGACCTCGCGGCGCGCCTTGATCACCTGGACGCACGCCCCGACCTGCTGCCCGAGTTCCTTGCATTCGCCGAAGGGCGGCTGCTCAGCATCCACCCCTTTGCCGACTTCAACGGCCGCGCCACGCGCATGTTTCTTCGCCTCGTGCTGCGCCGGCTCGAGCTGCCGGCTGTCGACCTGGTGCCACCGGCCGAGGCAACGGCGGAGTACCTGCGGGCGCTGGCCGCCGGCGACCGCGCCGACTGGGTGCCACTGGCCGCCGTCTGGCGCCAGCGCCTCACGCAGGGAGACCCCGCATGAATCCGCACCGCCTGGACGGCTGCGCCCCGGCCCCGCTGGCGAATTACCTCAAGGCGCTGGGCATCCTGCGCCTGGTGGCCGAACAGCTCGACGCTCAGGCGCGGGGGTGGTGGGACGGGGAGCGGTTCGTGCTGGCCAGTGCGGTGGGCGAGGACGAGTTGCTCCAGTTCCTGCTCGAGCGCTACGCGCCGACGCCGATGCTCAACCCGTGGGGCGCGCGATCGGGGTTCTACAGCGGATCGAGCGAGTCCACCTCGCGCGAGCTGCTGAGTCGGATCGCCGAGTCCGCACACCCCCGCTTCTCGGCTTTCGCCGCATCCGTCGCCATCGCCCGGGAGTCCATCATCAAGGTGACCGGCGGCAAGAAACCCGATGAGGAGAAGGAGGGTGGGAAGGCGGAGCTTGTCCGCGACCTCAAGGCGCGCCTGCGCGGGCCAGCGTCCGCGTGGCTTGAGGCCGTGATCGCCATCGTCGACACCAGCGCGAAGGGACTGCAGCAACCCTCGCTCTGGGGTACGGGCGGCAGTGAGGGCAGTGGCAGCTACACCGCCGCCTACATGAAGGCCCTGAACGAGTGCCTGATCGATCGCGCATGGGATGGCGCGCTACGTCACTCGGTGTTTGGCAACGCGCCGGGCCCGGCGCAGGATTGGCCCGAGTCATTTGGCCAGTTCCTTCCGTCGGGCGTAGGCAGTCCGTGGGATCTGCTGCTTGCATTCGAAGGTGCCTGCCTTGTGCGCTCCTCAGTGGCAAAGCGAAGCGACTCCGCCGGTGACCGATGGGTCTCGTCTCCGTTCTTCGTTGCGCCCTCGGGCGTCGGTGCACCGAGCACAGCCCGACTCGACGAGTTCGCATTGAACAAAGGCAAGGAGTTGCCGGGCCGCGGCGAGCAGTGGTTCCCTATCTGGTCCGCACCGGCGACGCTGGCCGAGGTTTCGCACGTCTTTCGAGACGGGCGCGCCGTGGTCGGCCGCAGCCGGCCACAAGGCGCGCTGTCGATGGCGAGGGCCGCTGCGCGCCTGGGGGTTGCCAGAGGCGTCACACGCTTCGTTCGATATGGCTATCTGCAACGTAACAACCTGGCCACACACTTCGCCGTGCCGTTGGGCCGCTTCGATGTGCCCGATCGGCCTGAACCCACCCTCGCCTGCCTCGACGACCTCGACACCTGGCTGCGGCGCCTGCGTCGCGAGGCGCGCAGCGACAAGGCGCCTGCGCGCCTTGTTCTCGCCGAGCGCCGCTTGTCCGAAGCCCTGCTGGCCGTCACCCAACGAGCGGCCGAGCCGGCGCGCTGGCAGGTGGCCTTGCTGCGCATGGCCGAGATCGAAGCCCTGCAAGTTCGCGGCACCGGCGCCAAGGCCGGAGCGATACCGCGCCTGCGGCCGCAATGGGTGTCGGCGGCCGACGACGGCAGCGTCGAACTCCGTCTCGCGGTCGCATTTGCCCTGCAATGCGCCGACGCCCGCGCGGGTGCCCGGCGCGATGGTGTGCGCCGCCATTGGGTAGCGCTCGATGGCGAGGGCGACCGCAACGAGCGGGTCGTGCAAGGGCGCGACGGCATCGACGACGCCATCGCGCTCGTGGCTCGGCGTCTGTTGGAAGCCGGTCGCGCCGGCGTGCGGCGGCTGCCGCTGGAGCCCGGCTTCGGCGTGGCTGCAAGCCGGCACGACGTGGCCCGCCTGATCGCCGGTGAGGTCGACCTCGATCACTGCCTGGCGTTGGCGCGGGCGCTGATGGCCATCGACCCGCAAGCCTGCGCGCGCAGGCCACCGCGCGTTGCCTCCGCCCCGCCCGCCGACTGGCCGGACGATGCGTGGATCGCTATCCGGCTCGCCCTGTTGCCCTGGCCGCTGCCCGATGGTCGCGCCCCGGGCTGTGACCCGGCCATCCTGCGCCGACTTCGGACCGACGACCTCGCGGCAGCCGTTCAACTCGCTGCGCGCCGGTTGCACATCGCGGGCATTCACTGCCCCATTGGCCCGGTGGTTTCGAGCACCAGGCTCGCGCGGCGCTATGCCGCGGCCCTCGCCTTCCCCATCAACCGCCACACCGCGACGGCGCTGGCCGCGCGCCTGGACCCGTCCATCGCCAAGGAGAACGCTGCATGAGTCTCGACCTGTCGCCGCTCGAACAGTCCTCGCGCCTGCTGTTCGAGATCGCCCTGCGGCCACTGCAGGGGCGGCGCTTCCAGCCGACCGGCTTTCCGGGCCTGGGTGCGGCGACATTCCAGACGCCCCAAGGGCTCAGTCTGCTGGTGGAGAGCGCGCAGAGCATGGCGAACCATCTGGAGCGAGCACTGTGGGACGAGGCAACCAACGATCTGCGAACCGCGGCGATGGGCCTATCTCACGTGCGTGTGGTCCGAGGTGTTGGTGACACACCGGCCCAGCGTGCGAAGTCAATTTCCAAGCAGTTCTTGACCGATAGCCTCATTGAGGCGCATCGCATCAACAGCCCCTATGTGATGTTCGGCGCAATCGAAGACGGGCTGTTCTTTGATCGGCTGGGGGAGCAGTTGAACGCCTTCGAGGCTGGTCCTGTACCCAGCCGGCGCGACATCGCAGCGCACTTCCTGCGCTGGGACGCTTGCGCGCTGCTGCATGGCGCCTTCCTGTCGGCCAAGAAAGGAAAGGACAAAACGCTTGCAGGCGGTCGACTTCGGCTCAGCCGCGCACTCTCCGCCTTCATCGAGGCCGACGGCGTCCGCGTCGCTGCGTCAGGCGGCGTCAAGAACGACCACGTCAACCCCAGCGGCGACGCAAGGGCGGGGTTCGCCAACGTGCCCTTCGCGCGCGACGAGTTCACCGCCGAGCGCATCACGCTCTTTGTCAACCTCGACCTCGGCCAGATCCGAGGCTACGGTCTGGGCCCCGACGTGGAGCGGCTGCTCGTGCTGCTGGCGCTGTACAAGCTGCGCCTGCTGCTCGATGGTTCGCTGCGCCTGCGCACGGCGTGTGACCTGGAGCCGGTGTCCACCGACACCGTGGCACGCCGCCCTGCGGGCTTTGCTCTCCCACCAGCCGCTGAACTCGAACCGGCGGTCAAGGCTGCCATCGCCGCCTGCAAGGAACGCATGGTGCTCACGGTGGTCGAGTTCAACGACGAACTGAAAAAGGCCAAGGACGGCGACAAGGCCGACGGTGGCCCACCCGACGACGGTGAGGCAGACGACAACGACGCGAGCTAAAGCCCATGCCCGCCCTGCTGCTGCGCTTCCCGGGCCGGCGCTACCACGCCACGCCCTGGGGGCACCACGTCAACGAGGGCCTGATCGAGTGGCCGCCGTCGCCTTGGCGGCTGCTGCGCGCGTTGCTCGCCACCGGCTATGCCAAACGCCACTGGCCCGCCGACGGCCCGCCACCCGCCGCACGCCGCCTTGTCGACAAGCTGGCCGCCGTGGCCCCGCAGTACCGGCTGCCGCGCGCCGTGGGCACGCACAGCCGGCACTACATGCCACTGGCCCGCTTCAAGAACGGCCGCGAGGAAACGACCCTGGTCTTCGACACTTGGGCCCAGGTCGACGACGGCGAAATCGCGGTGCATTGGGACGTCACCCTCGACGCTCAGGAGCACGCCGAACTCGAGCAACTGGCCTCGGGCCTCGACTACGTCGGTCGCTCCGAAAGCTGGGTAGAGGCGAAGCTCGTGCCGCCCGACGCCGCGGGGCCCTTCGACGTGAGGCCGGGCGAGCTGGCGGACTGCCCCGGCCCCGGTTGGGAGCAAGTCGCGCTGCTCGCCCCTGTTACCCCCGACCAGTACACCGCCTGGCGCGCCCGCGCCGTCGCGGCCGCCGCCGCAGCCGTTCCGACGCTGGACACCAAGGGCAAGCCGATCGCGGCAGCCACGCGCCGCAAGGCACTCGACGCCATCGAGCAGGCGCACCCGCGCGATGCGCTCGCCTGTTTGCAAGTGGAAACCGCCTGGCTGCAGCGCCTGGGGTGGAACCAGCCGCCGGGCACGCAAAAGCTGCTGTACTGGCGGCGCGCCGACAGCCTGGCCACCCTGCCGCCGAAACCGCAACGCTCGGTGCCTCGCGCCGAACCCGTCACTTGCATGCTGCTGGCGCTGGCCAGCGCGAGCGGCCGCACCAACACCTTGCCGCGTGTGGACAGAAGCCTTGCGCAAGGCGAACTTCTGCATCGTGCCCTGGTGGACAACGCCTGCCGCCTGGGCGGCCATTCGGTCGCGCTGTCGGGCTGCGATGAGCATCACCGCCCGCTGACACTGCCGCACCAGCACGCCCATCTGCTGCACCTCGATCTCGACGCCGACGGGCACCTGGATCACATCTTGATCTGGGCACCGATGGGCCTGGATGCGAATGCGCAGGCGGCCGTGCGCGCGACGCGCCGGACCTACGCCAAAGGAGCCAGCGAGCCGCTGCGCCTGGCGCTCGCGGGGTCAGGCGACCTGTGTGATCTCGAACTCGCATCGACGATGTGGAGAGCACTGCACCGCGCGACGGCCGCGAGCCGGGCGTGGGTCAGCGCGACTGCGTTCGTGCCGCCGCGCCACCTGAAAGAGAGCGGCGTCCACACGCTCGAAGGACAAGTGCGCGCCGAACTCCTGGCCCGGGGGCTGCCAGGGCCGGCGAGCGTGGGCGTGCTCGACCCGCGCATCGACAAAACCGCACGGAGGCTTAGGCACCACGTGCGGACGCGGCGCTCGGGCCCGAGGCCGGCCATCGACATCGGCTTCGCGCTGCGGCTGGAGTTCGACGCCCCCGTGGCAGGCCCAATCTGCTTGGGCTATGCCAGCCACTTCGGCCTCGGCCGGTTCGAGCATGCCGACGGTGCAGCGGCACTTGGGCCACGCCCGAGCTCCGATTGGGTGGCCGAGGGATCGGTCCCGGCAACGACATGAACGCTGGCCTCACCCCTTCGGCCAAGGCGGCGGGCGACCAGCCCACCCTCGCCCTCGACGCCCCGCCGCTGCCCCCCGGCACCCCGCTGCTGCCCGCGCGCATGCTCAACGAGTACGTCTACTGCGCGCGCCTGGCGTATCTGGAGTGGGTGCAGGGCGAGTGGGCCGACTCGGCCGACACGGTGGAGGGCCGCCACGTGCACCGGCGCGTGGACAAACGCAGCGGCAAGCCGCCCGCGCCCGGCGCGGCGGCTGGCAAGGCCGCGGAAGGAGATGATGCCGAGAGCGGCAACGATGGCGAGGCCGCGCGCATCCACGTGCACTCGCTGGAACTGTCCTCCGAGCGCCTGGGCCTCGTCGCCAAGCTCGACCTCGCCGAGTTCGAAGGACAGCGCGCCGTGCCGGTGGACTACAAACGCGGCAAGCGCCCGCACGTGCCGCGCGGCGCCTACGAGCCCGAGCGCGTGCAACTGTGCGTGCAGGCGCTGCTGCTCGAAGAGCACGGCTACGAGTCGCCCGAGGGCGTGCTGTACTTCGCCGCCTCTCGCGAGCGGGTGAAGGTCGAATTCGACGACGAGTTGCGCGCCGCCACCCGCGAGGCCGCCGCCGGCCTGCGCCTGATGGCGATGGGTGGGCAGACGCCCCCGCCGCTGGAGAACAGCCCCAAGTGCCCGCGCTGCTCGCTGGCCCCGATCTGCCTGCCCGACGAACTGCACTACCTGCGCACGCACGAGACACCGCCGCGCCCGCTGGCCGTGGGGCAGGCGCCGGCGCTGCCGATGTACGTTCAGGCGCGCGGCGCCAAGGTGGCCAAGAAGGGCGAGGTGCTCGAGGTCACGCTCGACGAAGAAAAGGTCGCCAGCGCCCGCCTGATGGATGTCTCGCAGCTCGTGCTGCAAGGCGGCGTCTACCTCACTGGCCCCGCGCTGCACGAGCTGATGGCGCGCGAGGTGTCGGTGACCTGGCTTTCGCACGGCGGCTGGTTCCTCGGGCACACCGTGGGCCTGGGGCACAAGAACGTCGAGCTGCGCACCGCGCAATACCGCGCCAGCTTCGACGCGCGGCACTGCCTGCAGCTGGCACGCGACCTGGTGGCCGCCAAGATCCGCAACCAACGCACGCTGCTGCGCCGCAACTGGAAGCGCAGCGAGATGCCCGAAGCGCTGCTCGCCGAGTTCCGCCACGACATCGACGCTGCCGAGCGCGCGCACGACCTGCCGCAGCTGCTGGGTACCGAAGGCAACGCCGCGGCGCGCTACTTCCGCAGCTTCCGCGACATGCTCTCGGCGCCCGGGCAGCACGGGGCCGGCGGCGGCGACGAGTGGCAATTCGATTTCGAGCGCCGCACGCGCCGCCCGCCCACCGACCCGGTGAACGCGCTGCTCTCGTACGCCTACTCGCTGCTGGCGCGCAGCGTCGCGGTCACGCTCACGGCGGTGGGCTTCGACGCCTTCCGCGGCTTCTATCACCAGAGCCGCTACGGCCGGCCGGCGCTGGCGCTGGACGTGATGGAGCCGTTCCGCCCACTGATTGCCGACTCAGTGGTGCTGATGGCCATCAACAACGGCGAAGTCGCGCCGGGCGACTTCGTCCGTGCCGGCGGCGCCGTCAACCTGAGCGAGAACGGGCGCCGCGCCTTCATCGCCGGCTTCGAGCGGCGCATGAGCCAGGAGATCACGCACCCGATATTCGGCTACGGGGCGCAGTACCGGCAGATCATCGAGATCCAGAGCCGGTTGCTCGGGCGGCACCTGCTCGGCGAGATCGACCGCTACCCGAACTTCACCACGCGCTGAGGCACGGAGCCGAGGCACCAGCGATGAGCGACGAACACCTGTACCTCGTCGCCTACGACATCGCCGACGACCGCCGCTGGCGCGCCGTGTTCAAGCTGATGCACGGCTTTGGCGAGTGGATGCAGCTCTCGGTCTTCCAGTGCCGGCTGACGCGCGCGCGCCATGTCGAGCTGCTCGGCCGCTTGACGAACACGATCTCGCTGGCCGACGATCACGTCCTGGTCGTGGACCTCGGCCCCGCCGAGCAGGTGGAGCCCAAGGTGCACAGCCTCGGCAAGCGAAGCTTCGAAGGCATCGAACGCGCACCGGTCATCGTGTGAAGCCAGCGGCCGCAGCGTCGCCCCGCCGCCGCGGCGCGAGTGCTGCGGTGGCGGGCGTGCCCGGTGTGAGGCCTCGCAGGCCACAACTCTTTGAAAACTCGGCGAAATTGGCAGTTCACGTGGCCGAGCGACGACCCTGCGGGTCGTCGCTCGGCCAAACGATTCAGACCTCTCGCAAGCGTGCCGCAGCGGCCTTGCCAGTGCTACGCTTGCGCGAGGGCTCCATCCGAGGCCAAACAGCCTCGGCCTCATTGAAGCCCCGCGCCGAGCTTGCCCGTCACAACATAGACCGGCCATCCGAGGCCAAACAGCCTCGGCCTCATTGAAGCCAGTTGTACGAGCTGGCGGGGTGCGCGTGACCGGGGCCCATCCGAGGCCAAACAGCCTCGGCCTCATTGAAGCAAGATCGTTCCCGCGCCCACCTTCACCTGCGAGGTGCCATCCGAGGCCAAACAGCCTCGGCCTCATTGAAGCTGCAGTGGTGCCGCTCAACGCGACATGACCTTCCACCATCCGAGGCCAAACAGCCTCGGCCTCATTGAAGCGAGGCGGCCGGCGAGCTGGACGGTGCAAAGAACCGCCATCCGAGGCCAAACAGCCTCGGCCTCATTGAAGCTCCGTGATCGGCACGGCTCAGGTTGATCTTCCTCTTCCATCCGAGGCCAAACAGCCTCGGCCTCATTGAAGCACGCTGGTCAACATGCCGATCAGCACCGTGGCGCACCCATCCGAGGCCAAACAGCCTCGGCCTCATTGAAGCATCGCGGTCCTGCAATCGTCGCTCTACCCTGGCGCGAAGCCATCCGAGGCCAAACAGCCTCGGCCTCATTGAAGCCCGGCTCGAATCCTCAACCACGCAAGAAGGATGAAACCCATCCGAGGCCAAACAGCCTCGGCCTCATTGAAGCGTCGCCATCTCTTGCGTGAACCACCCGCGCTGGAAAGCCATCCGAGGCCAAACAGCCTCGGCCTCATTGAAGCAAGGCGGCTGCCGCCGAGATGCTCACGTGACCTACACCATCCGAGGCCAAACAGCCTCGGCCTCATTGAAGCAGCCGGCGCGGTACAAGGGCATCTTTGGCGGGCGAGGGTCCATCCGAGGCCAAACAGCCTCGGCCTCATTGAAGCGCGCGAGCGCACGGTTGGCATGATGCAAGACTTGCTCCATCCGAGGCCAAACAGCCTCGGCCTCATTGAAGCCGTCGGGCCGACAGCGAGCAGGTCAAGCAGTTCTTCCCATCCGAGGCCAAACAGCCTCGGCCTCATTGAAGCGTCGAGGCCACCGCATGATCGGTGGCCCGCTGCTGCCCATCCGAGGCCAAACAGCCTCGGCCTCATTGAAGCTGAAGCACCGCAGTGCCGCGGCACTCAGCGGCCAGCCATCCGAGGCCAAACAGCCTCGGCCTCATTGAAGCAGCGGCTTGGCCGAGCTGGCCGCGCCTGGCGCGGTGCCATCCGACGCCAAACAGCCTCGGCCTCATTGAAGCGGGCGACGCGAGGGCATGCGCGGCATTGAGGGCAGCCATCCGAGGCCAAACAGCCTCGGCCTCATTGAAGCGAGCGCGGCCTGCACGTCGGCGGGGTGAGCTACGGCCCATCCGAGGCCAAACAGCCTCGGCCTCATTGAACCGACCCGCTGGATAGCCGCTGCCGCGACCCACTGGCGCCAGTCAGCCGGCCAGCCTCGGCACCGAGAGAAAGCCGCCCGCCAAGTAGGGCAGCTGCACGCGGCGCACCCCCGAGACGCGCCGCGCGAGGTGCCGCACCTCGTTGACGAGTTCCATCGTCAGGTTCAGCGCAGCATGGCGGCCGTCGTGTTCGTAGGCCGGATTCACGGCCAGGTGCAAGATGCGGATCAGCCCGGGCCCCGTGCGCAGGTACACCACCACGCCCACCGGCATGCCGGGCCGGCGCTCGCCGTGGCAGGCGAACAGGCACTGCGCACCGTTCTTTGCGATGCCCACGTGGATGCGCTCGCCGCGCTTGAGGATCTCGGGGGCGCCGAACTCGTCGACGCAGGCCCGGATGCGCTCTTGCAGCGCCTGCTGCCGGGGGTGGAAGTAGAACAGCGCCTCGACGTCCTTCCACAGGTCCACCTGCACGCTGGAGCAGAACTCGAACGGGCTGTGGCGAGCCGGCCACGTGCTCGCGAAACCGGGCGCGGCCGCCGCGTCGGTGGTCACCATCTGCATCGTGCGCTCCCTGGGCGAACTGTGGTTGCCATGGTCGCCGCCGCACGCCGGCGCGGCAAGTGGGGCGCGGGCGGCCGCTGCGCGGGCCGTGACCTATTCGCTGGCGCCAGTGGCCCTCAGCCGTGGGGGTGAGCGGGCCGCCGCCCCGGCGCCTCATCGCCCGGGGCAGCAGCCCACTCGTCGCGCGGCGGCCAGGGTCGGCCGCGCCAGTGCGGCCGGCCGCGGCGTCTTCACTCGCGATCGGCCGGCGCGCCCAGCGGCAGCACGCCGCCACCTTCGGGCCGCGCCGCGGGCGCGGCGGCCGGCGCCGCCTTGCGCTCGCGCACGAGGTAGCTGTAGAGCACCGGCACCACCACCAGAGTGAGAAGCGTGGAGGTGATGACGCCGCCGATGATGGCGCGGCCCATCGGCGCCTGCAGCTCGCCACCCTCGTTCAGCGCGATGGCCAGCGGCAGCATGCCGAACACCATGGCCGCCGTGGTCATCATGATCGGCCGCATGCGGATGAGGCCGGCCTGCAGCAGCGCCTCGGCCACCGTGGCGCCGGCCTTGCGCGCGTGGTTGGCGAAGTCCACCAGCAGGATGGCGTTCTTCGTCACCAGGCCCATCAGCATCACCAGGCCGATCATCGAGAAGACGTTCAGCGTGCTGCGCCACACCAGCAGCGCCAGCATCACGCCGATCAGCGCCAGCGGCAGGCTGGCCATGATGGCGATCGGCTGCACGAAGCTGCCGAACTGGCTGGCCAGCACGATGTAGATGAAGATCACCGCCAGCGCCATGGCCGCCAGCAGGCCGTTGAAGGCCTCGGCCTGCTGCTGCAGCTGGCCGCCGACATCGAAGCGGTAGCCCGGCGGCAGCGTCGTCTCCTTGATGAGCTTTTGCACGTCGTCGCCGACCTCGCCGTTGCTGCGGCCCTGCACGCCGGCGAACACCGCCTCGCGGCGCTGCAGGTTCTGACGCCGGATGATCTCGGGGTTGAACGCCGGCTCCACGGTGGCCACGCTGTCCAGCGCAATGGGCGTGCCGTCGCGTGCGAAGGCCACCGGCAGCGAACGCAGCTGGTCGACACGCTCGCGCTGGCTCTCGTGCAGGCGCAGCACCACGTCGATCTGCTCGCCGTCGCGCGCCGTCCAGTAGGTAGCGGTCTCGCCGTTGACGTAGGCACGCAGGCTGCTGGCCAGTTGCGGCGCCGTGAGGCCCAGCTCGCGCACCGCGCCCGGCTTCAGGCGCACGGCGTAGGTGGGCACGCCCGGCTTGACCGATGACTCGACGTCCACGATGCCCGGGATCTTCTTCACCTTCTCGGCGAACTCGTCGGCGATGCGGGCCAGCCCTTCGGGGTCGGCGCCGAGGATCGCCACGTACACCGGGCGGTTGTTGCCGACGTTGGTTTCCACGCCGGGGATGCGCGCCACCTGCTCGCGGATGACCTCTTCCACCTGCTTCTGCGTGCGCTTGCGTTCGGCGCGCGGCTTCAGCGTGATGCGCAGCGTGGCCTGCGTGCGCGCGCCCGAGCCGCCCACGCTGGTGGCCACCGTCAGCACCTCGGGCAACGTGCGCACGATGTCTTCGATCTGCTGCACCTTGGCGTCGGTGCGCTCCAGGCTCGAGCCCACCGGCATGCGCAGCGACAGCCGCGTGAAGCTCTGGTCGGTTTCCGGCACGAACTCGCTGCCCACCAGCGGCGCCAGCGCGAGCGCGGCTACGAAGCTGAAGCCGCCGACCGCCATCACCACGCCGCGCGGCGTGATGGTGGCCAGCCGCCACCGCCGCGGGCTGGCCTTGTCGCGCCGCCCTTGGGTGTCGAAGCCGTGGCCGTACGCCGGGAACCACACGCGCCAGCGGCGCGCCGAGAAGATCCAGCGGATGGCGCGCTCGTAGACGCGATGCATCGCGTCGAGCATGCGGTCGGTGGCGACGATGGCGTGCCCGATCACCGGCAGCTTCTTCAGCCGCGTGGCCGGCGGGTCCTTCCAGATCGAGCTCAACATCGGGTCGAGCGTGAAGCTGACGAACAGGCTCACCAGCACCGCCACCACCACCGTGATGCCGAACGGATAGAAGAACTTGCCGATGATGCCGCCCATGAACGCCACCGGCACGAACACCGCGCAGATGGCGAAGGTGGTGGCCATCACCGCGAGACCGATTTCGTCGGTGCCCTGGCGCGCCGCGGTGTGGTGGTCCTTGCCCATCGCCACGTGGCGCACGATGTTCTCGCGCACCACGATGGCGTCGTCGATCAGCAGGCCGATGCACAGGCTCAGCGCCATCATCGTCATGAAATTCAGCGTGAAGCCGAACGCATAGACGGCGATGAAGCTGGAGATCACCGCGATGGGCAGCGTGAGCCCGGTGATGACCGTGCTGCGCCAGCTGTGCAGGAACAGGAAGACGATGGCGATGGTCAGCAGCGCGCCTTCGATCAGCGTGGCGCGCACGCCGTCCAGCGAGTTCTTCGCGAAGTCGCTGGAGGCAAAGATGAGCCGCAGTTCCACATCCGGCGGCAGGGTCTTGCGGATCTCCTCCATCGCCTTCTTCACCGACTCGCCGGTGGCCACGATGTTGGCATCCTGCTGCCGGAAGACGTCGAAGGTGATGGCACGCGCACCGTTGATGCGGCCGTAGCCGTCGGGCTCCTGCTCGCGCTCGACCAGCGTTCCGAGATCAGCCAGCGTCAGCGCCAGGCCGTTGCGCCGCGCCACCACCACCTGCTCGAACTGGCGCGGGTCGCGCACGCGGCCTTCCACGCGCAGCAGCGAGTCCTGCAGCCGGTCGGTGAGCAGCCCGACCGGCTGGTCGGCATTGGCCTCGCGCAGCGCCTGGCTCACCTCGGCCGGCGTGACGCCGTAGGCACGCAGCCGCGCCGGGTCGAGGTCGACGCGCACCTCGCGCCTGAGCAGCCCGCCGACATCGACGCGCGCCACGCCTTCGATGCGCTGCAGCCGCTTGCCGACGTTGTTCTCGCCGAGGATCGACAGCTCGCGCAGGCCGCGGTTGGGCGACACCAGCGCCATGCTGACCACGGCCTCGGCGTTGTCGTTGTTGAACTTGGCGATGGTGGGCGCGCGCACGTCGCGCGGGAAGCGGCTTTGCACCGCGGCGATGCGGTCGCGCACGTCCTGCATGGCGGTGTGCATGTTCGTGTCCAGGCCGAACTCCACGCTCATGCGGCCCACGCCCTGCTCGCTGCGGCTCATCACCCGCTTGACGCCGGCGATGCCGTTGACCGATTCCTCCATCGGCCGCATCACCTCGCGCTCCACTGCCTCGGGGCTGGCGCCGGGGTACTGCACCTCCACCCAGGCGCCGGGGAAGTTGATGTCGGGCATCTGCTCCACGCCCAGCTTGGCGTACGAGAAGATGCCCAGCACCATCAGCGCCACCATCACCATGGCGGCGAAGACGGGGTTGTTGATCGAGACGCGGGTGATCCACATGATTGACGAGCCCCCAAAGCTCACTTCGTTCGCTGCCCCGCGGAGGGGGCTGAAGCCGGACCGGGAGACCCGGAACCGGCTTCCTTCCTGTTGCTCAGCGCTGCGCCGGTGTGCTGGCCGCCGCGCTGGCCACGGGGGCCGTCTTGCCCGCCACCACGCTGGCCTTGGCGCCTTCACGGAGGTTGTCGAAGCGCGCGGCCAGCACCACGCTGGCCGGCGTCACGCCCTGCAGCACTTCCACGCGGCCTTCGCGCGCGTCGCGGCGGCCCAGTGTGACGGCGCGGCGCGCCAGCGTGCCGTTCTCGATGACCCACACGTGGTCCTGGCCGGCGGTGTTGCCCACCGCAGTGGCTGGCAACGTAAGGCGGTCGGCATCGTCGATGAGGGTCGTGCGGGCCAGCGCGTACTGGCCGGCGCGCAGGGTCTCCTTGGCGTTGGGCAGCTCGATGGTCACGCCGATCGAACGTGTGCCCGGCTCGGCCGCCGGAGCGATGCGTGCGATGCGACCGGTGGCCGCCTCGCTGACGCCTTCGACCTGCACCTGCACCGGCAGGCCCGCCTTCAGACGCCCCACCTCGTGGGTGCCGACGCTGCCGGCGAGTTCGAGCGTGCGGATGTCGACGATGGTCAGCACCTGCTGCTCGGGGCTGACCTTCTCGCCGGGCAGCACGTGCCGCTTGGCGACGATGCCGGCGATCGGCGCGGTGATCACGGCATCGCGCATCGCCACGCGTGTGGTGTCCAGCGAAGCCTGCGCGGCGTTCAGGTTGGCGCGCGCGGTGTCCAGCCCGGCGCGCGAGTTCTCCAGCGCGATGGGGGAGATGAAGCTCTGCTGCGCCAGCCGCTCGTTGCTGGCATGCGTGCGTTCGGCCTGGACGAGCGCCGCACGGGCCGACTCCAGTTGCGCATTGCGCTCGGCCACGCGGCTGGCCACCTCGGCGATGTCGATGCGGCCGATGGCCTGCCCCGCGGCGACGCGGCTGCCTTCGCCGACCTTCAGCTCCACCAGCGTGCCGCCCGCCTTGGCGCGCAGCACCGCCGTCTGCGGCGCCACCAGCGGGCCGGAGAACTCCACCACCGCCGGCAGCCTTGCCATCGTCGGCTGCACCACCTCGCGTGCGACGAATTCCAGCGGCGCGTCGGCCTTCTTGCCGTCCTTGCCGTCCTTGCCGTCCTTGGAATCCTTGGCGTCCTTGGCGTCCTTGCCCTTGGACGGCACTGCCGCCGCCTGCGCCACCGTCGGCCCGGCCTCGATCGGCCGCTTGAAGCCGCCGGACATCCAGGCCGCGCCGACGCCGCCCAGCGCCAGCACCGCCACCGCCACGCTGCCCAGCAGCCACTTCTTCTTCATCATCCGGTCCTCCATCCACCGCCCGCGAAGAGCTCTTGGCTCCAGGGCGGGCGCAGTGTAGGAGCGGCTCCGATCCGGTGGACCGGCTTGCGATGAAGCGCAGCCTGGTACCGACGAACTGCGTGGCCGCCAGACAGGCGGGCCGGGCCGGCGGCCAGCCCAACCGGGCGGGCCGTGGCTACGCCACCGCCACCGGCCGCGCGCGCGTGGCTTCGAAGCGGCCGGTGATGTCGGTGAAGCTCACCAGCACCTCGCTGACGGCGCCTCCCATGCCGATCTGCAGGTGCGAGTTGACCAGCAGCCAGCGCAGGCCGCCGTCTTCCTGGCGCAGGCCGATGACCTCGCCGATCAGCGGCATGCGCTCGCGCAGCGTGCGCTCGGCGGGCAGGTCGGCGGGCTGGCACAGCGTGAGGTCGCCGCGCACGAAGCGCCAGCCGGCGTCGGGCAGGCGGCGGCCGACGAGGTCTTCGCGCGTGCAGCCCAGCAGCCGCTCGGCCTCGCGGTTGGTGTCGGTGATGACGCCGTCGGGCGCATGCACGAGCACCCCCACCGGCAGCCCCAGCCACTGCAGGCGCTGGCGCGCCTGGTCGGCGACGCGGTCGGTGATGTCGGCCGCCATGTAGACGAAGCCGCGCACCTTGCCGGCGCCGTCGCGCAGCGGCTTGAGTTCCAGGTCGAGCCACAGGTCGCTGCCGTCCTTGCGGCGGTGCAGGCTCTCCTGGCGCAGCGAGCGGCCATGGGCCACCGCCTCGCGCAGGGCCTTCAGTGCGGCGGTGTCGGCCTCGGGGTGGCGCAGCACCTCGGCGGGCAGGCCGTGGCGCACCTCGTCGTAGCGCCAACCGACCATCTGCGTGAAGCCGGCGTTGCTCCAGCGGATGCGGTCGTGGCGGTCGGTGATGAGCACCATCGACGAGGTGTACTCGGGCACCAGCGCCAGCCGGCGCAGCGGCCCGGCCAGCGTGCGCGCGCTGGCCATGCGGCGGTCGACCGCGCGCACCATCGGCTCGATGACGAAGATGGCCAGCAGCAGCAGCGCCAGCAGCAGCACACCGACCTGGGCCCACACGATCATCTGCGTGCGGTGCGTGGAGCCGGCGTGCATGTCGGCCAGCGTCTGCGCCAGCGCAACGGCCCCGCCCGAGGCGGCTTCGGCGTCGGTGAGCACGCCGCGCACGGCTGCCTGCACCCCTTCGGCGTCAGAGGGCAGCCCGGGGCCGACGAAGCCCGACAGTCGTTCGCGCAGCTTCTCGTGCGCGAGCTTCCAGCCGTCGAAGCGCTTGCGCACCTCGGAATCGGCCAGCTCGCGGCCCAGCATCTGCTCGATCACCGGCATGGCCGCGGCGGCGTGCCCGACGCGGCGACCGAGCTGCGCGACGGCGCGCTCGCGGTCGCCGCTGGCGCCTTGGGTGAGCAGTGCCGCCGCCTGGGTGGCCAGCTCGAACGCCTCGACGCGGGCTTCGGTCACGCGTTGCAGCAGCGCCCCCTCGCGATGCGCCCGCTCCACGGCCATCAGGCTGTTCCAGCCCTCCAGCGCCACGAGTACGGCAATCAGCAAGAACGTGAGGTAGACCGCCGCGCGCACGCGCCCCTGCGTGCTGCGCCGGCGCCCCTTGCTGCGGCCACCGCGCTCGTCGCGTTCGTCACCGTTTGCCTGCGCCCGCCCCACTTCGCCTTCGCCGGCCTCGGGGGCCGCGGCTTCGGCGAACTGACTCTCTTCGGCAAGCTCGGAGGGTGCAGACATGGTCATCAAGGGCCCGAAGTCACGCCCGATTGTCGCCGCCCGCCCCTGGGCCGTGGGGCACTTGTTCGTGGTGGGCGCCAGCGGCGGGCCGGGCCGCCGAGGGGGCCGCCGGCAACAGCGCATCACCAGGCAGCAACGCATCGCCGCCCAGGCCCGGCGCAGCGGCCGGGGCCACTGCCAGCACCTGCGCCCGCCACGCGCACCACCAGCTCACCAGCGCTGCCACGGCAGCGGCCCAGAACACGGCGGCGAATCCGAGATGGTCGATCAGCCAACCGCCCCCCACCCCGCCCAGCACACCGCTGATGCCGTAGCCGAGGATCGTGTACAGCGCTTGCCCGCGGCCGCGCAGCCGCCCCGGGAAGTGGCGGTGCACGAGGTCGATGCAGGCCGCATGGTGCGCCGCGAAGGTGAACGCGTGAGAAAGCTGCGCCAGCACGATCACCACCGGCCAGCCACCCAGCCCTGCCGTGGCCGCGAAGCGCACCGCGGTGGCCGCCGCGGCCACCTGCAGCCAGCGCTCGGCGGCCAGCCGCCGGAACCAGCGCCCTTGCTGCCAGAAGAACACGATCTCCGCGGCCACCGCGACCGCCCACAGCGCGCCGACGGCCGTCTTGCCGTAGCCCAGCTGCACCAGGTACAGCGAGAAGAAGGCGTACAGCGCCGTGTGCGCCAGCACCGTGAAGAAGATGCTGGCGAAGAAGAACGCCACGGCCGGCTCGCGCAGCCGCCGCAGCACCGGCGGGGGTGCCTCGTCGCTGTCGTGCCCCTGGTCGCGCTGCCGCGGCAGGCGCAGCGCCGCCACCAGCAGCAGCCCATTCAGCGCGGCCACCAGCCATGGGAAGGCGCCGATGCCCACCAGCTCCAGCGCAGCGCCGCCCAGCAGCACCGCGCCGATGAAGCCGACCGAGCCCCACACCCGCACGCGGCCATAGCGGCCGGGGTCGATGCCGGTGCGCGTGTTCAGGTGATGGGCCAGCGTCGCCTCCGACAGCGGCACCACGCCGCCGTTGGCCAGGAACAGCAGCACCGTCATCACCGCCACCGGCACTGCGGCGCGCACGCCAAGCAGGCCGAGCGCCGCCAGCAGCGCGCCGGCGGCGGCCAGGCGGATCAGCTCCACGCGCCGCCCGGTGTGGTCGCCGAGCCAGCCCCAGCCGTACGGCGTGAACACGCGGGTCCAGCTCTGCAACGACGCGATGGCCCCGATGGCCAGCGTACCCATGCCCAGCGACTGGAACCACAGCGGCGAGTACGGCGCGAACATGCCCATTGCCGCGAAGTAGGCGCCCGACAGCGCCGCGAAACGCGGCAGCGGGTTGGCCGTGCCGGCCGCTGGCGCACCGGCCGCCGGGGTCATCGGGTTGTCACTCCCCGCCGGGCGCACCGGCCTGCAGCGCTGCGGGCGCCGCGCCGGCAATCGGTACCACCTCGTGCGCCACGCCGGCGCACTGGGCGCGGTGGCGCAGCGCGTGGTCCATCACCACCAGCGCCAGCATCGCCTCGGCAATGGGCGCGGCGCGGATGCCGACGCAGGGGTCGTGGCGGCCATGCGTCTGCACCACCGTCGGCGCACCGAGCCGGTCGATCGAGCGGCGCGGCAGGCGGATCGAGCTGGTCGGCTTGATCGCCAGGCTCACCACCAGGTCCTGCCCGGTGCTGATGCCGCCCAGCACCCCGCCGGCATGGTTGCCCGCGAAGCCCGCGGGGGTGAGTTCGTCGCCATGCTCGCTGCCGCGCTGGGCGACGGCGCCGAAGCCGGCGCCGATCTCCACGCCCTTCACCGCATTGATGCCCATCATCGCGTAGGCGATGTCGGCATCGAGCTTGTCGAACAGCGGCTCGCCCAGGCCCACCGGCATGTTCGCGGCGCGCACCTCGATGCGCGCGCCGCAGCTGTCGCCGGCCTTGCGCAGGGCGTCCATGTGCGCCTCGAGCCGCGGCACGATGCCGGCGTTGGGCGCGAAAAACGGGTTCAGCGCAATCTGCGCGGCGTCTTCGAAGGGGATCGTGAGCTCGCCGAGCGCACTCATCCAGCCGAGGAACGTGGTGCCGTGCGCCAGGCGCAGCCACTTGCGGGCCACGGCCCCGGCGGCCACCATCGGCGCGGTGAGGCGCGCACTGGCGCGGCCGCCGCCGCGTGGGTCGCGGTGGCCGTACTTGCGCCAGTAGGTGTAGTCGGCGTGCCCGGGCCGAAAGGTGTCCAGCAGGTTCGCGTAGTCCTTGCTGCGCTGGTCGGTGTTGCGGATCACCAGGCAGATCGGGGTGCCGGTGGTGAGCCCCTCGAACACGCCGGAGAGGACTTCCACCGCATCGGCCTCGTTGCGCTGCGTGACATGCCGGCTGGTGCCGGGGCGCCGGCGGTCCAGGTCGGGCTGGATGTCGGCCTCGCTCAGCGCCAGGCCGGGCGGGCACCCGTCGATCACGCAGCCGATCGCCGGGCCGTGGCTCTCGCCGAAATTGGTGACGCGAAAAAACTCGCCGAAGGTGGAGCCGGACATGACCGGCCTGATTGTCGCAGCCCCTCGCCGACAGCCCGGCGCCCGCGGCTCAAGGGCCCCGCGCGCCGGCCGATATCCAGGCGATCAAGTGCGCCACGGGCCCGGCTTGCGCCCCAGGGTCGCGCCCGAAAGGAACCCCCATGGAAAACACAGGCAGGCTGCCGCGCCTGAGCGGCATCGGCGCCCGGCTGGTGGGCGCATTCGCCGGCATGCAGGTGGCGATGCTCGGCGCCGCCGCGCTGGCCGCGCTGGGCATCTGGCAACTGCGCGCCGAACATGCCGGCGCCACCGAACAGTCGCAGCGGTTGGCCACCGTGGCGCGCTGGACCGCCTCGGTGCAGGTGAACCTCGACCGCGCGCTGCACGCGACGCGGCTGGACGCCGCGGTTGGCGACGACGAGGCGGCCCGCACACGCGTGGCACCGCTGCAGGCCCGGCTGGCCGAGGAGATGGGCGAGACCGCCGCGGCCAGCGCCAGGCTGCAGCAGGAACTGGCCGCCGCCGTCGGCGACGACGCGCAGCTGTCCGCGGCAGTCAAAGCGGTGCAGGACCACCGCCAGCGCTTCGTCGCGCTGCGCGCAGCGATCCGCGACGACCTGCAGATGGGCGAGGGTGCGGCGCGCGTCGATGCCGAGCTGGTGCCGCAGGCCAAGGCGATGATCGGCGCGCTGGCCGCGGTGGGCAGCATGCTCGATGCCCGCTCGACCAGCGCCGCCGCGGCCGTGCGCCAGCGGGCTCACGGGGCGCTGAGCTGGCTGGCCGGCGGCTTTGCGGCGGCCGCACTGCTGGGGCTGGCGCTGGCGCTGCGCACCGCGCGCTCGGTGGCGCGGCCCCTGGGCGAGGCACGCCTGCTGGCCCAGCGAATCGCGGCCGGCGAGCTGTTCGGCAGCTCCGACGCCGCCCCGCGCGCCGACGAGATCGGCGAGCTGCAGGCGGCGCTCGCCTCGATGCAAGCCTCGCTGGCCACGCTGGTCAGCCGCATCCGTGAGGCCGCCGGGCGGCTGCACCAGGCCAGCGGCGAGGTGGCCGCGGCCAACCAGGACCTCAGCCAGCGCACCGAGCAGGCCGCCGGCTCGCTGCAGCAGACGGCCTCGGCGATCGAGCAGCTGTCGGGCACCGTCGGGCAGACGGCGCAGACCGCCCGCAGCGCCAGCCTGCTGGCCGGCGACGTGGCCGGCACGGCGCGCCGCGGCGGCGAGGTGGTGTCGCATGTCATCTCGACGATGAGCGAGATCAGCGCCAGCTCCAAGCGCATCGCCGACATCATCGGCGTCATCGACGGCATCGCCTTCCAGACCAACATCCTGGCGTTGAATGCCGCGGTGGAGGCGGCACGCGCCGGCGAGCAGGGCCGCGGCTTCGCGGTGGTGGCCGGCGAAGTGCGCAGCCTCGCCCAGCGCAGCGCCGCCGCGGCGCGCGAGATCAAGGCATTGATCGGTTCGTCGGTCGAGCGGGTGGAGGCCGGCGCCAAGCTGGTCGGCGACGCCGGCGCAACGATGGAGAAGATCGTCGGCGGCGTGACGCACATGGCGCAGACGATCGGCGAGATCGACACCGCCACCGCGCAGCAGACTCACGGCATCGGTGAGGTCAACCAAGCCGTCGCCGAACTCGACGGCATGACTCAGCGCAATGCCGCGCTGGTGGAGCAAAGCGCCGCCTCGGCCGAGGCGCTGCGCCGGCAGGCCGAAGACCTGGCGGCGGCAGTGGCGAGCTTCCGGCTGGAGCCCGCTGCGCACTGAAGGCGCCCCGGGACGCGCCCTCGGCGCCCGCGGCCCGATCAGCCGCTTTGCTCGCCCTTCTCCTCGGGCCAGTCGCGGATGTAGGCCTTGAGCATGCGGTTCTCGAAGTCCTGCGCGTCGACCACCGACTTGGCCACGTCGTAGAAGCTGATCACGCCCATCAGCGTGCGCCGTTCCAGCACCGGCATGTAGCGGGCGTGGCGGCCCAGCATCATGCGGCGCACCTCGTTGATTTCGGTCTCCGGCGTGCAGGTCAGCGGCGCGTCGTCCATCACCGAGCGCACGCGCTGCGCGCCCACGCTGCCGCCGTTGCCGACGATGGCGGAGATGACCTCGCGGAAGGTGAGCATGCCCACGAGGTCGCCATGCTCCATGACCACCAGCGAGCCGATGTCGTGCTCGGCCATCACCTGCACGGCGCCGGCCAGCGCGTCGTCCGGCGCCACGGTGAACAGCGTGTTGCCCTTGACGCGCAGGATGTCGGAGACTTTCATGGCAAGGCGGCCTGTGACGATGGCGGTAGTCGGTGGAGGGTGGCTGCGCCTGCAGGGCCAACACCCCGGGCGCGATTCAATATAGCCCACAATGCCTGCGGCACGGGGCCGGCGTCGAGGCTCCAGCACCCCCGAAGCATCCCGGAGAAGATGGCCATGGCCGGACCCGCCGACCCCGGTTTCGATACGCTGGCGCTGCATGCCGGCACCGCCCCCGACCCCGCCACCGGCGCGCGCGCGGTGCCGATCCATCTCAGTACGAGCTTCGTGTTCGAGAGCAGCGAGCACGCCGCGAGCCTGTTCAACATGGAGCGCTCGGGCCATGTCTACTCGCGCATCAGCAACCCCACCAACGCGGTGCTCGAAGAGCGCGTGGCCGCCCTCGAGGGTGCCGCGGGCGCCATCGCCACCGCCAGCGGGCAGGCGGCGCTGCACCTGGCGATCAGCACGATCGCCGGCGCCGGGCATCACATCGTCGCCAGCACGGCGCTGTATGGCGGCAGCCACAACCTGCTGGCCTACACGCTCGAGCGCTTCGGCCTGGAGACCACCTTCGTCAAGCCGGGCGACATCGACGGTTGGCGCGCCGCCATCCGGCCGAACACGCGGCTCTTGTTCGGCGAGACGCTGGGCAACCCGGGCCTGGACGTGCTGGACATCCCCACGGTGAGCGCCATCGCGCACGACGCCGGCCTGCCCTTGCTGGTGGACAGCACCTTCACCACGCCCTGGCTGATGAAGCCGATGGATCACGGCGCCAACCTCGTATTCCACAGCGCCACCAAGTTCCTCTCGGGCCACGGCACGGTGATCGGCGGCGTGCTGGTCGACAGTGGCCTGTTCGACTGGGACCGCAGCGGCCGCTTCCCCGAGCTGAGCCAACCGTACACGGGCTTCCACGGCATGGTGTTCTCCGAGGAGAGCACGGTGGCCGCCTTCCTGCTGCGCGCGCGCCGCGAGGGCCTGCGCGACTTCGGCGCCTGCATGAGCCCGCACACCGCGTGGCTCATCCTGCAGGGCATCGAGACGCTGCCGCTGCGCATGGCGCGGCACGTGGAGAACACGCGCAAGGTGGTGGCCTTTCTCGCCGCGCACCCGATGGTGGCGGGCGTCGGCTACCCGGAGCTCGAAGGCCACCCCAGCCATGCGCTGGCCAAGCAGCTGCTGCCGCGCGGCTGCGGCAGCGTCTTCAGCTTCGACTTGAAAGGCTCGCGCGCGCAGGGCAGGGCCTTCATCGAAGCGCTGAAGATCTTCAGCCACCTGGCCAACGTGGGCGACTGCCGCTCGCTCGTCATCCACCCGGCCAGTACCACGCACTTCCGCATGGACGATGCGGCGCTGGCCAGCGCCGGCATCACGCCGGGAACGATCCGGCTGTCGATCGGCCTGGAAGATGCCGACGACCTGATCGACGACTTGAAGCGTGCCTTCAAGGTGGCCGAGAAAGCACAGTGAGGCCCCAATGAAGGTCCAAGTCGAGGGCCGCGAGGCCTATGCCTACACCGGCGGCAAGCCGTTCGACGCCGCCCTTCCCTGCGTGGTGTTCGTTCACGGCGCGGCCAACGATCACAGCGGCTACACGCTGCTGGCGCGCTGGTTCGCGCACCACGGCCATGCCGTGCTGGCGGTGGACCTGCCCGGCCACTCGCGCAGCGCCGGGCCGCTGAAGGCCGATGTGCGCGGCTACGCGCAGTGGCTGCTGGCGCTGCTCGATGCGGTGGGCGTGAAGCAGGCGGCATGGGTCGGCCACAGCATGGGCTCGCTGATCGCGCTCGAAGCCGCGGGGCTGGCGCCCGATCGCGCGTGCCGCCTCGTGCTCATCGGCACCGCCTACCCGATGAAGGTGAGCGATGCGCTGCTGAACACCGCGCGCGAGAAGCCGCTGGCGGCGATGGCGATGGTCAACAGCTGGAGCATCGCCACCACCGCCACCAAGCCGGGCTACCCGGGCCCGGGCAACTGGCTGCACGGCTCGGCGATGGCGCTGATGCGCCGCGTGCAGGCCGCAGGCGAGGCGATGAGCCCCGGCAGCAACGTGTTTCTGCACGGCTTCGAGGTCTGCAACGCCTACCAGGGCGGCCTGGAGGCCGCCGCCCGCGTGAGGTGCCCCACCACGATGGTGCTGGGCCGGCAAGACATCATGACCCCGCCGCGAGCCACGCGCGAACTGGCCGCGACGCTGAAAGCCAAGGTGGTGCAGGTGCCCAGCGGCCACCACCAGCTGGCCGAGGCGCCCGACGCCACACTGGCGGCCGTGCGCGAAGCGCTTGCCTGATTCCTCTTTCCTTCGCACATCTTCGAACGAGGCTGAACCCATGATGCACGGCTACAACCCGCCCGGCCGCTTCCTGCCCTACCTCAGCTGGACCGAGATCGCGGCGCTGCCCGACCGCGAGAACACGGTGATCGTGCTGCCCGCCGGCAGCACCGAGCAGCACGGCCCGCACCTGCCCTGCGCGGTGGACACGGTGATCTGCGCCGGCGTCGTCGGCCATGCGCTGGCGCGGCTGCCCAAGGAGGTGCCGGCGTTCGCGATACCGCCCATCAGCTACGGAAAGAGCGAAGAGCACCTGCACTTTCCCGGCACGCTCACGCTCGATGGTGAGACGCTGTACGCCACCGTGGTGCAGGTGGGCGAGAGCGTCTACCGCTCGGGCTTTCGCAAGCTGCTCATCGTCAACGGCCACGGCGGCCAGCCGCAGATCATGGAGATGGCCGCGCGCGAGCTGCGCTTGCGCCACGGTGATTACGTCGTCGTGCCGCACCACACCTGGCGGCTGCCGCACGTGGCCGGGCGTTACCTGGCCGAGAAGGAGAAGAAGCTGGCCATGCACGCCGGCCACGCCGAGACGGCCATCATGATGGCGCTGGCACCCGACACCGTGCACATGGAGCGCGCGGTGACAAACTATCCGCCCGAGTTCCCGAGCAAGCTGCTGTCGCCCGACGGCCGCCCGGCCTGCGCGTGGAGCGCGCGCGATTTCGGCGCGAGCGGCGTGATCGGCGACCCGCTGCCGGCCACGCGCGAGCAAGGCGACGCCATCCTCGATTCGCTGGCCGCCAGCTGGGCCCAGGCCATCACCGAGCTGCACACGATGAAGTGGCCGGCGCGCGAAGAAGCCACCTGGGGCCTCGGCCACCATCGCGGGCATATCCAAAGCCGGCTGTAGGAAAAGCGCGCACGCCGCGGCGGCATCGCTCTTGCAAGGGTGCTGCCCGGCGCATCGCCGCCACACCCGCTCATCCCCCCTTTCTCCGGAGACACACGAATGACCCGTTCCACTCGACCACCCAGCCCAAGCGGCGCCGCTCGACTCTTCCGCCTCGGCGCCGCTGCCACCGGCCTGTCGCTGGCTGCTGCCGCGCAGGCCCAGGAGGCCTTCACCTACATCACCAACTGGTACGCCCAGGCCGAGCACGGCGGCTACTACCAGGCGGTCGCCACCGGCATCTACAAGAAGTACGGGCTGGACGTCACCATCCGCATGGGCGGCCCGCAGGTCAACACCTACCAGATCATGGCCGCCGGCCAGGCCGATTGCGTGATGGGCAGCTCCGACCTGCAGGCCATGCAGGTGCGCGAAAGCGGCATCCCGGTGGTCACCGTGGCCGCGCTGTTCCAGAAGGACCCCCAGGTGCTCATCGCGCATGAAGGCGTCAAGGGCTTCGAGGAGATGAAGGACAAGACGATCCTCATCTCCAGCCTCGCGCACCGCGGCTACTGGCCGTGGCTGAAGGCCAAGTACGGCTTCACCGATTCGCAGGCGCGCCCCTACACCTTCAACATCCAGCCGTTCCTGGCCGACAAGAACGTCGTGCAGCAGGGCTACCTCACCAGCGAGCCGTTCGCCATCCAGAACGCCGGCGTGAAGGCCAATGCGTTCATGTTCAGCGACTTCGGCTTTCCGGCCTACGCCAACACGGTGACCTGCATGGACAAGACCGTGAAGGAGCGCGCCAAGGCCGTGGCTGCGTTCGTGCGCGGCTCGGCCGAGGGCTGGAAGAGCTACTTCGAGAACCCGGCGCCGGCCAACGCGCTCATCAAGCAGGCCAACCCGAACATGAAGGACGAGCAGCTGGCCTACAGCCTGGCCAAGCTCAAGGAGATGGGCATCGTCGCGAGCGGCGACGCCGCGCGGCTGGGCATCGGCATCGTCACCGACGCACGCAGCAAGGCCACCTTCGACTTCGCCGTTTCGGCCAAACTCGTCGACCCGGGCAAGGTGAAGGTCACCGACACGTATTCGACCGAGTTCATCCGCGATCTGAAGGTGCTGCCGTGACAGCGCACGGGCCCCGCCTGGCGTTCGTGACGGGGCAGCGGCGATGACCCACGCGGCGGCCTGCGCCGCCATCGCCGCCGAGCTGCCTGCACTGGCCTGGACCACCGAGCAAGCGCAGCTCGCGCGCCTGTCGCAGGACTTCTCGTGGTTCAGCCCGGTGCTCAAGCGCCAGCTCGAAGGCAAACGGGCCGACATCGCCGTGCGGCCGACCAGCGAAGACGAGATTCGCGCGGTGGTGGCCGCGTGCGCGAAGCGGCGCGTGCCGATCACCGTGCGCGGCTCGGGCACCGGCAACTACGGGCAGATCGTGCCGCTGCGCGGTGGCCTGCTGCTGGACATGAGCGGCTGCAACGCCTTCGGCTGGGCGCGCGAAGGCGCCGGCCGTGCGCAGGCCGGCATCCGCCTGGGGGACTTCGACAAGGCGGCGCAGCCGCTCGGCTGGGAGCTGCGCTGGCTGCCTTCCACCTTCCGCGCGGCGTCGCTGGGTGGCCTGTTCGGTGGCGGCTTCGGTGGTGCCGGCTCCATCACCTACGGGCCGATCGCGGCCGCCGGCAACATCCTCGGCGCGCGGGTGATGTCGGTGGAGCCCGAGCCGCAGGTGGCCGAGCTGCGCGGCGCCGAAGCGCTGCTGGTACATCACAAGTGGGGCACCAACGGCATCGTGCTGGAGCTGGAGATCGCGCTCGGCCCGGCGCTGCCCTGGGTGGAGATGATCGCCACCTTCGAGGCGCTGCCCGACGCCATCGACTGCTGCATCACGCTGCACACTGGCACGCCGGGCCTTGTGAAGAAGGAACTGGCGCTGATGTGCGCGCCGATTCCCGAGTACTTCGTGACGCTGGCCGAGCACCTGCCCAAGGGCCGGCACGCGGTGCTGATGATCGTCACGGAATCGTCCGAGCCGGCCACGCGCGAGCTTGTCGCCGCGCACCGCGGCGAAGTCCCCTACCGCAAAGACCGCGCCGAAGTGAAGCGGCTGAACCGCACGCTGGTCGAGTACTGCTGGAATCACACCACGCTGCAGGCGCTGAAGCTGGACAAGAACCTCACCTACCTGCAGGCCCGCTTCGACCCGCTGCGCCAGAAGCAGCAGGTGCTGGCGCTGCACGACAAGCTCTCGCCCGAGGTGATGCTGCACCTGGAGTACATCCGCCTGACCGACGGCCGCTACACCTGCAGCAGCCTGCCGGTGGTGCGCTTCACCACCGAGGAACGCCTGGCGCAGCTCGCCGCGGCGTTCGAGGCCGAGGGCGTGACCATCAACAATGCCCACACCCACCTGCTCGAAGATGGCGGCAAGCTGCGCGACATGGACCGCAGCGCACTCGGTGCGGCGCAGCGCATGGCCGCCGAGGCGGCCACGGCCATGAAGCAGCGGTTCGATCCGCTGGGGCTGCTGAACCCCGGCAAGCTGAAGAGCTGGGCGGGCTGAACCCGGGTGCAGACGCCCAGGTGCGCCAGCAGTCTCGGCGTCTCTCGCGGGGCTCCTGCGGACTCGTCGGCGCACCGCGGCGGGCTGCCGCGCAGGGGCGCTCGTAGAATCGGCGGCGATTCTGGCACCCGACCTCCCGCGAGTCTCCATGCCTCTGTTCTGGAAGCCCTACAAGTCCGACGTCACCTCGTTCATCGAGGAGCTGAAGGCCAGGAAGCCGACCCTCGAAGCCGAGCAGCGCGCCGGCCGCGCCCTGCTGTGGGACCGCGAGCAGGACCGCACTGCGCAGGCCGGGTGGCGCGAGGCCAAGGTGCCGCAGCCGCCCTACGTCTACCAGACGCAGCGTTGATCAGCGTCGCTCGGCGCGCGCACCCCACCTGCACTGCGGCAATCCCTGCCCTGCCCGCCCTTTCCCGGCTCCCTTTGTGATGCATGCCGACCCGGCGGCCGAGTTGCCGCCCGAGTTGCGCGGCGACGCCGCGCCCGCCGACCCCGACCGGGCCGGCGCGCCGCAGGTCGTCGACCAGGTGGCGGTGGCGCGCCTGTACGGCGAGCCCCTGTTCGCCCTGCCCCAGGACCTGTACATCCCGCCCGATGCGCTGGAGGTCTTCCTCGAGGCCTTCGAAGGGCCGCTGGACCTGCTGCTGTACCTGATCCGCAAGCAGAACTTCAACATCCTCGACATCCCGCTGGCCGACGTGACGCGCCAGTACCTCACCTACGTCGAACAGATCCGCAGCCGCAACCTGGAGCTGGCCAGCGAGTACCTGCTGATGGCGGCCATGCTCATCGAGATCAAGAGCCGCATGCTGCTGCCGCCGAAGAAGAGCGCCGACGGCAGCGAGCCCGAGGACCCGCGCGCCGAGCTGGTGCGCCGGCTGGTGGAATACGAGCAGATCAAGCTCGCGGCCGCGCGGCTCGACCAGCTGCCGGTCATCGGCCGCGATTTCCTGCGCGCGCAGGTCTTCATCGAGCAGGCGCTGCAGCCGCGCTGGCCCGAGGTGCACGCCGACGAGCTGCGGCAGGCCTGGCGCGAGATCATCGCGCGGGCGCGGCTCACCGCGCACCACACCATCACGCGCGAGCAGCTGTCGGTGCGCGAGCACATGAGCATCGTGCTGCGCCGGCTGCAGGGGCGCCGCTTCGTCGAGTTCGGCGAGCTGTTCGAGGCCGGGCGCGGCGTGCCCGTGCTGGTGGTGACCTTCATCGCGCTGCTGGAACTCTCGCGCGAGGCGCTGGTCGAGGTGACGCAGGCCGAGGCCTTCGCGCCGATCTACGTGCGGCTGGCCTACCAGGCCAGCTGAGCGCGCCTGCGCGGCCGTGCGCGGTCAGTGCCGCGCCGGGCGGCGCCGCGCAGCGGGCTCAGCCCGCATCGACCATGAACAGCCGCCCGGACAGCGGCGCGGCGTCCAGCGACTCGCGGTCCAGCGCATCACGCGCAGTGGTCACGAACAGCGTGCGCCCGGTGGGCCCGCCGAAGGCCACATCGGTGGGCGCGGGCACCGGCAGCGCGACCACGCGGTCCATGCTGCCGTCGGGCTCGAACCGCGCCACGCTCCAGCCGCCGCGCAGGGCCGTCCACAGCCCGCCGTCGGCATCGACGGCCACGCCACCCAGCCGCCCGGAGCCCTTGGGCACCGTGGCCAGCCGCCGCAGCTGCGGTTGGCCGTCCACGCCGGCGTACAACGTCCCGCTGCCGGCCATCGCGATGTACAGCGTGCGCCGCGCCTCGCTCCAGGCCAGCGCGGTGGCCGGCTCGCTCAGGCGCCAGCCCCCGTTGGATTGGCCCAGTGCGTTCAGTGACGCGACGCGCCAGCGTTCGCCGTCGGGCACGCAGACCCAGCTCTCGCCGGCAGCCCCCGGGCAGGCGGCCAGCACGCCATGGCGCGGCAATGTGTCGCGCGAAACCGCATCGAGCCGCCGCTTCCCGTCGTGGCCAACCACATGCCAGGCGTCGCCAGCCAGCACGCGCACCGCGTCGCCCTCGGGCAGCAGGGCCTGGATGGGGTGCTCGAAGCCGGCCACGGTTGCGTCGGCCCGCGCATCGGCGGCGTGCAGCGCCGGCGCGAGCCGGTCGGCCCACCACAGGCGTGCGCCACCGCCGGCCTGGGGTGCATCCACCCAGCGGGCGAAGGCCCCCTCGAAGGCCCATTCGCCGGGCACCACGATGGCGTCGCCGTCGCTGCGCGCCGGCCGCGAGGCCGAAAGCTGCGCGCCGATGCGCCGCCCGGCCTCGGTCAGCTCGGGGCCGAGCAACTCGATGCGCTCCATGGTCAGGCGGAACGCCGGGCCGGCCACGCTGATGGCGCCGCGCACTTCGCCGTGGCTGTCGACGATCGGCGCGCCGCAGCAGCGTACGCCGCAGACGACCTCCTCATCGTCGATGGCCCACCCGCGCTGCGCCGCGAGCTTCAGTTCGGCCAGCAGGCGACGCCGATCGGTGACGGTGCGGGCGGTGACCGGGGCCAGCGCGATCTCGCGCACCAGCGCCTCGCGGCGCTCGGGTGGCATCGCCGCGAGGATGGCCTTGCCCTGGCTGGTGCAATGCAGCGGCTTGCGCTGGCCGATGGCGGCGTGGCTGCGCTGCGCATGCGCGCCGTCACAGCGGTCTAGCGCCACCACCTCCAGCCCGTCGAGCGTGGCCAGGTACGTGGTCTCGCCGGTCATGTCGCGCAGCGAACGCAACTCGGCCGAGGCGGCCGCCATCAGGTCAGGCATGGCGTAGGTGGCGCGGGCGTACTCGAAGCAGCGCGAGCCCAGGCAGTAGACGCGCCGCTGGGCGTCGCGGCGCAGCAGGCCCCGCGAAACCAACGTGCCCAGCAGGCGGTACAGCGTGGTGCGCGGCAGCCCCAGGCGTTGGCCCAGATCCACCTGCGACAGGCCGCCCGAGGCAACGCCAACTGCGTCCAGCACGTCCAGCGCCTTGTCCAGGGAAGCCGTTCCTTCGTTTGCTCGCTCGCTCATTTCTGACGCACCTTGTACTTGAAATCACCGGACTCTGTATACATTCCAACTGCTGGGATTGCCGGCTGGCGCTGACTGTACGCTGCGACCCCGAGTACCGCCGACCGGAACGACGAATCGGCCCCCGCCCCGAGCCTGCGCGGCGGCCCGCGGCTCCCGCATGCCGGGACAGCTCTGGCGCCACGCACCCGCGGCCAAACGCCCGCGTGCGCCCCCTGGATCCGCCGACATCCCCGCCCGGCGGGCACCGGCCAATCCCCCCGGCACAGGGGTTTCAGCGCGTAACCCCCGAGGAAGGACGGCGTTCGCAGGCCAATGCCGTCTGCTAACCTTTGGCGGCATGTCCCCCGCCGAAGTCCTTCACCAGCGCGTGCGCCCCTTGTCTGAGCTGCCTTCGCTGGCCGAGAAGGCCGCCGGCATGCTCAGCCGTCCCAAGGCCCCGGTGCACTTGAGCCTGGCCGAAGCCCGGCAGGTGGTGGCGCGCATGGGCCTGGTGAGCTTCCCTGCCGGGGCGACGCTGCTGCGCGAAGGCGCCGAGAGCGCCTCCGGGCATATGCTGCTCCTGCTGGAGGGCGAGGTCAGTGTCGACAGCGAGGCCGCCGGCGGCCCCGAGGCGCCGCTGGCCCTGTCGGTGGTCGGCCCCGGCGAGATCATCGGCGAGATGGCACTGCTGGACGGCGCGCCGCGCGCGGTGAGCTGCACCGCGGTCAGCGCCGTGCAGGCCGCCGGCCTGTCGCGCAAGGGCCTCGAGGAACTGATGGCCGAACACCCCGTGGTGGCGGCCAAGCTGGTGGTCGTGCTGGCCACGCGCATCGCCGACCGCTTGCGCGCGGTGAGCCAGCAGGTGCAGCTGTACGCACAGCTGGCGGCTGAGCGCAACGAGGAACTCCGGCGCATCCGCAGCGCCGTGGGCCCCGGCAGCGCGCGCTGAGCGGCGCGGCGCGCTGCAGAGCAACCGGGGGCTGACGCCGGCCCGCGGGCCCGCGGGCTCTTCGACGGGGCTCAGTGGGCCTCGTCCCAGTTGCGCCCTGCCCCCACCTCGGCAAGCAACGGCACCTTCAGCTGCGCGACGCCGGCCATCAAGCGTGGGATCGCCTCGCGCGCCCACACGCGCTCTGCCTCGGGCACTTCGAAGACGAGCTCGTCGTGCACCTGCATCACCATCACGGTGGCCTTGCGATCGCGGTCGAGTTCGGCCTGCACGGCCAGCATCGCCAGCTTGATGAGGTCGGCCGCCGTGCCCTGCATCGGCGCGTTGATCGCCTGCCGTTCGGCGGCCGCGCGGCGCGGGCCGTTGCCGCCCTTGATCTCGGGCAGGTGGATGCGGCGGCCGAAGTAGGTTTCCACGTAGCCGAGCTCGCCGGCCCGCGCGCGCGTCTCGTCCATGTAACGCCTGACGCCGGCGAAGCGTTCGAAGTAGCGCGCGATGTAGTCGCGCGCCGCCTTCTGCTCGATGCCCAGATTGCTGGCCAGGCCGAACGCGCCCATACCGTAGATGAGGCCGAAGTTGATGACCTTGGCATAGCGGCGCTGCTCGCTCGTCACCTCGGACACCGGCGTGCCGAACACCTCGCTGGCGGTGGCGCGGTGCACGTCGATGCCCTCGGCGAACGCGCGCAGCAGGCCCGGGTCTTCGCTGATGTGGGCCATGATGCGCAGCTCGATCTGCGAGTAATCGGCGCTCATGATCACGTGCCCCGGCGGCGCGACGAAGGCCTCGCGGATGCGCCGCCCTTCCGGCGTACGGATGGGGATGTTCTGCAGGTTGGGGTCGTTGCTGGCCAGCCGCCCCGTCACCGCCACCGCCTGCGCGTAGTTCGTGTGCACGCGGCCGGTGGCTTCGTTGACCATCAGCGGCAGCTTGTCGGTGTAGGTGCCCTTCAGCTTGGCCAGGCCGCGGTGCTCGAGGATGCGTGCCGGCAAGGGGTAGTCCTCGGCCAGTTCCTGCAGCACGTCTTCGTCGGTGCTGGGGGCGCCCGAGGCCGTCTTCTTCTTCACCGGCAGGCCGAGCTTGGTGAAGAGGATCTCGCCGATCTGCTTGGGGCTGCCCAGGTTGAACGGCTGCCCGGCGATGCCATAGGCCTGCTGCTCCAGCGCCACCATGCGCTCGGCCAGCGCCTTGCTTTGCGCTGCGAGCACGGCGGCATCGATGAGCACGCCGTGGCGCTCCATGCGGTGCAGCAGGTGCGCCACCGGCATCTCGATACCCTCGTAGACCTCGCGCAGCCGGGGAGCGGCGTCCAGGCGCGGCCACTGCACCTGGTGCACGTGCAGCGCCATCTCGCTGTCTTCGCCGCTGTATTCGGCGGCGCGGGTCACCTCCACCTGGCCGAACGGGATCTGGTGCACACCCTTGCCGCACAGGTCTTCGTAGCTCATGCCCTTGCGGTTCAGGCGCCGCTCGGCCAGCGACTCCAGGCTGTGGCTGCGGTGCGCCTCGAGCACGTAGCTCTGCAGCATCGTGTCGTGCACGTAGCCGCGCACGGCGATGCCGTGGTTTGCAAACACATGCAAGTCGTACTTGATGTTCTGGCCCAGCTTGGCGGCGCGGGCATCTTCCAGCCAGGGCTTCAAGCGCGCCAGCACATCGGCCAGCGGCAGCTGTTCCGGCGCCCCGGGGTAGTGGTGCGCCAGCGGCACATAGGCCGCCCGGCCGGGCTCCACCGCGAAGCTGATGCCGACGATGCGCGCGCGCAGGTTTTCCAGCGAGTCCGTCTCGGTGTCCAGCGCCACGAGCGGCGCGGCGCGCAGGCGCTCGAGCCAGGCGTCGAGCCGCTCCCAGGCCACGATGGTCTCGTACTCCCGCGCCAACTCGATCGCGGCGGCAGGGGCCACTTCCTCGGTGGCGGGCGGCGCTTCGGCAGCGGCCGGCGCGGCCGCGCCCGCCCCAGCTGCCGCGCCAGCCGCCGCGCTGGTGCGCGCGGCGCCTGCCGGCGCTGCGATGCCCAGCGATTCCTCCAGTTCGCGCCCCCAGGCCCGGAAGCCGTGGCGGCGGTAGAAAGCCAGCAGCGCGTCCTTGTCGGGGTCGCGGAACGCCAGCGCATCCAGCCTCGGCCAGCCGGGCACGTGCGCCGACAGGTCGCAATCGGTCACCACCGTCACCAGCCGGCGCCCCATCGGCAGCCAGCCGAGCGCGCGGCGCAGGTTCTCGCCCGCCGCGCCCTTCATCTCCGAGGCAGCGGTCATCACGCCGTCCAGCGAGCCGTGCTCCTCCAGCCACTTCACTGCCGTCTTCGGCCCCACCTTGTCGACGCCGGGCACGTTGTCGACGCTGTCGCCGATGAGCGTGAGGTAGTCGACGATGCGCTCGGGCGGCACACCGAACTTGGCCTTCACGCCGGGCACGTCCAGCCGCTCGTTGCTCATCGTGTTGATGAGGGTCACGGCGGGCGTCACGAGTTGCGCGAGGTCCTTGTCGCCGGTGCTGATGAGCACTTGGTGGCCACTCGCCTCGGCCACGCGGGCCAGCGTGCCGATGGCGTCGTCGGCCTCGATGCCGGGCACTTCCAGCACGGGCCAACCGAGCAGGCGCACCACCTCGTGGATCGGCTCCACCTGCTGCACCAGCGGCTCGGGCATCGGCGAGCGGTGCGCCTTGTACTCGGGGTACCAGTCATCGCGGAAGGTCTTGCCCTTGGCGTCGAACACGCACGCGGCATGCTCGGCACCCACGTCCTGACGCAGCTTCTTCAGCATCGCCACGATGCCGTGCAGCGCGCCGGTGGGAAAGCCTTCGGCCGAGCGCAGGTCGGGCAGCGCGTGGTACGCCCGATAGAGGTAGCTGGAGCCGTCCACCAGCAGCACGATCTTGTCTTGCATGGCGTCCATTCTCGCGCCGGCCCCGCGGGCCCGTCTGGCGCAGGCGGCCCATAGAATGGCCGCCATGTCGAAGGCCGTGCCGATGCGCGTTTCACCAGGGTGCAAGACGATCTTGCTCGCGTCGGCCCTGGTGGCGCAGGGTGCGCTGGCCGGTCCCGCCGCGCCGCAGGCACCGGCCCGCGCCACAGCGGCCTCCGCCGCCGCGGCTGCCACCGACTTGCGCGTCATCGAGGACGACCGCGTGCGCATCGAAGAGACGCGCGTGCGCGGCCAGGTGCAGCGCATCACCGTCGCACCCAAGGGACCGGTGGGCAGCACGCTGCGGCCCTACGAGATCCAGGTCGGCGCGGGTGGCCGCGATCCCTCGCAAGACCGCAGCGCAGCCGGTCAACGCGTCTGGTCGGTGCTGAAGTTCTGAGCGCCGGCGCTGCGCCGCGCGTTGCTCGTCTGCCCACGCTCGCCCGCTGAATGGCCGTCTATACCGAGGTCGGCGCCGAAGCCGCCGCGGCCCTGTGCGAGCGGCTCGGGCTCGGCCGGCTGACCGACCTGCAGGGCATCAAGAGCGGCATCGAGAACACCAACTACTACCTCGGCACCGAGCGCGGCCAATGGGTGCTGACGCTGTTCGAGCGTCTGGGTCGTGCCGAACTCCCGTACTACCTGCGCCTGATGCAGCACCTGGCCGCGCACGCCATCCCGGTGCCCGCGCCGCAGACCGACGCCGCCGGCGAACTGCTGCACGAGATGTGCGGCAAGCCCGCCGCGGTGGTGACCCGGCTGCCCGGCAGCCACCGCCTGGCGCCGGGGGTGACGCACTGCGCGCAGGTGGGCGCGATGCTGGGCCGCATGCACGTCGCCGCCGCCGCCTTCACGCACGAGCAGCCGCACCTGCGCGGCCTGGCCTGGTGGCGCGCCACCGTGCCCGAGGTGCTGCCGCACCTGCACGGCCCGGTTGCCGAGTTGCTGGCCGAGGAACTGCGCTTCCAGGAACAGTGGGCAACTTCACCCGCGGGCCAGGCGCTGCCTCGCGGGCCGATCCACGCCGACCTCTTCCGTGACAACGTGATGTTCGACGACCCCGCCGGCGACGACCGTCTGTGCGGCTTCTTCGACTTCTACTTCGCCGGCACCGACCACCTGTTGTTCGACGTGGCGGTGTGCCTGAACGACTGGTGCAGCGACCCGGCCAGCGGCCGCATCGACGAGGCACGCGCAGCCGCCTTCGTGAGGGCCTACCACCGCCAGCGGCCGCTGCTGCCGGCCGAGCGCCGGCTGATGCCGGCGCTGCTGCGCGCCGCGGCGTTCCGCTTCTGGTTGTCGCGGCTGTGGGACTGGCACCTGCCGCGCAGCGCCGCCTTGCTCACGCCCAAGGATCCCTCCCACTTCGAGCGCGTGCTGCGCGAGCGCATCGCCACACCCTGGCATCCCGAAGTCTGACCGGCCGCGTGCCAAGCCACTGCCGCAACCGCGGGCGAGAATCCGAACCACCATGTCCCTGCAACTGAAGTCGGTCGAGATGCGCCAGGGCCCGCGCTGGGTGGGTGAAGGATTCCGCGCCTTCGGCCGGCGGCCGCTGGCGCTGGGCCTGCTGTTCCTGGTCTTCCTGGCGGCCAGCACGCTGGTGGCTGCCGTGTTGCCGTTCGTCGGCGCCGTGCTGCAGCTGATGGCGCTGCCGCTGCTGTCGCTGGGCTACATGGTGGCCACGCAGTCGGCGCTGATCGGCGGCCCGGTGCACCCGGGCCAGTTCATCGAGCCGCTGCGCGCCGACCCGCGACGCCGGCGCGCCCTGCTCGTGCTGTGCATCAGCTACGGGCTGCTGGCGCTGGCCGTGCTGGCGCTGGGGGCATGGGTCAGCGACGACGCGCTGACCCGGCTGCAGCAGCTGGCCGCGGCCGGCGACCCCAGCCGCGAGCAGATCCTGGCGTTGCTCGAAGAGCCCGGCGTCACACGTGCCGCCTGGCTGCTGGCGGTACTGGGCACGCTGCTGTCGGTGCCCTACTGGTTCGCGCCGGCGCTGGTGCACTGGGGCGGCCAGGGCGTGGGGCAGGCGCTGTTCTCCAGCACGCTGGCGCTGTGGCGCAACCGCGGCGCGTTCACCACCTTCATGGCCACCTGGGTGGCGGTGATCGCGATGGTCAGCGTGGGCCTGGCGGCACTGCTGTCGGTGCTGGGCGCGGCGCAACTGGCCACGCCACTGCTGTTCCCGCTGGCGCTGCTGTTCAGCTCGGTGTTCTACGTGTCGCAGCTGTTCGCCTTCAACGACAGCTTCGGCGGCGCGGCGACGGCCGGCGACGAACCCGCGCCGCCTCCCGGCACCACTGCACCGTAGCGCTCTCATCGGGCCGCCCGGCCCCGCCGGCCAAGCCCCGATCGCCCACTCAGTCCACCGGCGTCAGCTTGGCGATGCCCAGTGCCAGCCACTTGCTGCCATGGCGCGCGAAGTGCACCTGGGCACGCGCCTCGTCGCCGCGGCCCTCCAGCGTGGTGATCACGCCTTCGCCGAACTTGTTGTGGAACACCGTCTGGCCCATGCGCAGGCCATGGCCTGAGGCAGCCGCGGCGGCCGAGCCCATCGGTGCCCGTGCAGGCGGTGGCGGCGCAGGCGGGCGAACGCGCCCGACACCCACGATGCCCGTGAGCCCGCTGCCGCGGCCCCACGCCTCGCGGTACTCGCGCGCGTAGCCCGAGCCGAAGCCCGACTGCCGCGGCGTCAACCAGCGCAAGGTGCCCTCGGGCAGCTCGTCGAGGAAACGGCTCTTGACGTTGTAGCGCGTCTGCCCGTGCAGCAGGCGCGTCTGGCTGAAGCTCAGGTACAGCCGCCTGCGGGCCCGCGTGATGGCCACGTACATCAGGCGCCGCTCTTCCTCGAGGCCGTCGACGTCGGAAAGCGAATTCTCGTGCGGGAAGAGGCCCTCCTCCAGCCCGGTGATGAACACGGCGTCGAACTCCAGGCCCTTGGCCGAATGCACCGTCATCAGCTGCACCGCGTCCTGCCCGGCCTGCGCCTGGTTGTCGCCGGCCTCCAGCGCGGCGTGGGTCAGGAACGCCGCCAGCGGGCTCTGGATCTCGCCGGTCTGGGTGTCGGGGGCGGCCTGCGGCGCGCCGGCCACTTCGTCCAGCGGCAACGCCACGGCGTCCTTGCCGAAGCCCTCCTGCATGACGAAGCCCTCGGCCGCGTTGACCAGTTCCTCCAGGTTCTCGATGCGGTCGGCCCCTTCCTTCTCGGTGCGATAGAAGTCGACAAGCCCCGAGTGCGCGAGCATGTGCTCGATGATCTCGCGCAGCGTCAGCCCGCGCGTCGCCTCACGCAGCCGGTCGATCAGCGCGACGAACCCCTGCAGGTTGCTGCCGGCCTTGCCGGGCACCGCGCCCACGCTTTGCGCCAGGCTGCGCCCGCTGGCCCGGGCGGCGTCCTGCAGCTGCTCGATGCTGCGCGCGCCGATGCCGCGCGCCGGGAAGTTCACCACGCGCAGGAAGCTGGTGTCGTCGTCGGCGTTCTCGACCAGCCGCAGGTACGCCAGCGCGTGCTTGACCTCGGCACGCTCGAAGAAGCGCAGGCCGCCGTACACGCGGTACGGGATGCCGGCATTGAACAGCGCACTTTCCAGCACGCGGCTTTGCGCATTGCTGCGGTAGAGCAGCGCCGTCTCGCCCATGGGCGTGCCGCCGCGGTGCAGCTGCTGCAGCTCGTCGAGCATCCACTGCGCCTCGGCGTAGTCGCTCACCGACTCCTGCACGCGCACCGGCTCGCCGGCGCCGGCGTCGGTGCGCAGGTTCTTGCCCAGGCGCCGCTCGTTGTGTGCGATGAGGCCGTTGGCGGCGTCGAGGATGTGGCCGCCGGAGCGGTAGTTCTGCTCCAGCTTGATGACGTGCCCGACGCGGAACTCGCGCTCGAAGTCGGCCATGTTGCCCACGCGCGCGCCGCGGAACGCGTAGATGCTCTGGTCGTCGTCGCCGACGGCGAACACCGATTGCCCCGGCGGCGCTGCCGCGCCGTGGACTGGCGGCGCCGACATCGGCGCGCCGGCGCCAGGCGGCGCCAACATCTTCAGCCACGCGTACTGCAGCTTGTTGGTGTCCTGGAACTCGTCGACCAGCACGTGCGCGAAGCGCCGCCGGTAGTGCTCGCGCAGCGCATCGTTGTCACGCAGCAGCTCGAAGGTGCGCAGCAGCAGCTCGGCAAAGTCGACCACGCCTTCGCGCTGGCATTGCGCCTCGTAGGCCTGGTACACCTCGACCAGCTTGCGCGTGTGCGCATCGGGGGCGTCGATGTCTCCCGGCCGCAGGCCCTCTTCCTTGCTGCCGGCGATGAACCACGCCACCTGCTTGGGCGGGAAACGCTCCTCGTCCAGGTTCATCGCCTTGACCACCCGCTTGACGGCGGCGAGGCTGTCTTGCGCATCGAGGATCTGGAACGACTGCGGCAGCGCGGCCAGCTTCCAGTGCGCGCGCAGGAAGCGGTTGCACAGGCCGTGGAAGGTGCCGATCCACATGCCGCGCACGTTCACCGGCAGCATGGCCGCCAGGCGCCCCAGCATCTCCTTGGCGGCCTTGTTCGTGAAGGTCACGGCCAGCACCTGCGCCGGGCTGGTGCGCCCGGTCTGCAGCAGCCAGGCGATGCGCGTGGTGAGCACGCGGGTCTTGCCCGAGCCCGCGCCGGCGAGGATGAGCGCCGGCTGCTGCGGCAGCGTCACCGCCGCGTGCTGTTCAGGATTGAGGCCCTGCAGCAGCCGCGACAGCAGGCCGGTGGTCGCCTCGGTCGCCCACCCCGGGGGGGTGGGTCCGCTCGGGGCCATGGTCGTCGTCGGGGCCGTGGTGCCCACGGGCGACGACGGGGCAGGCGGGGGCCGTTGCATCGGCCGATTCTAGGGAGGGCCCGCCCACGGTCCACAGCGTGACGGTGCGCTCGACGGCGGACCGGGCGGCGTCCACCTCGCTGTCGTATTCGATGTCGAACCGCGTGACGTGCGGCTCGCCGCCGCCGGCCAGGCGCAGCCGTTGCAGGTGCTCGCGATGCAACCGCTCCATGAGCCAGGGCGCAAAGTCGTCGGCCGGCTGCGGCCGCCCGATCAGGTAGCCCTGCACCTCGCTGCAGCCCATCTCGGCCAGGGCCTGCAGCTGCGCCGGCGTCTCCACGCCCTCGCCCACCGTGCTCATGCCCAGGCTGCGCGCCATGACGATCACCGCCTGGGCGATGGCGCGGTCCTCGCTGCTGTCGGGCAGCGCGCTGACGAACGAACGGTCGACCTTCAGCGTGTTGACGTTGAAGCGCTTCAGGTACGACAACGACGAGTGCCCGGTGCCGAAGTCGTCCAGCGCGATGCGCACGCCGATGCGCGCGAAGTCGGCCAGCAGGGCCCGCGTGGCATCGCTGTCCTCCATCAGCATCGACTCGGTGAGTTCGATGTCCAGCCGGTGCGGCGCCAAGCCGTACTCGCGCAGCGTGTCCTCGACATGCGTGGCCAGGTGCGGGTGGCGCACCTGCCGCGCCGACAGGTTGATGGCCATGCGCAGTGGCGGCAGGCCGGTGGAGTCCCACGCCGCCAGTTGCGCGCACGCGGTGCGGATGACCCAGGCGCCCACCGGCAGCACGAGGCCGGTGTCTTCGAGCACGCCGATGAAACGATCGGGCGGCACCATGCCCCGCCCAGGCGAGCGCCAGCGCAGCAGCGCCTCGACGCCGGTAACCACCCCGTCGGCCAGCCGCGCCTTGGGCTGGTAATGCAGCAGGAACTCACCGCGCTCCACCGCGCGGCGCAGCGCCCCCTCCAGCGACAGCCGCGCGCTCATCGCCGCGTTCAGGTCGTCGCTGAAGAAGCAGAAGACGCCGCGCCCCATCTGCTTGGCGCGGTACATCGCCATGTCGGTGTGGCGGATCAGCCGCTCGAGGTCCACATCGTCGGTGGGGTACAGCGAGATGCCGATGCTCACCGACACCACCACCTCCTCGTCGCCCACCACGAAGGGCGAGTTCAACGCGTCGAGCAGCCGCTGGGCGATGAGTGCCGCGTCCTCGGCGCCGCCCACCTCCTCGGCGATCACCGTGAACTCGTCGCCGCCCAGGCGCGAGATGGTGAAGGGGCTGTCTTCGCCCGGGCGCGCCACCGAGTCCGCGCTGCGCAGGCAGCGGGTGAGCGTGCGCGCGACATGCTGCAGCAGGCGGTCGCCGACCTCGTGGCCCAGGCTGTCGTTGACGACCTTGAAGCGGTCGAGGTCGAGGAACAACAGTGCCAGCGGTTGGCCGCCGCGTTCCGCGCGGCGCATGGCGCGTTCGAGCCGGCTGCGGAACAGCATGCGGTTGGGCAGGCCCGTCAGGCTGTCGAAGTTGGCCAACTGCACCAGCCGGTCCTGCGCTTCGCGACGGTCGCTGATGTCGCGCAGGCGCACCAGCCAGTCACGCGCGGCCGGGTGGCCCGCCGGCCAGCCGGGCAGCGGCTCGAAGTGCAGCTCGATCGGCACGTTGCCCTGCTCGCGATGGACCATCGCTTCGCCGTTGCGCAACGCGGTGTCGCCGCCGGGCGCCGCGGCCTGGTCGATGTGGCTGCGGCAGGCCGTGCCCACCAGCTGTTCGGTGGTGCGCTGGGTGAGGCGGCGCGCCGCGTCGTTGCAGGCCAGGATCTGGCCCTGGGCGTCGCACTGCAGCAGCGCGTCGGCGCTGCTCTCGAACAGCGCCCTCAGCCGCCGCTCGGCCAGCGCCAGGCGCTGCTCGGTGGCCTGCAGGCGCTGCGCCAGTGCCTCGCGCCGCTCGGCGCCTGGCCGCCCGGCCAGCGACTGGCCCAGCCGCTCGCGCCAATCGGCCGGCGCCGGCGGCGGCAGGGGCGGCCGATCATCGGCAGGCAGCAGGTTCGGCGGGGGTGGCGCGGGAGTCGGGGCCATGGTGCATCCACCTCGGGATATCGGCCCCGGCGAGCGCCGCTTGAGCACCCGCGCGTCGGCGCGCGCCCGGCGGGGCCCCGGCCGGCGGCCCACCGGTAGAATTCAGCACCGGGCCAGAATGGAGGTGCGTCGCGCGACGTTCCGCCGCTGGCCCGGTTTTCCGTTCAGGGCTTCTTTTCGCAAGGCGAGGGCATCGGCCGTGGAGATCTTCGACTACGACAACATCCTGCTGCTGCCGCGCAAGTGCCGCGTGTCCAGCCGCAGCGAGTGCGACGCGTCGGTGGAGTTCGGCGGTCGCCGCTTCACGCTGCCGGTGGTGCCTTCGAACATGAAGACGGTGGTCGACGAGGGCATTGCCGAGGCACTGGCCGCCAGCGGCCACTTCTACGTGATGCACCGCTTCGACCTGGACAACGTGGCCTTCGCGCGGCGCATGCGCGACAAGGGGCACTTCGTGTCGCTCAGCTCGGGCGTCAAGCCGCACGACTTCGCGGTGATCGATCGCCTGGCCGCCGAGGGCCTGGGGGCCGACTACGTCACCATCGACATCGCCCACGGCCACGCCGAGGGCGTGCGCAGGACCATCGAACACATCAAGCAGCGCCTGCCCGATGCCTTCGTGATCGCCGGCAACGTGGCCACCCCGGAAGCGGTGATCGACCTGGAGAACTGGGGCGCCGATGCGACCAAGGTGGGCGTGGGCCCGGGCAAGGTGTGCATCACCAAGCTCAAGACCGGCTTCGGCACCGGCGGCTGGCAGCTCAGCGCGCTGAAGTGGTGCGCGCGCGTGGCGACCAAGCCCATCATCGCCGACGGCGGCATCCGCCACCACGGCGACATCGCCAAGAGCGTGCGCTTCGGCGCCGCGATGGTGATGATCGGGTCGCTTTTCGCCGGCCACGAAGAGAGCCCAGGCCAGACGGTGGAAGTCGACGGCAAGCTGTACAAGGAGTACTACGGCAGCGCCAGCGACTTCAACAAGGGCGAATACAAGCACGTCGAGGGCAAGCGCATCCTGGAACCCATCAAGGGCACGCTGGCCGAGACGCTGCGCGAGATGCGCGAAGACCTGCAAAGCTCGATCAGCTACGCCGGCGGGCGCGCGCTGGCCGACCTGAAGAAGGTGAACTACGTCATCCTGGGCGGCGAGAACGCGGGCGAGCACTTGTTCATGTAGCCACGCGGCCAGTGCACGCGCGGGCGCCCGCGCTTCGGCGGGCCATGCGTCAGGTGCACCGTCGGGCCGGCGGCCGTTTCAGCGCGGAACCATCCCCTCGCGCTCGTCGATCTTCCAGGCCCGACGCTGAGCCGTCTTCTCCGCGCGCGACAGCTGCGGCGCGGCCATCGCGGTGACCGGGCATGCGCCGTTGTCGGCGTGGTGCGCGGCGGTGACGAGCAGGGGGTCGTTGAGTGCGCCTTGCGCCAGGGTGAAGTCCTCCGTCACCGGGCAGGTGGCATCGAAACCATCCCAGTAGCGGCCCTGGTTCAGCGCGTTCGCCGACTCGAAGTTCACCGCGCTGTAGGTGGTGCCGCAGTAGCCCTGCGGCAGCGAGCCCACCGGCTTGCCGAAAGTCGTGTCGCCCACGGTGATGACCTGCACGTTCACGCCGCGCAGGCCGTTGATGACCTGCTCGCTGGCCGAGGCGGTGCGCGGGCCGGTGAGCACGTAGACGCGCGGCACGCCCAGCGCATTGCCCAGGCTGCCGAAGGCAAAGGTCTGGTTGTTCGCCGCGGCGCGCTTGTTGTTGTAGAGCAGCCGGGCATAGTCGCGCGGCGCGCCGCCCGAGATGCCGCGGCCACCCGCGATGTAGGAGGCGAGCGTCGCGCCCACCGATACCAGGCCACCGCCGTTGTAGCGCAGGTCGATCACCAGGTCCTGCACGTTGCGCGAGCGGAACAGCGCAAACGCGCTGTCCAGCCCGCCGTTGGCCTGCGAGACCATGTCCTTGACCATCAGGTAGCCCATCAGCCGCCCATTGGGCGACTGCACGACGGCGGCGCCGCTGACCGGGGTGAGGTCGAACACCCCGGCCTGCACCACCACCGTGCGCAGGATGCCGGCCCGCCGCAGCTGCAGCGTGAGCCGGTCACCGGCATTCGAGGCGGTGAGCAGCGAGAAGTCGTTGGCGTTGATCAGCTCGGCCGCCGTGCGCCCGTTGACCGACACCACCTCGTCGCCGCGCGCCACGCCCTTGACCGCGGCGTCGCTGGCCGGCTCCACGTAGCGCACGTACAGCGGCTGGCCAGGGCGGGCCTCGAAGCCGTTGACGGCCACGCCATAGCCCATCGACCGGCCGTCGCCGAAGAAGCGGTTGAAGCTCTCCGTGCTCTCGCTGCGGCTCCAGCGGTCGGCCGGGAAGGCGGGGTCGGTGCCGGTGTACAGCAGCGCGTCGTAGTAGTCGAGCACGTCGGCAAAGCCACCCGGGTTCGGCCGGGGCGAGAGGCCGTACCAGAAGTACCACTCGTTCATGGTGGCGCCGAGCCAGTCCTTCTGGTCGAACTGCGAACAGTCGCCCACGCCGCTGCCGCTGCCGCCGCAGCCCGAGAGAACCGCTGCCGTGACGAGGGCGGCCAGGGCCCCCAGCCCGCAGCGACGTCGGGCTGGCTTGGCGTTTGCGGCAGTGGCGCTTGAGGTGGTAGACATCGAGGTCGCTCCAGGTGAGGTTCCCTTGCGGTGCAGGCCTTGCGGGCCAGCGCCGCAAGCGGGGCATCGGCCAGCCTGCCGCGCGCGCCGCTGCGAGACGGCGCACCCGAAGGCCGGACCTAGAATGAAACCCCTCCCGCGATGATCGCGTTGACACCCTCGGACGTGGGTGTCGCGTTGTGACGTTGCGCCCGCGCGCCCGCTCGCCTTGCTCGCCTGCGGGTGCGCCGCGTCTTCCCTTTCCTGGTTCCCGGCACCTGCCGACATCTTCCGCGCCATGACCACCGAGCCAGCCAAGTCGTTCGATCCGGCCGCCATCGAAGCCAAGTGGGGCCCCGTGTGGAGCCCGGTGAATGGCCAGGTCGACGTCTTCGCGCCGACGCTCGACGCGACCCGGCCCTCGTTCAGCATCCAGCTGCCGCCGCCCAACGTCACCGGCACGCTGCACATGGGCCACGCGTTCAACCAGACGATCATGGACGCGCTGACGCGCTATCACCGCATGCGCGGCGACAACACGCTGTGGGTGCCCGGCACCGACCATGCGGGCATCGCGACCCAGATCGTCGTCGAGCGCCAGCTCGAGCAGGCGAAGACCAGCCGCCACGACCTCGGCCGGGAGGCCTTCGTCGAGCGCGTCTGGCAGTGGAAGGAGCAGTCCGGCTCGACGATCACGCAACAGATGCGGCGCCTCGGCGCCAGCGTGAGCTGGCCGCACGAGTACTTCACGATGGACGAGAAGCTCTCGGCCATCGTCACCGACACCTTCGTGCGCCTCTACGAAGACGGCCTGATCTACCGTGGCAAGCGCCTGGTGAGCTGGGACCCGGTGCTGAAGTCGGCGGTGTCCGACCTCGAGGTCGAGAGCGAGGAGGAAGACGGCTCCCTCTGGCTGATCCGCTACCCGCTGGCCGACCAGAGCGGCTCGCTGGTGGTGGCGACGACGCGGCCCGAGACGATGCTCGGCGACACCGCGGTGATGGTGCACCCCGACGACGAGCGCTACACCGCCTTCCACGGCAAGGAGGTGCTGCTGCCGCTGACCGGGCGGCGCATCCCGGTCATCACC
>JAEUPC010000062.1 GCA_016789865.1 Rubrivivax sp.
GCCTTCCTGCCCGGCAGCCTGCTCGACACGCGCCCGGTGAAGGACATGACGCCCTTCGAGGGCAAGACGATGGAGTTCAAGGTCATCAAGCTCGACCGCAAGCGCAACAACGTCGTGTTGTCGCGCCGCGCGGTGGTCGAGGCTTCGATGGGCGAAGAACGCGCCAAGCTGCTGGAGACGCTGACCGAAGGCGCCATCGTGCACGGCGTGGTGAAGAACATCACCGAGTACGGCGCGTTCGTCGATCTCGGCGGCATCGACGGCCTCTTGCACATCACCGACATGGCCTGGCGCCGCGTGCGCCACCCCACCGAGGTGGTGCAGGTCGGCCAGGAGCTCACCGCCAAGGTGCTGAAGTTCGACGCCGAGAAGAACCGCGTCAGCCTGGGCCTGAAGCAACTGGGCGACGACCCGTGGATGGGCGTGAGCCGCCGTTACCCGCAGGGCACGCGCCTCTTTGGCAAGGTGACCAACATCGCCGACTACGGCGCCTTCGTCGAGATCGAGCCGGGCATCGAAGGCCTGGTGCACGTCTCGGAGATGGACTGGACCAACAAGAACGTCGCACCCAGCAAGACGGTCACGCTGGGCGAAGAGGTCGAGGTGATGGTCCTCGAGATCGACGAGGACAAGCGTCGCATCAGCCTCGGGATGAAGCAGTGCAAGGCCAACCCCTGGGAGGAGTTCAGCTCCACCGTCAAGCGCGGCGACCGCGTCAAGGGGCCGGTCAAGAGCATCACCGACTTCGGCGTGTTCATCGGCCTGTCGGCCGGCATCGACGGCCTCGTGCACCTGTCCGACCTGAGCTGGAACGAGCCCGGCGAGAGCGCGGTGCGCAACTACAAGAAGGGCCAGGAAGTCGAGGCCCTGGTGCTCGCCGTGGACGTGGAGCGTGAGCGCATCAGCCTGGGCATCAAGCAGCTCGACGTCGACCCGTTCACCAGCTTCACCACGCTGAACGACCGCGGCAGCCTGGTCAGCGGCAAGGTGAAGACGGTCGATGCGCGCGGCGCCGAGATCCAGCTCAACGCCGACGTCACCGGCTACCTGCGCGCCAGCGAGATCAGCCGCGACCGCGTCGAAGACGCACGCAACGTGCTCAAGGAAGGCGACGACGTGAACGTGATGGTCATCAACGTCGACCGCAAGATGCGCAGCATCCAGCTGTCCATCAAGGCCAAGGACCAGGCCGACCAGCAAGAGGCGATGCAGCGCCTGGCGCAGAGCAACGAGCGCGAGACCGCGGGCACCACCAGCCTGGGTGCGCTGCTGCGCGCCAAGCTCGACAAGGGCGAAAAGGGCGCGGGCGAGTAAGCCCTCGCTCGAGCTCTGTCGAAAGAGGGCCGGCGCGCGCCGCACGCGCGCGCGCGGCCGGCCCCGGTCAGCCCCGCCGCTCACGTCTTGCCCATGACCCGCTCCGACCTCGTCGCGCGCCTTGCCGAGCGCTTCCAGCAGCTCACGCAGCGCGACACCGAGTTCGCCGTCAAGACCATCCTCGACGCGATGAGCGACGCGTTGGCGCGCGGCCACCGCATCGAGATCCGCGGCTTCGGCAGCTTCTCGGTGACACGGCGGCCGCCGCGCGTGGGCCGCAACCCGCGCAGCGGCGCGCAGGTGACGATTCCCGAGAAGCTGGTGCCGCACTTCAAGCCTGGCAAGGCGCTGCGCGAGGCCGTTGACGTCGAGCCGGCCGAACGCGCCGAGCACTTCTGAGCGGGGCGGGGTCGGCTGCCCCGGCCCGGCAGCCATTGCCCAGCGTCCCATCGGGGCGTCACGCGCCGCTGCGCGATGCGCCACCTAGAATGGCCGGCCCATGCGTCTTGCTGCCTGGCTGTTGCGGGCCTTCGTCTTCCTCGCGCTGTTCGCCTTCGCGCTGAACAACCGGCAGCCGGTCACGGTGCACGGGTTCTTCGGTGCCGAGTGGCGCACTCCGCTCGTGGCCGTGCTGCTGCTCGCCTTTGGCGCCGGCGCCGTGCTGGGCGTGCTGGCCATGCTGCCCGGCTGGTGGCATGGCCGCAGCCAGGCGCCCGGGGGTCGCTCACCCGCCCCCGACTCGATGGACTCGCAGGCCCCTTCCGCGGGCTCCGCGCTGCCCGTGGCGCCGCGCGAGACCACCGGCGAGCACCCGCCGCGCATCGGCCTGTAGCGCCACGCGCCGCCACCCCCGCGCCCAACCCAACCGCCCCCAAGAGACCACGCGCGATGGAGTTCGACTTCCAGTGGCTGTTGATGGGCCTGCCGATCGCCTTCGCGCTCGGTTGGATCGCCTCGCGACTGGACCTGCGCCAGATCGGCCGCGCGCGTCGCGAGACCCCCAGCGCCTACTTCAAGGGCCTGAACCTGCTGCTCAACGAACAGCAGGACAAGGCCATCGATGCCTTCATCGAGGCGGTGCAGCACGACCCGGACACGGCCGAGCTGCACTTCGCCCTGGGCAACCTGTTCCGTCGCCGCGGCGAGTTCGAACGCGCCGTGCGCGTGCACGAGCACCTGCTGGCCCGCGGCGACCTGAAGGCGCACGACCGCGATCGCGCGCAGCACGCGCTGGCCCAGGACTTCATGAAGGCCGGCCTCATCGACCGCGCCGAGGCGGCCTGGCGCGCACTGGAGGGCACCTCGTTCGACCTGGAGGCCCGCACCGCGCAGCTCACGCTGGCCGAGCGCTCGCGCGACTGGCCTCGCGCGGTGGAGGTGGCTACGCGGCTGAATGCCGGCGGCGGCGTGGTTCCTGGTGCGTTCGATGCGCGCATCGCGCACTACGAGTGCGAGCAGGCGCTCGAGGCCGATGCCGCGGGTCGCCCGCAGGAAGCCGAGGCGGCCCTCGCGCGGGCGCACCACGCCGCACCCGCCGCAGCGCGGCCGATGCTGCTGGCCGGCCAGCGCCTGTGGAAAAGCGGCCGCGCCGCCGAAGCGCTGGCGGCCTGGGACGAACTGCGCGAGCAAAGCGCCAGTGGGGCCTTCCTGCTGGTGGCCGAGGACTATGCGCGCGCTGCGGTGTCCTGCGGCCGAGTGCCGCCCGTGCGGCGCCTGCTGCTTGCACTGCTGGCGGCACACCCGGCCACCGAGTTGCTGGCTGCGCTGGACCTGCTGGAGGCCGCCGGGCCCGACGATGCCAACGGGCCGGCCGCCCCAGGCATGGCATCCGGCATGGCATCCGGCATCGCATCCGGCACAGCATTCGGCACAGCATTCGGCACAGCATCCGGCACGGCATCCCCCGCCACGCAGCCGGCCGCCGGCCGGCACGAGCGCTGGGTGGCGCAGCTGCAGCGCGCGCCCTCGCTCACCGCCGCGCAGCAGGTGCTGGCCTCGGACCCGCAGGCCTGGAGCGGCGCCGGGCTCGAGGCACTGCGCGCCGCGGTGGCGCGCGCGGCACGGCCCTTGCAGCGCTATCGGTGCGCCGCCTGCGGGTTCGAGGCCCAGCACTACTTCTGGCAATGCCCGGGCTGCCTCAGCTGGGAGAGCTACCCGCCGCAGCGCATCGACGCGCTGCAGTAGCGCGACGACATGGCGCCCCGGCCGGGCGCGCGCGCCGCCGTCGGGCCTAACTGCGCAGCTGCTGCTCCAGCAGCGCCAGCACGTCGTTGCGCGCCGGCACCTGCCACTTGCCGCCGATGCTGGCCACGCGCCCGGGGCCGACGATGCCCGCCAGCCCCGGCTCGTGGTCGCAATAGATGCCCAGCGTCGGGCGGCCGAGGGCCGCCGCCAGGTGCGTGAAGCCGGTGTCCAGCCCCACCACCTGCCGCGCACCGGCCAGCACGGCGGCCATCTCGCCCACGCGCAGGAACGGCGGCACGTCGCCCTCGCAGTCGGCGGCGATGCGCTCGGCCAGCGTCTGCTCCTCGTCGGCGCCCCACAGCACCACCGGGACGAGCCCATGCTCGCGCAGGCGCTTGCCCACGGCCCCCCAGTGCCGTTCGGGCCACAGCTTCTCCTTGCGGCTGGCGTTGGGGATCAGCACCGCATACGGGACCTTGGGGCCCCAGCCGGCCGCCACGGCATGCGCGCGCAGGCCGAAGTCGGGCCGCGTGTCCGGCACCGCATAGCCCAGGTGCGCGGCGGCCAGCATTCGGCAGCGCTGCACTGCGTGCAGGTCCTTGGGCACCGCGGCCTTGCGGTGGTACGCCATGGCGGCCAGCGGTTCGCGGGCGCTGCCCTTGTCGTAGCCGGCCACCGGTCCGCGGGCCTGCCGCGCCCACAGGGCGCTCTTCACCAGGCCCTGCAGGTCGAGCACGAGGTCGAACGGTTCGCGCTGCAGCTCGGCGCGCAGCTCGCCCATCGCGCGCCGCGTGGTGCCTGCCAGCAGTGAACGGCGCCACTTGCGCCAGGCCATCGGAATGACCCGGCGCACGCCCGGGTGCAGCTGCGGGATGGCGGCGTAGGCCCCCTCCACCAGCCACTCGACGGTGGCCGCGGGGTCGTGGCGCAGCACGTCGGTCACCACCGGCAGTGCATGCACCACGTCGCCCATCGACGAGGTCTTGACGATCAGCAGGCGCATCGCGGCGGCCACCCGATCAACGCGCGCGGGCCGGCGCAGCAGCACCCGCCGCTGCCTGCTCGGCCACCAGCGCGGGGTTGAAGCGCGGGTCGTTGTACATCTTGAACTGGCGGTAGACCTTGAAGTAGGCACGGCCCGCGGCCGCCTCGACCAGCAGCGCATCCAGGCAGCCGGCCAAGTCGGCGCGCTGCTGCGACAGCCGCTCCAGCTTGCCGCGGCTGGCCTCGCGGTGCGCCTCGTCGACGTCGCGCCGCGCGGTCTGCGCGCGCATCGCATGGACCTTCAGCGCCAGGATCGACAGCCGGTCGATCATGCTGCCGGCGGTCTCGCTGTTCAGCCGCGCGCCGGCGGCCACGGTGGCCTGTGGCGCGTCGGTGCGCGCCGAAGCGGCATCGACCAGTCCGAGCGCGACGAGCAGGATCTCGTCGACGCGCTCGGTGGCGTCGTTGCGTGCCTGGTTGAAACCGTCGATGGCGCGCTTGTTGGCGGCGATCTCGGCGTCGGCCACTGTGGTGCGCCGCGCCAGGTCTTCCTCGGCCCACAGGCGGCAGTTGAAGAGGTGGTTGGTCTGCACCCAGCGCCAGAACTCGGGGCTGCCGGGCATGCCGGCCTGGGTGGCTTCGGCCGGTGGCTGTGCCGGCAGCCCGGCGGTCGGCCAGCCGGGCATGGCCATCAAGCGATCGTGCAGCGCCACCACATCCGCGGCGCTGGGCAAACTGGGTGTCATGAGCATCAACGGCCCGTGGCTCCCCGGGGGGCGCGGCCGCGGCTGGCAGAATGGGCGCGCATTATGGGCCGCGTGCGATGAGTGCCGAGCAACACCGCACGCGCGAGGCAGCGGCCATGCCGCAGCCGCCACGGGCGGTGGAGGCACCCGGCGGCCCCCGGCACGAGTCGCCGCCTGAGCTGGCGTCAACGCGCCCTTCTTTGCCGGCGGCCGGGCCGCTGGTCGTGCGCCTGCGCAACTGGGTCGGCGACGTGCTGCTCGGCCTGCCGATGCTGCAACGCCTGGCCGATGCCGGCTTCGAACTGCACCTGGTGGGCAAGGGCTGGGCCCGCGACCTGCTGGCCGGCCACGGCTGGCCTGTGCATCCGCTGCCGGCGACCCTGCGGGAGCGCGTGGCCCTCTTCAGGCAGCTGCGCAAGGACGCGTCCGCTGCCGCCTCGGCCCGCGGCGGCCGCCCCGGCGGAATGCCGCGAGGGCGTATCGACGCGCTGTGCCTGCCCTACTCCTTTTCCAGCGCGGTGGAGTTCCGCCTGGCCGGCCTGCGCGCGCTGGGCCATGCGCACGAAGGCCGCGGCTTCCTCCTTGGCCGTGCGATCGCACGCGAGCGCGGGCAGCATGAACTGGCCGTCTACTGGGCGCTGGGCGATGCGCTGCTGGGCACGGCCGCCGCGCTGCCCGAGCGCCTGGGCCTGCGGCTGGCGCCGCAGCACGTCGAAGCGGCGCGTGCGCTGCGCGCCGCGCATGGCCTGGCGCGCGCGCCGATCGTCATCTGCCCGTTCGCCGGCGGCACGTTCGACAAGCTGCCCAAGACCTGGCCGGAGTTCGCCGAATTCGTGCGCGAGGACCTGCAGCCGCTGGCCCGGGCACAGCAACGCCGCATCGTCGTGTGCCCGGGGCCGGGTGAAGTGGACGAGGCCCGCCGGCACTTCGGCGACGCGATCACGCTGGAGGGCGTGGGTCTCGGCACCTACGCCGCACTGCTGGCCGAAGCCGCGCTGATGATCAGCAACGACACCGGCCCCGGCCACCTGGCCGCGGCGGTGGACACGCCGCTGCTGTCGGTGCTGGGCCCCACGCACCCGGGTCTATGGCGGGCCTGGGGCCCCTCGGTCAACCTGCTCGGCGGCGCCGGGGTCTGGCCGGGCCGTGGCGCGGTGCTGGCCGCCACGCAGGAGCTGCTGCTCGCCGGCGACCATTGATGCGCTGCGCACCGGTGCCGGGCCCGGCCGGTGCGGCCAGCAAGCAGCATGCAGGCGCCCACCAGGGCGAGCTACAGAGACCACGGCCGCCCATCGCCGACACCCCAACGGGGGTGCATGACGGCCGTGCGGCCGTTCGCCCGTATCGCCCCATCTGAGGCCCTCTGCGCTCCTGCCCGCGGGGGAATGCGCAGCACCGACCGGCTGCGAAGAATGATCTTCGTCCCGGGCAACTCGGCGCATCCACACAGCAAGGCGCCAGCCTGACCGGGCACCCGTCCCGCACGGTCCGAACCCAACCCCTCTTTTTCACCCACAGGAGAATCCACCATGTTTCGCAAGCTCATCGCCGTCGTCCTCGCCACCCTCGCCCTCAACGCCTGGGCCGCGGTGGACATCAACCGCGCCAGCCGCGCCGAGCTGGAGACTGTCAAGGGCATCGGCCCGGGCCTTTCGGCCAAGATCCTCGAGGCCCGCAAGGCCGGCGAGTTCAAGAGCTGGGCCGACATGGTCGAGCGCGTGCCCGGCGTCGGCGCGGCCAGCGCCGGCAAGCTCTCTCAGGGCGGCCTCACGGTCGGCGGTGCACCGTTCGATGCCAGCGCGCTGCCGGCGGCCAAGGCCGGCGGCAAGAAGGCCGCCAAGGCCGAGCCGGGCGCCGCCGCCGAAGCCAAGCCGGCGCGCAAGCCAGCCAAGGCCGAGAAGGCCACCGCGGCGGCCTCCTGAGCGCGCACGGGACTGCCCCGCCAAGCGGGGGCCGCCGGCCGCGGCCCCTCGCGAAGCGCCCCGCACCGCCCTCGCGGGGCTGGCCCGGGGCGCGCTGCCTCAATATCGCCTGGGCGGCTGTGAAGACTTCCAGCGCGCCCGGGCAGGCGACCCACGGTTCGCCAATCCCGCAGCCCCGGGCGCCAGGCGCAGGCTCTCAGGGCAGCTCCAGGTCGGGCATCGGCCGCGACACATCGAAGTCCAGCGCCGCCTGCTCGCCCGGCGGCAGTTCACGCAGCCGGCGCAGCGCGCGCAGGCTGGCGCCCCAACCGAAGAACTGCATCACCTCGTCGCGCCGGGCCATCGTGTCGGCTTCACCCAGCGTCATCAGTTCGCGCGTGAAGGGCGCCTCGAACAGCAGGTAGCTGGCCAGCGCCGTGCCGCGCGCCGTGCGCCCTTCGCCGCTGACGCCGGCGCCGCGCAGCAGCGCGCGCACGGGGCCGGGCAGGGCCTGCAGGTGGCGCGACGCGATGTCGTCGATGCGCTGCGAAGGGGCGATCACCAGCGCCTCGATCGGCTTGAGCGGCGTGTCGGCCAATGCCGACTCGGGCAGCAGCGCCAGCGTGCGGTTGATGCGGCGCATGCGCTCCACGTCCACCGACAGCGCGTCGAGGAAGATGCTGGAAAGCGCATGGCCGGCGATCTGCGCCAGATTCGGGTAGCCCGAGGGCGCCATGTGGCGCACCTGCGGCTCCTGCATGCGCCCGGCGCCGATGATCAGCAGCCGCTCGGCGCCCAGGTGGATGGCCGGTGACAGCGGCGCGGTGTTGCGCATCGAACCGTCGCCGAACCAGCCGGGCACGCCGTCCACCTCGAGGTGCTGCGCCGGGAACACGAACGGGATCGCCGAAGAAGCCAGCAGGTGCGTGTGGGTGATCGCCGAGGGCACCGCCACGCGCTGCTCGCGCAGCCAGGTCGGCACTGGTTCACGCGCGGTGTAGAAGGTGAAGTGCTCGCCGCCCGTGTAGCTGGAGGCGGTGATCGCCAGCGCATGCAGCTGGCGCGACTGCAGCACCAGCGGCAGGCGTTCCAGCGGCACCAATCGCTCCAGCAGTTGCGCCAGCGGCCCGTTGTCCAGCAGCGAGCGGGGCCGCGCACGACGCCAGCGTGCGATCACCCAGCCCACCGAGAGCATCGTCAGCCACTGCGCGCCGCTGCGGATGACCCCCAGCGAATCGGCGCGGTACACCTGCTCGGCCGAGAAGTTCTGCCAGACCTTGGCGATCACCTCCACCGCGGCCTCGAAGCGGTCGGCATGCGCGGCCAGCGCCGCCGCGTTGATGGCCCCGGCCGAGGTGCCGGTGATCACCCCGAACGGGTTGGCCATGCGGGCCCGCGGCCCCAGCACCTCGCGGCGCAGCTTGGCCAGCGCGCGCAGCACGCCCACCTGGTAGGCCGCTCGGGCTCCACCGCCGCTGAGGACCAGGCCGGTGAGAGGCAGCTCATGCATGGTGCGGATTGTGGCGGCGGATGGCCGCCGGCCGGCGCGATCGGCTGCACGCTGCGCGCCGGCACACCCGGGGCGCCCCCGGGCCGCTCGCCCGATGCCCCGCGCCGCAGCGGCCAGCCGCGGCAACGCAGGAGGGGTCTTGGCGCGGACCCGTCAGTCCTTGCCCTTTCCCTGGCCCTTGCCCTGCCCCTTGCCATCGCCCTTGCCATCGCCCTTGCCATCGCCCTTGCCATCGCTCTTGCCATCGCTCTTGCCATGGCCGCGGCCGGGGTGGTCGTCGTCATCGTGCCGGTGCTTGGCGCCCTTCTTCACATGCTGTTCGTACCAGTCGTCGCGCACGAACAGCACCGGCACGCCGCAGGCCTTGTACCTGCCGCAGTGCTTGGCCCAGTTCTTCTGGTGCCCGGGCGGCACCCACATGTACACCGGGGGCTGGCGCGGCGGCGGTGCCACCACCACCACACCCGGCCGCGGCGGCGCCGGAAGCGGCGGTGGCGTGATGACTACCGGGACGTTCACCACCACCTGCGGCATCGGCAGGCGGCTCACGTCCACCCGGCCGGGCAGCCCCGGCAGCACGATGGGGGGTGGCGGCGGCAGGTGGATCTCCAGCGCCAGCGTGCCCTGGGAGGCCAGCGTGGCCAGCAGCACCAGTACAGCCCGGGTGGGCCTGGGCATCGCAAGACGGGGCATCGGGTTCTCCATGGCCGGACAGTCGGTGTTCAACGCCCGATGATGCCGCCGCGATGTCCGCTCGGCCGCCGCCGTTTCATTCGTAAACAACCGCGGCCGCGCCGTTGTGTGCCAGGCTGCGCCAGCGCACCAGCGCCTCGTCGCAAGGCCAGAAGCGCGCCTCGTCGCCGAGGTCGATCTCGGCCACGGCATGGCGGCGCCGCAACTTCACGCGCACCGCCAGGCCCTGGTGCAGCACGCCATGCTCGGTGTCCAGCCGGCGCGACGGCCACAGCCCAAGCACCTCGCCCACCGGCGGCGCGGCCCCGCCATCGACCTCGATGGCCAGGTGGCGCCCGAAGCGCGCACGCGCTGCCGGCAGGTCCCACACCTGCGCAACGTTCAGCCGCAGGCCGCCATTGAAGCGGTCGGTCTGCACGCGGCCCTGCACGACGAGAAGCTGGTCTTCCTGGGCCAGTTCGCGCTGCGTCTCGAACAGCTCTTCGGGGGCCACGGCTTCGATCGCCTCGGTGCCGTCGTCGAGCCTGAAGATGACGACGCGGCCGCGCTGGCCGTTCACCGTGCGCGGGTCGCTCACGACGCCGGCCAGCAGCTGCAGCTCGCGGCTGTCCACGAGGTCGGCGATCGGCTGGCGCGCGAAGCGCCGCACCTCGTCCGACCAGGCGTCGAACAGGTGCCCGCTCAGATAGAAGCCCAGCGCGGTCTTCTCGTGCAACAGGCGCTCGCGCACACCCCACGGCGCGGTGTGCACGAGCGCCGGCTCCTGTGTGCTGCTGCCATGGCTGTCGCCGTCGCCGAAGTCAAAGAGGCCCGCCTGCATCACGTTGGCCGCCTGCGCGTCGGCCCACTCGAAGGCCAGGCCCACGCTGGCCAGCAGCGCCGACCGGTCGGGCTGCAGCGCGTCGACGGCCCCGGCCTTCACCAGCGCCTCGACGACTCGCTTGTTGACCCGCTGGCGGTCGACGCGGGCGCAGAAGTCGAACAGGCTCCTGAACGGCCCGCCGCCTTCGCCCGAGTGTTCGCCCACGCCCTCGCGGGCCGCGACGACGGCTTCGATGGCGCCCTGCCCGGTGCCCTTCACGGCCCCCAGGCCGTAGCGCACCTTGCGCGCACCCACCGGCTCGAAGCGGAAGCCGCCGCGGTTGATGTCGGGGGCCTCGAACTCCACGCCGAACTGGCGCGCATCGGCCAGCAGCACGCGCAGCTTGTCGGTGTTGTCGGCTTCGATCGTCATGTTGGCGGCGTAGAACTCCGCCGGGTGGTGCACCTTCAGCCACGCCGTGTGGTAGGCCAGCACCGAGTACGCCGCCGCGTGGCTCTTGTTGAAGCCGTAGCCGGCGAACTTCTCCATCAGGTCGAAGACCTCGTCGGCCTTGGCCTGCGCGATGTCCTGCTTCGCCGCACCGTCGCGGAAGACGATGCGCTGCTCGGCCATCTCCTCGGGCTTCTTCTTGCCCATCGCACGGCGCAAGAGGTCCGCGCCGCCCAGCGAGTAGCCGCCGAGAATCTGCGCGGCCTGCATCACCTGTTCCTGGTAGACGAAGATGCCGTAGGTCTCTTCCAGCACCTGCGCCAGCAGCGGGTGTGGGTACTCGATCTCCTCCTGCCCGTTCTTGCGCCGGCAGAAACTGGGGATGTTCTCCATCGGCCCCGGGCGGAACATCGCGTTCAGCGCGATCAGGTCTTCCAGCCGCGACGGCTTGGCCTCGCGCAGCATGCCCTGCATGCCGCGCGATTCGAACTGGAAGATCGACTCCGTGCGGCCTTCCGAGAACAGCTTGTAGACCTGCGGGTCATCGAACGGCACCTTCTCGAAGGTGAACTCCTCCTGGCCCGGCTTGCGGCGGATGAACTCCTTGGCCAGTTCCAGGATCGTCAGCGTGGCCAGGCCCAGGAAGTCGAACTTCACCAGGCCGATGGCCTCGACGTCGTCCTTGTCGAACTGGCTCACCGCGCTGTCGCTGCCCGGCTGCTGGTACAGCGGGCAGAAGTCGGTGATCTTTCCCGGCGCGATGAGCACGCCGCCGGCGTGCATGCCGACGTTGCGCACCATGCCTTCCACGCGCGTGGCCAGCGCCAGCAGCTCCTTCACCTCTTCTTCGGCGGCTTCGCGTTGGCCGAGCTCGGGCGCTTCGCGGCGCGCGTAGATGGTGGGGTCCTTGTCGGGGTCGTAGCCCTCAGGCACCGGCGCCAGCGTCACCGTCTTGCCCGGCGGCGCGGGGATCAGCTTGGCAATCGAGTCCACATGCCCGTAACCCATGCCCAGCACGCGGCCCACGTCGCGCAGCGCGGCCTTGGCGGCCATGGTGCCGAAGGTCGCGATCTGGCTCACCGCGTCGCGGCCGTACTTGGCCTTCACGTAGTCGATGACGCGGTCGCGGTTGGCCTGGCAGAAGTCGATGTCGAAGTCCGGCATCGAAATGCGGTCGGGGTTCAGGAATCGTTCGAAGAGCAGCTTGTAGGCCAGCGGGTCGAGGTCGGTGATGAACAGCGAGTAGGCCACCAGCGAGCCCGCCCCCGAACCGCGGCCCGGCCCCACCGGGCAGCCGTTGTCCTTGGCCCAGACGATGAAGTCGCTGACGATGAGAAAGTAGCCGGCGAAGCCCATCTTCTCGATCACGCCGAGCTCGAACTGCAGCCGATCGTCGTAGCGCGGCCGCTCGCGCTGGCGCACGGCGGCGTCTGGGAACAGCGCCGCGAGCCGCCTTTCCAGCCCCTCGTGCGAGGCCTGGCGGAAGTACTCGTTCAGCGGCATCGGCGCGCCGTTCACCAGCGGCGTGGGAAAGTCGGGCAGCCGCGGCTTGCCCAGCGTCAACGTGAGGTTGCAGCGCCGGGCGATGGCCACGCTGTTGGCCAGGGCGCTGGGCACATCGGCGAACAGCTGCGCCATCTCGGCGGCGGTCTTGAAGCGCTGCTCGGGCGTGAAGCGCTTGACGCGCCGCGGGTTGCCGAGCGTCTCGCCCTCGGCGACGCAGACGCGCGCCTCGTGCGCCTCGAAGTCGTCGGCGGCGAGGAACTGCACCGGGTGCGTGGCCACCACCGGCAGGCCCAGCTCGGCGGCCAGCGGCACCGCGGCGCGCACGTGCGCCTCGTGCTGCGGCTGGCCGGCGCGCTGCAGTTCGATGTAGAAACGGCCCGGGAAGATGCGCGAGAGCTCACCCGCCACGGCGCGTGCGCGTTCGCCGTCGCCCGCCAGCAGCGCCATGCCCACAGCACCGAGGTCACCGCCCGCCAGTGCAATCAGCCCACCGCCGAGTTCCTCGAGCCACGCCCACTTCACCCAGGCCACCGTGCGCTGCACGTTGCCGACCCAGGCCCGCGCCAGCAGTTCGCTCAGGTGATGCCAGCCGGCGTCGCTTTGCACCAGCAGCACGAGGCGGCTGGGCGCCTTGTCGCTGCAGGCCACGAAGCCGGCGTGGGACAACGGCTCCATCCAGACGTCCACGCCGATGATCGGCTTGACCCCCTTGCCGCGGCAGGCCTTGTAGAACTTGACGGCGCCAAAGACGTTGTTGAGGTCGGTGATGGCCAGCGCCGGCATTGCTTCGGCGCGCGCCGCGGCAGCCGCGTCGTCGATGCGCAGCGTGCCGTCGACCACCGAATACTCGGTGTGCAGCCGCAGGTGCACGAACGCACAGCCGGCGGTTGATGCAGCGTTCGCTGCGGGTGAATCGAGGGCGGCTGCGGACATGCGCGTCATTGTAGGGAGCGACCCTGCACGCGCCCCCGCACGCCCCCGGTGCACGCGCTCGCACACGCCGCTGCCGGCAGGCCGCCGCGCAGGTGGGCTGCCGCCACCCCGCCACCTAAAATCTCACGCATGATGTGGTGGCTGCAACGCGCCTTCGGCGTGCTGATCGTGCTGACGGTGCTGATGGTCTACACCATGCGGGCGCCCGACCGGCCGGTGGAGACCCTCGTCGCCCGCTGGGCGCCGCCACCTTCGGAGTTCATCGAGTTCCGCGGCCAGCTGGTGCACCTGCGCGACGAAGGGCCGCGGACCGATGCGCTGCCCATCCTGCTGGTGCACGGCACATCGGCCAGCCTGCACACCTGGGAAGGCTGGGTGAAGGCGTTGAAGGGCGAGCGCCGGGTCGTCACCTTCGACCTGCCGGCCTTCGGGTTGACCGGCCCGGCCACCGGCGCGTTCGCCGGCCAGGGCTACGGCGGTGACGAATACGCGCGCTTCGTGCTGGCGCTGACCGATCACCTCGGGATCACGCGTTTTGTCGTCGGCGGCAACTCGCTGGGCGGCGACGTCGCGTGGCGCGTGGCCGCGCTGGCCCCGGCTCGCGTGCACCAGTTGATCCTCGTCGACGCCGGGGGCCCGCCGTTCGTCCCCGAGCACATCCCGCTGGGCTGGAAGATCGCGCGGGTGCCCGTGCTCAACAAGACCATGGAGTGGCTGCTGCCGCGCTCGGTGGTGGCCGAAGGGCTGGCAGTGGCCTACGGCGAGCCCCGGCGCATCAGCGACGAACTCGTCGAGCGCTACTACGAGCTGACGCTGCGCGAGGGCAACCGCCGCGCGCTCGTCGAGCGGCTGCAATCGTGGCGCCCGGGCGAAGGGGCCGAACGCATCGCGACAGTCCGCGCGCCCACCCTGGTACTTTGGGGCCGGCGCGACAAGATCATCCCGCTGTCGGTGGGCGAGCACTTCGGCCGCACCATCGCCGGCAGCCGGCTGGTCATCTTCGACGACCTCGGCCATGTGCCGCACGAAGAAGACCCGGCGCGCACCGTCAAGCCGGTGCGGGCGTTCCTCGGGCTGACCTGAGAGCTTGCGTGGACATCCGCCACGCCCGAGCGGGCGGGCGGCTCAGTCGCCCGCGACGGCGCGCGCCGTGTCCCCGGCGATGCGCCCGGCCTCGATGCGCAGCTGGCGGTCGCAGCGCGTCGCGATGGCGCGGTCGTGCGTGACCAGCACGAGCGTGGTGCCGAGTTCGCGGTTCATCTCGAACATCAACTCCATCACCCGCTCGCCGGTGGCGTAGTCGAGGCTGCCGGTCGGCTCGTCGGCCAACAACACCTGCGGGTGCACGACAAAGGCGCGCGCCAGCGCCACGCGCTGCTGCTCACCGCCGGACAACACCTTCGGGTAATGCGCCAGCCGCTCGGCCAGGCCGACACGGCCCAGCATCTCGGTGGCGGCGGCGCGCGCGTCGCGCCGGCCCATCAGTTCCAGCGGCAGCATCACGTTCTCCAGCGCCGTGAGGTTGCCCAGCAGCTGGAAGCTCTGGAACACGAAGCCGACGTTGCGTGCGCGCAGCTCGGCGCGCGCATCTTCGTCGAGCTTGAACAGGTCCTCGCCGGCCAGGAACACCGTGCCGCGGCTGGGCACGTCGAGCCCGGCGATGATCGACAGCAGCGTGCTCTTGCCCGAGCCCGAAGCGCCCACGATGGCCACGCTTTCGCGCGGGGCGAGCTCGAAATCGATCTCGTGGAGAATGGTCAGCGTACCGGTGGCATCGGCCACCTGCTTGGTGACCGCACGCACGGCAATGATGGGTTCAGCGACAGGGGCCACGGATCGCACGGGTTGTTCTTCGGCCGCGGCCGTGGGCCTTTTGCGTCGGTCGCGCAGGGCCTGGCTGGGTGCGGCGGTCGCGCACTGTATCGCGGCGCTGCCGTGGGCCGCGGCGCCGCTGCGGGCAGCCGCCCAGGGCGCGGGGTCAAGCAGCCCGCGCGGCACCCCGTCGGCGGCGTCGGGCGCGGCCGGGGTGCCGACCGCCGGCACCAAGACGCTGCTCGTCGTGGGCGACAGCCTGTCGGCCGAGTACGGCCTGGCGCGCGGCCAGGGCTGGGTGGCGCTGCTGGAGCAGCGCGTGGCGCGCGAGCGCCTGGGCTATCGCGTGATGAACGCCAGCATCAGTGGCGACACCACGTCGGGGGGCCGTTCGCGGCTGCCGCAACTGCTGCTCGAACACAAGCCGCAGGTGGTGGTGATCGAGCTGGGCGGCAACGATGCGTTGCGCGGCCTTCCCATCGCGATGACCGAGTCCAACCTGGTGGAAATGACCCGGGCCGCCAAGGCCGCCGGCGCGCGCGTGCTGCTGGCCGGCATCACCGTGCCGCCGAACTACGGGCGCAGCTACGGCGAGACGTTTCTCGCGCTGTTCCCGAAGGTCGCGCGTGCCGAGGGCGCGGCGCTGGTGCCGTTCATCCTGGCCGGCGTGGCTGACGGGCCTGATGCCGAGGCGATGTTCCAGCCCGACCGCATCCACCCCAGGGCCGAGGCGCACCCGCGCATCCTCGAGACGGTGTGGGCGGCGTTGCGTCCGCTGCTGAAGTAGCCCCGCGCCCGGCTGCGCGCTCTTGCCCCAACACCTCAGCGCGAGGCTTCGCGCTCGCGCTCGCCGTGGCGCGGCGCCTGGCCAGTGCGCTTGCGGTCGTCGTCGCTGCCGCCTCGCTGGGCCGGGGGCGACGCGGCGGGTTGTGCGCGCTGCGGCGGCGAGGCCGGCTGCACGCGCTGCGCCGGCGGCTGAACCGTTGGGGCTGCTTGGGCCGGGGGCGTGGGCGGAGCAACCGGTCGCGGCGGTGGCACCGCCGCGGCGGGTGGCGGCTGCGTGGCTCCTCCGTGCGAGGGCAACGAGATGACCCGCGGCGCCTGAGGGGCCGCCACCGTGGGCGCCGGCTGCGCCGACGGCGCCGCCGACGTTGGCGGCACCGCCTGCACGCCGGGCGCCGGCGCCACCTGGCGCGCACCGGCGGCACCGTTGTCACGCCGGCCCGTTGCCCCTCGAGGTTCACGCGGCTCGCGCCCGGGGCGGACTTCGCGCCCCTCGCGCAGATCGCGCCGGTCGCGCACACGCCCGTCATCGCCCGCCGGCGACCCCACGCGGGGCGCCGTCTGCACGCGGTGAGGCGGGGGCTCCACCCGCGGCGGCGCGGTCGGTGCACCTGCCGCCCCCGGCGGCGTGGCCACCACCGGCGCGGGCGGCGCTACCGCCGTGACCGGCGCGCGCTGCACCTCGGCCGGCAGGCTGACCACCGCGCGCGCCACCGGCTCGCGGCGCACCAGCACATCGCGCGGCACCACCGTCACGGCGCCGGGCACGCCCTGGTTGGTGTAGGCCACCGGGCCGGTGGGAATGGTCTGCGGGTGATGCCCCGGCTGCCCGGGTTGCCCATGCGGTTGCCCCGGCGTGACGAAGCGCGGGTTGACGTTGACGCGGTCGATGTACACCGGCGTCGCGCGGTAGTGCGGCACGTACACCTCGCGCGGCGCGAGCGGCACCCAGCCCACCGTCGGCCCGCCGACGTTTACCGAGACGCTGAAATGCGGCCCACCCACCCAGGCCACCATCGCCGGCGCATAGACGGGGCGGGCCACGTAGCTGCCCGGGGCCCAGCACCAGCGGTCGCGCCAGTACACCCAGCGGCCGTAGTGGAACGGCGCGAAGCCCCAGCGCGCATCGTCCACCCAGGTCCAGCCCCAGGGCCGCACCCACACCCAACGGCCATAGCGGTAGGGTGCCCAGCCCACGGCCACGCTGCTGGGGTACCAGATCGCGCCGTACTCGGGGTGGCGGTCCCATTGGCCCCAGCGGTCGAGGTCCTCGGCGCCGGTCATCTCGGGCGAGACATGCTCGGTGCGCGAATGGCGCTCGTCGCGGTCGTCCTCGGCCTGCGCCCAGGACCCGAAGGTGTCGTTGCGCACGCCGCGCCAGATGTGGCGCAGGTCGCCCTCGCGGCCACGGTACAGCTCCACGCGCTGGCCCGGGGCCACCGTGAGGCGCTTGCCGCCTTCCACGCGCAGGTCGCCGCGCCAGCTGGCGGCAAACGTCGTGTCGTCGTCGTGGCGGTCGATGCGGTAGTGGCCCGCGCGCAGCGGCAGCAGGCGCGCCTCCTGCGTGACGATGTCGATCTCGGCGGCCTTCTCGCGGTTGCGCACGCGCAGCGCGACCGAGCCGCTGTGCAGCCGGAAGGTGAGCCGCTCGTCGTCCAGCCGCACGGCTTCCAGCTCGGTGCCGCCGCCCAGGCGCAGCACGGTGGAGCCCACGCGCAGCTCGACACGCGCGTCGCCCGCCGTGGAAAGGCGGTCGCCGGTGGTCAGCGGAAGGTTGCGCTCGGCGTCGCTCCAGCGGTTCTCTTCGCGGTCATAGAGCGAGACATTGCCTTGCACGTCGGCGATGCGGCCCACACGGCCGGGCGGGTCGGCCTCGGGGCGCGGCTTGTCGGCCCCCGCCTCGGTGGCCCGTGCGGCGGTGCCTGCCGCCCACAGCAGGCTGCCGACAAGCACGCCCGACATCAGCCCCCACATCAACTTGCCGAACCCGCTGGAGCGGGGCCCATGCCACGCGGCCGGAGGGCGCGCAGCGGCGTTGGAACGTGTTTCGTTCATGGCGGTGCAACGGTTGCCGTGGAGGCGACGATGACGCAAATGCCCGCCATGATGGGGGAGGCGATGTAAAGCCGTGTTTCTCCCCGCCCGCCGTGTGCGCGGCCGCGGCGATGCTCGGCCGCGGGTCTGCAGCAGCCCCGACAGCGTCCGGGCGCCCGCGTTGCAGCCCCACAGCCCCAAGCCACCTGCCATGAGAGACATGAGCGACTTCAGCACCCTCACCCTGGCCAAGCAGCCGGGCGAACCGCGCATCGCCCGCATCACGCTGAACCGCCCCGAGCGGCTCAACGCCATCAACCCGCATGTGCCGGGCGAGATCCGCCGCGCCGTGCAGCACGCCGAGGCCGACGACGAGGTGCACGTCATCGTGCTGGCCGGCGCCGGGCGCGCGTTCTGTGCCGGCTACGACCTGCAGGACTTCGGCTCGGGCCGCGCCGAGCACCCCTGCCAGCAGGAGCAGCAGCCCTGGGAGCCGACCGACGACTACGCCGAGATGAAGCGCTACACCGAGGACTTCATGGCCCTGTGGCGCAGCCGCAAGCCCACCATCGCCATGGTGCACGGCGTGGCGCTGGCCGGCGGCAGCGACATCGCCATGTGCTGCGACCTGCTGGTCATGGCCGACGACGCGAAGATCGGCTACCCGCCGGTGCGCGTGTGGGGCTGCCCCACCACCGCGATGTGGACCTACCGCCTGGGCCCCATGCGCGCCAAGCAGCTGATGTTCACCGGCGACATGATCGACGGCCGCACCGCCGTCGCCTGGGGCCTGGCCACCCAAAGCGTGCCCGCCGCCGAGCTGGAAACGGCCACGTTGGCGCTGGCGCGCCGCATCGCCAGCGTGCCGCGCGCGCACCTGGCGATGCACAAGATGGTGGTCAACCAGGCGATGCTGACGATGGGCCTGGAGCAGACGCAGATGTTCGCCACGCTCTTCGACGGCATCACGCGCCACAACCCCGAAGGCCTGTGGTTCCGCCGTCAGGCGCAGGTGCACGGCTTCAAGAGCGCGGTCGAATGGCGCGACAGCGGCCGGCCGATTCCTGAAGGCGACGAGGCGCGGGCGCTGATCGCGGAGCTGCAGAGGCAACTCGCGCCCGACCGGCCGCCACCAGGCTGAGCGGGCCTGCAAGGCCCGCCGCGCGCCGGCTTGGCCGTGCTTGGCGGGGGCTACATCGGCCGGGGCCGGAGAGGTCTACGTCGACCCCTGACCGCGCAGCAGGACCCACCGCGCGGCCCCGCCGCTCGCCTACTCCTCGCCCGCGTCCACCAGCTCGGGAAACAGCACGCTCGTGAACCCCAGCTTGGTGAGGTCGGTCATGCGTGTGGGGTACAGCCGCCCGATCAGGTGGTCGCACTCGTGCTGCACCACGCGCGCATGGAAGCCGTCGACTTCGCGCTCGATCAGTTCGCCCCGGGCGTCCCAGCCGCGGTAGCGGATGCGCGCATGGCGCGGCACCACGCCGCGCAGGCCCGGCACCGAGAGGCAGCCTTCCCAGCCCTCCACCAGCTCATCGGAAAGCGGCGTGACCAGCGGGTTCACCAGCACCGTGGGCGGCACGGCCGGCGCCTCGGGGTAGCGCGCATTGCGCTCGAAGCCGAAGATCACCACCTGCAGATCCACGCCGATCTGCGGCGCGGCGAGCCCGGCCCCCTGGGCCGCGGCCATGGTGTCGAACAGGTCGGCCACCAGCGCGTGCAACTCGGGCGAGTCGAACGCGCGCACCGGCTGCGCCACTTGCAGCAGCCGCGGGTCGCCCATCTTCAGGATCTCGCGTACCGTCATGCTCACCTCCCCTGGCACCTGGCGGTCCGGGCACCGCGCGGCTTCAACCCGCGGCGCCGTGGCCGGCCAGCAGCGCGCGCAGCCCCTCCTCGTCGAGCACCGCCACGCCCAGCTCGCGCGCCTTGTCCAGCTTGCTGCCGGCCTCGACACCGGCCACGACATAGTGTGTCTTCTTCGAAACCGAACCGGCCACCTTGGCGCCCGCCGCCTCGATCAGCCCCTTGGCTTCGTCGCGTGAAAGCGACGGCAGCGTGCCGGTGATGACCAGCGTCTTGCCGGCCAGCGGCAGCGCCGCCGGCGCTGCTGCGGCGGCCCCCTCGTGCTCGTTCCACGTGATGCCGGCGGCCCGCAGCTGCTCCACCACTTCGCGGTTGTGCGGCTGGGCAAAGAAGGTGTGGATGCTCTGGGCGACCACCGGCCCCACGTCGTTGACCTCGAGCAGTTGCTCGACACCAGCGTCCATCAGGCGATCCATCGCGCCGAAGTGGCGCGCCAGGTCCTTGGCCGTCGCCTCGCCGACATGGCGGATGCCCAGCGCATAGACAAAACGCGCCAGCGTCGTGTGCTTGCTCGAGTCGAGTGCCGCCACCAGGTTGGCCGCGCTCTTCTCGGCCATGCGTTCCAGCGCGGCGAGCTTGGCCACGCCCAGCTTGTACAGCTCGGGCAGCGTGCGGATCAGGCCGCCATCGACCAGCTGGTCGACCAGCTTGTCGCCCAACCCCTCGACGTCCATCGCTCGCCGGCCCGCGAAGTGCAAGAGCGCCTGCTTGCGCTGCGCGGCGCAGAACAGCCCGCCGGTGCAGCGGTGGTCGATGCCGCCCTTCTCGCGCCGCACGGCGCTGCCGCACACCGGGCAGGCCGCCGGCATGCGGAAGTTGGGCACGTAGGGCTGGCGCGGGCCCGGGCCGGCAGGGATGCGGCCGGCGATCTCCGGGATCACGTCGCCGGCCCGCCGCACGATTACCTCGTCGCCCACGCGCACGCCCTTTCGGCGCAGCTCGAACAGGTTGTGCAGCGTCGCATTCGTCACCGTCGTGCCGCCGACGAACACCGGCGCCAGCCGCGCCACCGGCGTGATCTTGCCGGTGCGGCCCACCTGCACGTCGATGCCCGCCAGCCGGGTCACCTGCTCCTGCGCCGGGTACTTGTGCGCCACCGCCCAGCGCGGCTCACGCGTCTTGAAGCCCAGCCGCTGCTGCAGCGACAGCGAATTCACCTTGTAGACCACGCCGTCGATGTCGAACGGCAGCGCGTCGCGCCGGGCCTCGACATCGCGGTGGAACGCCGCCAGCCCCGCGGCGCCCGCACACACGCGCCGTTCGGCCGAGACCGGCAGGCCGAGGGCCGCCAGCGCATCGAGCAGCGCGAAGTGCGTCGGCGCGTCCTCGTTCATGAAGGACCAGCCGCGCACTTCGCCCAGCCCGTAGGCGAAGAACGACAACGGCCGCGACGCGGTGACCGCCGGGTCGAGCTGGCGCACCGCACCGGCGGCCGTGTTGCGCGGGTTGATGTAGGTCTTCTCGCCCTTCTCGCGCTGGCGTTCGTTGAGCCGCTCGAAGTCGTCGCGGCGCATGTAGATCTCGCCGCGCACTTCCAGCACCTCGGGCGCCGCCGCGGCCGGGCCCTGCAGCTTCAGCGGCACCTGCCCGATCGTGCGGATGTTCTGCGTCACGTCCTCGCCGGTCTCGCCGTCACCGCGCGTGGCGGCCTGCACCAGCACGCCATGCTCGTAGCGCAGGTTGATCGCCAGGCCGTCGAACTTCAGCTCGGCCGAGTACTCCACCGGCGGCGCACCCTCCTCGAGTTCCAGCTCGCGCCGCACGCGCGCGTCGAACGCCTCGGCGCCGGCCGCCGTGGTGTCGGTCTCGGTCTGGATCGAGAGCATCGGCACGGCGTGCCGCACCGCGGCCAGGCCGTCGAGCACGCGCCCCAGCACGCGTTGCGTGGGCGAATCGGGCGTGCGAAGCGCGGGGTGCGCCTGCTCCAGCGCCTGCAGCTCGCCGAACAGGCGGTCGTACTCCGCATCGGGAACCACCGGCGCATCGAGCACGTAGTACAGATGCGCGTGATGGTGCAGCAACTCGCGCAGCGCCGCGGCCCGCGCGGCCGCATCGGCATCAGCGGCAGGGGCAGGTGGCTCGGGCTGCATCGGCGGGGAAGAGCGATGGTGGGGTGGCCTGCGGGGCCCGCCCCTAGCTGAAAAGCCGCCGCGCCGCCGGCGTACCCGCGGCGAGGTCCAGCGCTTCGAGGCTGCGGTAGAGCTTGACCAGTTCGTCGCCGATGGCCCTGAAGGCCTGTTCGGTGATCGGCTCACCCAGGTCGTCGATCGGCGTGGCGTCCAGTTCGTTGGCCAGCCGCCCGACCATGGCGTGCAGCGCGGCGAAGGGCTCGGCCCTCTGCGGGGAATGCGGCACGTCCATGGCCAGCATGCACTCGCGCACCGCGGCGGCCTGCGCGTCGTCGGCCAGCGCCGCCTGCGCATCGAGCGAGAGCACCACCAGCGGGGGCTCGCCCTCCTCGGCGGCCGGCAGCACCCAGCGCCCGGGCAGCACGCCGGGCATCAAGCCGGCGTGCGCGGCCACCTGCGCCAGGTAGCTCACCGACCAGGCCACACCGTTGCTGAGCAGCCGGATCGACAGCTGCGCATCCAACGGGCTCGCCAGGCCGTCCAGCTCGCGCGCGCGAGCCACCGCGTCGAGCATGTCGGGCGCGTCGGCCCGCGCGTGCACCGATTCGGCAAAGGCCTCGATCTTGTGCACGAACTCGCTGTACTCGATCTCGTTGAGCGGCCCGGCGCGGTTGACCAGCTGCACCCCGGCTTGCAGCTCGGCATAGCGCTGGCCCATCGTCAGCGGTTCCCACTGGCCGCTGCGCACTTCCAGGCCCTCGACGTAGAACGGCTTGCTGCCGGCGCGGCGCGTGGGCGGCAGGTGCGCCAGCGCGGTCTCGCCGGCGATCGGGTGCTCCAGCGCCAGCGGCACGATGGCATCGATGAGCGCATCCAGCCGCAATTCGCGCCGCTGCGGGCTGCGCAGCGCGGTGGCCAGCTCGGCCGGGGTCACGGGCTGCAGGCCATCCTCCAGGTGCACGGCGGCACCGTCTTCGCCTTCCGGCCCGAGCGAGGGCTCCTGGCGGTCGGGGATCGTGTCGCCAGCGTCAGTGGCGCCGCGCGATGCTTGGCCGGGCCACCAGCGCCCGAGCAACGACAGGCCCCCACCGGGCCGCCGCCGCAACAGCCGCCGCGTGCCCCACCACCCTTGCACCAGCAGCGCCAGCAGCACCGCCGCGGCGAGCAGGGCGAGCGCCGCGGTCAGGCTCATCACCGGTGGCCAGCCGGTGCCTCAGGCGGCTTCCGCCAGGGACACCGCCGACTCCATGTCCACCGCCACGATGCGGCTGACCCCCTGCTCCTGCATCGTCACGCCGATCAGCTGCTCGGCCATCTCCATGGCGATCTTGTTGTGGCTGATGAACAGGAACTGCGTGCCCTTGGCGCTCATCTCGGTGACGAGCTTGCGGTAGCGCTCGGTGTTGGCGTCGTCCAGCGGCGCGTCCACCTCATCCAGCAGGCAGAACGGCGCCGGGTTGAGCATGAAGATCGCAAACACCAGCGCGATGGCGGTGAGCGCCTTCTCGCCGCCCGAGAGCAGATGGATGGTGCTGTTCTTCTTGCCCGGCGGCTGCGCCATCACCTGCACGCCGGCGTCGAGGATCTCCGCACCGGTCATCACCAGCCGCGCGTTGCCGCCGCCGAACAGCTGCGGGAACATGCGGCCGAAGTGCTCGTTGACCTGGTTGAAGGTGGAAGCCAAGAGGTCGCGCGTCTCCAGGTCGATCTTCTGGATGGCGTCTTCGAGCGTGGTGATGGCGTCTTGCAGGTCGGCGTTCTGCGCGTCGAGAAAACTCTTGCGCTCGCGCGAGGTGGTGAGCTCTTCCAGCGCGGCCAGGTTGACGGCGCCCAGCGCACCGATGTCGCGGTTGATGCGGTCGATCTCGCTTTGCAGGCCGTAGAGCTTGACGCCGCCGTCCTCGATGCCCTTGGCCAGCGCTTCGAGCTCGACGGCGGCCGCGGCGAGCTGCTCCAGGTACTGCGCGCCGCCCAGCTGCGCCGCCTGCTGCTCCAGCTGCAACGCGGTGATGCGCTCGCGCAGCGGCTCCAGGCTGCGCTCGTGCGCCATGCGCTGCTCGTCGGCGGCACGCAGCTTGGCCGCCAGGTCGTCGTACTCGCTGCGCGCGGCGGCCAGCACCTGCTCACGCTCCAGCTTCAACGCCAGCGCCCCCTGCAGGCCGCTTTGCGCGCTGGCGTCGTCGAAGGCGCCGAGTTCGAGTTCGAGCTGCTGACCGGCGGCCTGGTTGCTCTCGATCTGCTGAGCGGCCGTTTCGATGCCGCGCTGCAGCTCGGCCTTGCGGCTGGTGAGCGCGCGGGCCTGGAAGCCCGCCTCCTGCGCCTGGCGTTCGAGCGCGCGCTGCTGTTCGCGCGCGTCGGCCAGCGTGCGCTCGGCGGCCAGCACGCCGTCGTCGAATTCGGCGTGCATCTCCTGGGCACCGGCGAGTTCGATGTCCAGCTCCTCGAAGCGGCCTTCGCCGGTGGCGCGCCGCTCGTCCAACGCGGCCAGCTGCGCGTCGGTCTCCTCCAGCTCGCCGGCCAGTTGCTGGCCGCGGGCACTGGCCGCCTCGGCCTGCTGCGCCAGGCGCAGCACCTCCACATGCAGCGCATGCGCGCGGTTCTGCGCCTCGGTGGCCTCGCGCCGCGCCGCCAGCTCGCGCTGCGAGGCGTCGGTGTACTGCGCCTCCAGCCGCACCGACTGCGCGCGCGCCTCCTCGGCGATCAGCGCCTGCGCACGCTGCGCGCGTTCGAGGTTCTCGATCTCCTGCGCACGCGCCAGCATGCCGGCCTGTTCGGAATCGGGCGCGTAGAAGCTCACCGCAAACTGCGAGACGGCGTGGCCCTCGCGGGTCATGATGACTTCGCCGTGCGTCAGCTTGCCGCGATTGGCCAGCGCTTCTTCGATCGACGCGGCGGTGTACACGCCTTCCAGCCAATCGTTAAGCAGCGCCTTCAGGCCCGCGTCGTTCAGCCGCAGCAGCTCGGAAAGCCGCGGCAGCGTCTGGTGCGTGTTGGCGATCGCCGCCTGCGGCGCGGCATAGAAGGCAAGTTTGGCCGGCGGTGCATCGGTGGCGAACGCGCGCACCATGTCGAGCTTGCCCACCGAAAGCGCGTTGAGCCGCTCGCGCAGCGCCGACTCGAGCGCGGTCTCCCAGCCGCCTTCGATGTGCACGAGCGTCCACAGGCCCTGCAGGCCCGCCAGCCCGTGCTTCTCGAGCCAGGGCTTGAGCTTGCCCTCGGTCTGCACTTTCTCCTGCAGCGCACGCAGCGCTTCCAGCCGGGCCTTGATGTCGGCCAGCCTGGCCGCCGCGCGCTGGCTGTCTTCCTGCGCGGCGCGGCGCTGTTCGTCCAGCTGAGGCACCAGCGTGTGCAGCTCGGCCAGCCGCGTATCGCTGGTCTCGCGTTGGCCCTGTGCCGTGGCTTCCTGCGCCCGCAGCGCTTCGAGCTTTGGCAAGTCGGGCGCTTCGATGCCCTTGTGCTCGGCGGCCAGCCGCTCGCGGCGCGCGCGCAGCGTGCGCGTCTGCTCCTCGATGCTGCGACTCTCGGCGGCCAGCACCTGGATCTGCTGCTGCACCTGCGCCACGAGGTTGCGTTGCGCGTTGCTCTTGCCTTGCGCTGCGCGCAGGGCTTCCTCGAGGTCGGGCAGGCGCGCGCCCTGTTCCTCGGCCTGGCCGGCCAGCACTGCGGCCTGCTCGTCGGCGGCGACGATCTGCTCGGCGATCTGTTCCAGCTCGGCACGCGCCTCTTCCTGGCGCTCGGCCCATTGCTGGTTCTGCGCGCGAAGGTCGGCCAGGCGCTGCTCGGCGCGCTTGCGCCCTTCGACGACATAGCGGATGCGCTCTTCGAGCCGGCTCACCTCCAGTTGCGCCTCGCCGAGCAGCCCCTGCTTGGCGTGCAGCGCGTCGTTGGCCGCGTAGTGCGCCTGGCGCAGCGTCTCCAGCTCGGCCTCGACGTGGCGCATGTCGGCAATGCGCGCTTCCAGCGCATTGGCGGCCCCGGCGGCCGCGGCCTTCACGCGCTCTTCCTCGTTCGCCGCATCGCGGTGCTTCAGGAACCACAGTTGGTGCAGCTTCAGCGTGCCGGCGTCCTGCAGGCCGCGGTATTGCGCGGCGACTTCGGCCTGCTTTTCCAGCTTGTCGAGGTTGCTGCCCAGCTCACGCAGGATGTCGTCCACGCGCGTCAGGTTCTCGCGCGTGTCCTTCAGCCGATTCTCGGTTTCGCGGCGGCGTTCCTTGTACTTGCTGACGCCGGCGGCCTCTTCGAGAAACAGGCGCAATTCCTCGGGGCGGCTTTCGATGATGCGGCTGATGGTGCCCTGGCCGATGATCGCGTAGGCGCGTGGGCCGAGGCCTGTGCCGAGGAACACGTCTTGCACGTCGCGCCGGCGCACCGGCTGGTTGTTGATGTAGTAGCTGGAAGAGCCATCGCGCGTGAGCACGCGCTTGACGGCAATCTCGGCAAAGCTGTTCCACTGCCCGCCGGCGCGCGCCGCGGTGTTGTCGAACACCAGCTCCACGCTGGCGCGGCCGGCCGGCTTGCGGTTGCCGCTGCCGTTGAAGATGACGTCCTGCATGCTCTCGCCACGCAGTTCACTGGCCTTGCTCTCGCCCAGCACCCAGCGCACGGCGTCCATGATGTTGCTCTTGCCGCAACCATTCGGGCCGACCACGCCCACGCGCTGCCCGGGCAACTGAAAGTTGGTCGGCTCGGCAAACGACTTGAAGCCCGAGAGCTTGATCGAGGAAAGGCGCATCGTGGCCAGCGGCCGTGCGCTGCGACGAGGATCGCAGGCACCGCCGCAAGTGCTTGAATTCAAAAGGAAAAATGCGCTCCGAACGGAGCGCTGGGCGGGCCGGATGATAACATCGCGCCCCCTCGCCCGAGCCCCTTGGCAACCGCGCTTGACCATGCCCAAGAAGCCCTCCCGCGCGCTGGCGAAGCCGCCGCTGAATCAACGCCAGGCGCCCCCGGTGCCGCCCACCGCGCCAAGCAAGGAGCTGCAGGTCTTTGCCAACCCGGCGCCCGAGCGCGACTACGTCATCCGCTTCGAGGTGCCCGAGTTCACCTGCCTGTGCCCGCTGACCGGGCAGCCCGACTTCGCGCACTTCACCATCGAGATCGTGGCCGACCGGCTCTGCGTCGAGCTGAAGAGCCTGAAGATGTACTTCTGGAGTTATCGCGACGAGGGGGCCTTCCACGAGAGGGTCACCAATGCGATCTGCGACGACATCGTCAAGGCCATCGCGCCGCGCTTCGTGCGCATCCACGCCGACTGGTTCGTGCGCGGCGGCATCCGCACCTTCGTCACCGCCGAGCACCGCAAGAAGGGCTGGAAGCCGGCGCCGGCGGTCGACCTGCCGAACCCGCCGAAGGCGTGATGGGCACCGGCCGCGCAACCCCGCCCGCGGTGCCGCCGCCCCCGGTGTCGCGCCCGCCGTACCAGAAGTTCGCCGTCACGGTGAAGAACAGCCGCATCGATGGCCACGGCGCCTTCGCCGCCGAGCCGATTCCGCCGCGGCTGAAGATCGGCGAGATCCGCGGCGAGGCCATCAGCGTGGCCGAGGCGCGCATCCGCGCCACACGGCACGAGCGCATCATGATCGTCGAGCTGAGTGCACGCAAAGCCATCGACTTCAGCAAGAGCACCGACCCGATGCGCTTCACCAACCACAGCTGCCGGCCCAACGCGCGGCTGGTCATCCGCAACGGGCGCGTGGAGTTCTACGCGCGCCGCGCCATCACGCCGGGCGAAGAGGTCACCGTCGACTACGGCGAGACGCACCACGACGGCAAGCTCGCCTGCCGCTGCGGCGCGCCGGGGTGCCGCGGGGCGCTGTAGGCCGTATCGGCGGCACAGGCCTTGTAGGCCTTGTAGGCCTTGTAGGCTGTGCAGGCCGTGCAGGCCGTGCAGGCCGTGCAGGCCGCCCCGCCGCTACCGGTACACGCCGTCCCACGGGCCGGCATCCACCTCGGCGCGGCGGGCATCGGCGCTCACGCGCGGCCGGTTCAGGCTGAACATCGTCTCGCGCGTCACCACCGCGTACTCCATGTACCCCAGCCGCGCCAGCGGGCGCATCGCGGCGGTGTCGACGCGACCGTGCTGCACGAGCGCGTCGTCGATGTAGATGCCGACGACCTCACCGATGACCATCGTGTAGCCCTCGCCCTGCGGCGGGGCGGGCAACGGCAGCGTCTTGAACAGCCGGCACTCCAGCGCGGCCGGCGCCGCGGCCACGCGCGGCGGCTTGATCCAGCGCGACGGGGCCTTCGCGAGCCCCGCCAGCTCGAACTCGTCGACCTCGCGCGCCACCGCTGCCGAGCTGAGGTTCATCGCATCGCGCAGCGCCTCGCCCGCCAACGAGCAGGTGAACTCGCCGGTGGCCAGGATGTTGCCCAGGCTGTGCTTGGCGCCCGACGACGAGAACATCACCATCGGCGGCTGGTCGCTGATGGCATTGAAGAAGCTGTAGGGCGCCAGATTGGCGCGGCCCTGGGCGTCGAGCGTGCCGATCCAGCCGATCGGCCGCGGCACGACCAGTGCCTTGAAGGGGTCGTGCTTCAACGCCGTGGGGCGGGGCTGGCGAGGGTCGTAGTGCATCGGCGAAGCGGCGGCGGGCGCGCAGTGGGTTTCGAATGCCGTTGTGGGCAGACCCGATGATGCCTGCGCCCGACCCCGGCCGCGCGGCCTTGCCCTACGATGGCCGCATGACGCCGCGGCGGCAGCCGCATGCAGGCCGGGCGCCCCCCGGCGCGAGAGGACGAGCCGATGATGGAACGCGACGGCGCTCGCACGCACGGCAAGCTGGCCGCCCGCACTGCGCACGCTGTGCGGGCGGTGCGCAGGGCGCTCGCGGCGAGCGTGGCCATCGCGGCGAGCGCGGCATTGGCGGGGCCGGCGGCGCTGGCCGCGTTGCTCGTCCCGCTGGCCGCCGCGGCGCAGACGCTGACGCTGCGACCTTCCGAGCCGGCCGCAGCGCGCGTCGGCGAGGTGCAGGCGCTCGCCGAAGGCGTGTGGTGGCTTCCCTCGCGCTTCGAGCGCGGCCGGCAGCCCGATGGCGCGAGCCTCATCTTGCAGGGCCGAGAGGGGTTGGTCATCATCGACACCGGCCGCCATGCCGAGCACGCCGGCGCGCTGCGCGAGTGGGCGCGGCGGCGTGGGCAGCCGATCCGCGCCGTCATCAACACCCACTGGCACCTCGACCACCTGGGCGGCAATGCGCTGCTGCGGCGCGCGCTGCCGGGCATCCGCACCCACGCCAGCGCCGCGGTGCGCGACGCGGTCGAGCAGCGCATGCCCGCCTCCGATGCCGACCTCGCCAAGATGCTCCAAGACCCGTCCACCGATGCCGCCACGCGGCGCATGATCGAGATCGACCGCGCGCTGTACGCCGAGCGCGCGCTGCTGCTGCCCGACGTGGTTCTCGAACAAGCGCCGCGCGACATCGAACTGGCCGGCCGCGCGCTGCGCGTGGGCGTGCTGCGCGGCGTGAGTGGCGGCGACGCCTGGGTGCTCGATCGCGCCAGCGGCACGCTGGCGGTGGGCGACTTCGTCACGCTGCCGGCGCCGTTCCTCGACACCGCATGCGCCGAGACCTGGCGCGCGGCGCTGGGCGAGCTCGATGCGTTGCCGTTCGAGCGCGTGGTGCCGGGCCACGGGCCGGTGATGAGCCGCGACGACTTCCGCCGCTACCGCAACGCGTTCGACCGCCTGCTCGGCTGCGCCGGCGGCGACAAGCCCGTGGCCGAGTGCAGCGCGGCGTGGGTGGCCGACCTCGGGCCGCTGTTGCCGGCCGCCTCGCAGCGCGCGGCGGCCGGCATGCTGCAGCACTACTTTGCCGAGCGGCTGCGGGCGAGTGCCGAGGACCGGGCGCGCTTCTGCCCCGGTTGAGCGTGGCAGCGCGAAGCGATCGCGGCACCTCGAGTGCGGCCGCAAGCCGCCCCTGCGCGGCGGGCATGCCCACCGGCGTCACACGCAGCCTTGCCCGCCGCTTCGAGCGCTGCGTTGCCCGCTGCTGCCGGCGCTACTTCGCCGGCAGCGACGCAAATGCGTCGCGCAGCCCTTGCAGATATTGCGGGAAGAGCTGCAGGTCGTTGTGCCCGGCCCCACTCACTCGCACGAGCCGCGCCTGCGCGGCGGGCGCGGCGTGCGCCAGCAGCCGCTGGGCGTGGTGCAAGGCGATGATCTCGTCGCGCTCGCCATGCACGATGACCAGCGGGTTGGCCAGCCGGGCCACCGCCTCGTCGGTGCGCAGCGGGTAGCGCAGCAGCGCGCGCGGCACCCAGGCGTAGTGCTCGGCGGCCAGCGCCACGAGGCTCTCGTAGGGTGACACCAGGAGCGTGAGGTCGGGCTTCACCTCCGCCGACAGCTTGGCCGCGAGTGCGCTGCCCAGCGACCGGCCGAAGACGATGCGGCGCTTGCCGGCGTATTGCGGCGCCACCTGCTGCCAGGCCGCCCGCACGTCGTCGACGAGCTGCGCCTCGCTTTGCACGCGGCCGCCGCTCTTGCCGTAGCCGCGGTAGTCGAGCATGAAGAGGTCGAGGTTGGCCTGGCGCCAGAACGCGGCGTTGGTGAACCAGCTGTCCAGGTTGCCGGCATTGCCGTGCAGGTAGAACACAACCCCGTCGGGCGCGGGCAGCCGCAGGTGCAGCGCGTGCAGGCGCACGGGGTCGGTGTTGCGGGCGGCGTCGGGATGGGTGCCCGTGCTGCCGCGGTCGATCCACACCTCGTGCACGTCGGCGCCGAAATCGAAGCGGTGGTCGGCCGGCAGCTTGGCCGGCATGAAGATCAGCTTCTCCTGCGCCACCCACAGCAACGCGAGCAGCAAGGCGTAGACGAGCGCCAGGGCCAGCGGCACGGACCAGAGACTGCGCAGCATGCGGCGAAACCGGGGGTGGGCGGGCGGGTGAGTGAGCGCGTGAGTGGGCGGACAAGCCGGCGGATGCGTCTGCGTTTCAGGCGGCAGGCGATCCGATAGAGACGTTGCCGGCCCGCGGCGATGCGCCCACTCGGACGACTCGGAGCGGTCAGCGGCGGCGGTCACGCCCCCTGTACGTGGGCGCCCGGCGCGCGGATGCGTTCGAGCGCCTGCAGCCGCGGCTCCATCGCCGCGAACCACCAGCGCGGCACCGAGGCGAGGAACAAGCACCCTGCGTAGCCCGTGGGCAACTCGGGCCCGGGCAGCGGCTGCAGCTCGGCGTAGGGCTTCCAGGCGTGCATGTGGTGGTCGCTGTGGCGCTGCAGGTTTGCGATGACGCTGTTGGTGACCAGGTGGTCGGCGTTCCACGCGTGGTTCACGCCGAACGGTTCCGGGCGGCCGTTGGCCTGCGACGCGCGCACGAGGCCGTAGTGCTCGATGTAGTTGATGGCTTCGAGCAGGAACACGGCGTAGCCGGCCTGCACCACCCAGAACAACAACGCCAGCGGCCCGAGCCACAACGCCAGCATGACGAGCCCCGCGGCCTGCGCCGCCGCGGCCCAGGCCAGCGGGCTGCGGTGCCCGCCGCGCCGGAGCTGCGCCAGCTGCGCCGCTTCCAGCCGCCACGCGCTGAGCCAGCTGCCGGCCAGCGTGCGCGGCAGGAAGCGCCACAGCGTCTCGCCGCGGCGCGCGCTGGCCGGGTCGTCGCGCGTGGCCGCGCGCGGATGGTGGCCGCGGTAGTGCTCGACCATGAAGTGCGCGTAGAGCACGCTGGTCATCAGCAGCCAGCCGAGCAACCGGTCCAGGCGCGAGCGCGAATGCCCCAGCTCGTGGGCAAAGGTGATGCCGTGGCTGCCGGTGACGCCCCCCACGGCGATGCCCAGCGCAATCGCTTCGCCCACACCGAAGCCCCCAGACCCCCCCAGCCCGCCGCCCGCGGACCCGCGCGCCACGAGCCACAGCGAGAAGCCCAGCAGCGCGGCCTGCAACGGCACATGCATGCGGATGCACCAGCGGTGCCAGCCCGAGGCCCGCGCTGCCGGCGGCGAGTGCTTCAGCGCCGGCACGAACTCCAGCAGCGCGAACAGCACCTGCCAACCCAGCATCGCAGCCCACGCGGCCCAGGGCGACCGCCATGCCGCCGCCGCGATGCCCAGCGGCAGCACCCAGGCGAGCGCAAAGCGCAACGAGGTCGGGTCGAAGCCGGGCGGCAGCGCCGCAAGGTCCGGCGCCCCGGCGCCCGCCGACGCGGCGGGCGCCGGCGGCACAGGGCGTGGCAAGGGGGCTTCGCGCGCAGCGTCCGTCATCGCGCCAAGGATAATCCTGGCCATGGCCAACCCGCGTCTGGCGCTGCTGCACCCCTACCCCTTCGAGCGCTGGCGCGAACTCACGGCCGACATCCGGCCACCGACGCACCTGTCGCCCATCAGCCTGGGCATCGGCGAGCCGCGGCACCAGACGCCGGCGCTCATCGAAGAGGCGCTCGTGAAGGCGCTGCCGGCGCTTTCCGGCTACCCGGCCACCGCCGGCGAACCGGCACTGCGCGAGGCCATGGCCGGCTGGGTGCAGCGCCGCTATGGCGTGGCGCTCAGCCCGGCCACGCAGGTGCTGCCGGTAAACGGCTCGCGCGAGGCCCTCTTCGCATTCGCGCAGGTGGTGGTCGACGACACACGGCCCGGCGCCACCGTCGTGTGCCCCAATCCCTTCTATCAGATCTACGAGGGCGCGGCGCTGCTGGCCGGCGCGCAGCCGTACTACGTGGCCAGCGACTCGGCGCGCAACTTCGCGGCCGATTGGGAAAGCGTGCCCGATGCGGTGTGGGCGCGCACGCAGCTGCTGTACGTGTGCTCGCCCGGCAACCCCACCGGCGCGGTGATGCCGCTGGCCGAGTGGCGCCGGCTGTTCGAGCTGTCCGACCGCCACGGCTTCGTCATCGCCAGCGACGAGTGCTATTCGGAGATCTACTTTCGCAGCGAGCCGCCGCTTGGCAGCCTCGAGGCGGCCAAGGCGCTGGGCCGCGACGACTTGCGCAACCTCGTGGCCTTCACCTCGCTGTCCAAGCGCAGCAACGTGCCGGGGCTGCGCTCGGGCTTCGTCGCCGGCGACGCGAAGTGGATCAAGCCGTTCCTGCTGTACCGCACCTACCACGGCAGCGCGATGAGCGGCCTGGTGCAGCGCGCCAGCATCGCCGCCTGGGGCGACGAGGAGCATGTGGTCAACAACCGCGAGCTGTACCGCGCCAAGTTCGCCGAGGTCACGCCCCTGCTCGCCGAGGTGCTGGACGTGAAGCTGCCGGACGCCGCCTTCTACCTCTGGGCCGGCGTGCCGGCGGCCCGCGGCGGCGACGCGGCCGACCCGATCGCCGACGAGGTGCAGTGGGCCCGCGGGCTGCTCGCTCAATACAATGTCGCGGTCCTTCCGGGGCGGCTGCTCGCCAGGGAAACACCGGGGCCGGGTGGCCGGGCCGCCAACCCGGGCCGCGGCCGCGTGCGCATGGCGCTGGTGGCCACACCCGAAGAGTGCCGCGAGGCCGCCCGTCGCATCGTCGCCTACACCCACGACCTCACCCGCCAGGCCACGGCCTGACCGAACGCGAGCCATGAGCACCCACACCGCCGACCTGCCCAAGCTGCAAGCCGCCATCGACAACGCCTGGGAGGCGCGCGCGCAGCTCAGCGCGACCAACGCGCCGCAGGTGCGCGAGCAGGTCGAGGCAGTGATCGCCGAGCTCAACGCCGGCCGCCTGCGCGTGGCCGAGCGCCGCGGCGTCGGCGAGTGGGTGGTCAACCAGTGGCTGAAGAAGGCGGTGCTGCTGAGCTTCCGACTCAACGACAACCGGCTCATGCGCGCCGGCGACCTCGGCTTCTACGACAAGGTGCCCACCAAGTTCGCGCACCTGGACGACGCCGCGCTGCGCGACGCCGGCGTTCGCGTGGTGCCGCCGGCAGTGGCGCGGCGCGGCAGCTTCATCGCCAAGGGCGCGGTGCTGATGCCCAGCTACGTCAACATCGGCGCCTATGTCGACGAGGGCACGATGGTCGACACCTGGGCCACGGTCGGCAGCTGCGCGCAGATCGGCAAGAACGTGCACCTGTCCGGCGGCGTGGGCATCGGCGGCGTGCTGGAGCCGCTGCAGGCCAACCCGACCATCATCGAAGACAACTGCTTCATCGGCGCGCGCAGCGAGGTCGTCGAGGGCGTCATCGTCGAAGAGAACTCGGTGCTCGGCATGGGCGTGTACATCGGCCAGAGCACGCCGCTGTTCAACCGCGAGACGGGCGAGATCACCTATGGCCGCGTGCCCAGCGGCAGCGTGGTCGTCAGCGGCGGGCTGCCCAAGAAGTGCGCAGACGGCACGCCGTACTCGCTGTACGCTGCCGTGATCGTCAAGCGTGTCGACGCGCAGACGCGCAGCAAGACGAGCATCAACGACCTGCTGCGGCCCTAGCCCTCGCTCTCGACCGCCGCCGCCCCTCTTTCCGATCGACCGACGGAGACCCCCGCCATGTCCAACAACCTCGAGCGCGTGCTTCGCCTGATGGCGGAGAAGAGCGCCTCCGACGTGTACATGGCGGCCAACACGCCGATCCTCATCAAGATCCACGGCCAGATCCTGCAGCTGAGCGACCAGCTGCTGGCCCAGCACCAGACGCGCCAGCTGCTGGCCGAGATGCTCACGCCGCAGCAGCTGGAGGAGCTCGACGACACCGGCGAGCTCAACGTCGGCATCTCGATGCAACGGGTGGGCAGCTTCCGCCTCTCGGCGTTCAAGCAGCGCGGCTCGATCGCTGCGGTGATCCGCTGCATCCCGTTCGTCATTCCCACGCTGGAGACGCTCGGCCTGCCCGACATCCTGTCCAACCTGGTCACCGACAAGCGCGGCCTGATCCTGATGGTGGGCGCCACCGGCACCGGCAAGAGCACCACGCTGGCTTCGATGATCGAGTGGCGCAACCAGCAGATGACCGGGCACATCCTCACCATCGAGGACCCGATCGAATTCTTGTTCAGCAACAAGAAGAGCATCGTCAACCAGCGCGAGGTCGGCCGCGACACGCAGACGCTGCAGGTGGCGCTGAAGAACGCGCTGCGCCAGGCCCCCGACTGCATCATGATCGGCGAGATCCGCGACCGCGAGACGATGAGCTCGGCGCTGAGCTACGCGTTGTCGGGCCACCTGGTGCTGGCCACACTGCACGCCAACAACAGCTACCACGCGATGGGCCGGATCCTGTCGTTCTACACGCCCGAGGCGCGGCCCACGCTGCTTTCCGACCTGGCCAGCGGCCTGCGCTCGGTGGTCTCGCAGCGCCTGTTGCGCAGCAACGCCGGCGGCCGCGTGCCGGCGGTGGAGATCCTGCTCAACACTAAGCTGATCTCCGAGCTCATCGAGAAGGGCGACATCTCCGGCGTGAAGGAGGCGATGGAGAAGTCGCTGGCCGAAGGCTCGCAGACCTTCGAGCAGGACATCGCGCGCCTCATCAACGACGGCGTCGTCTCGCGCGACGAGGGCATGGCCTACGCCGACAGCCCCACCAACCTGCTGTGGCGGCTGCAGAACGAGCAGACGCCGATCTCGCGCGTCACGCCGCAGAAGAAGGACGAACCCGAGGCCGCCAGCTTCACCGAGATCGTCATCGACGTGCGCGGCGAAGAGCCGGCGCCGCCGAAGAAGCCGGGGCTCGGGCCGGCTCCGGCGGTGGCCGGCAACGGCGGCCGGCGCGCCTGACCCCACCAGCGCCGGCGCGTCGCGCGGCGTGCCCGATTGGCGCGCCCCCGACGCCCCCTCTGCGCGTGCGGGGGAAGGCCGGGGTGAGTCTGGAGAACACATCCATGAGCCGCACGGTGCGACTCGTCGAACAACTTGTCTCGTGCCGTTGGATCGGGCCGCTGACCGCGATCTACCGCCGCACACTCCAAGCGCTGATGCCCGCCCCGGGAGCGGCGCGGCCGTGACCGTGTTCGAGTGCGTGCAGCAGGCCAGCCGGCAGCTCGAAGCTGCCGGCGTCGCCTTTGGTCACGGCACCACCAACGCCTTCGACGAGGCGGCGTGGCTGGTGTTGTGGCGGCTGGGCCTGCCGCTGGACGCCCTGGACGAACCGGCCGGGCGCGTGCTCACCGCCGCCGAGCAGCGGCAGGTGCAGGCGCTGATCGACGAGCGCATCCGCACGCGGCGCCCGGCGGCGTACCTCACCGGCGAGGCCTGGCTGCAGGGCGTGCCGTTTTTCGTCGACGAGCGCACCATCGTGCCGCGCTCGCTGATTGCCGAGCCGCTGGCCGCCGGCGACATCGATGCGCTCATGGGCCGTGAGCCGGCGCGTGTGCTCGACCTGTGCACCGGCAACGGCAGCCTGGCCGTGCTGTCCGCCATGGCCTGGCCGGATGCCACGGTGGTCGGCACCGACCTCAGCGCCGCGGCCCTGGAGGTGGCGGCACGCAACGCGGCGCGCCACGGCCTTTCTTCGCGCATCGAACTGCGGCGGGGCGACGGCCTGGCAGCGCTGCTCCCTGACGAACGCTTCGATCTCGTGCTGTGCAATCCGCCGTACGTCAACGCCGCGTCGATGGCCGCCCTGCCCGCCGAGTTCCGCGCCGAGCCCGCGCTGGCACTGGCCGGTGGTACCGACGGCATGGACTTCGTGCGGCCGCTGCTGCACGGCATCGCCACCCACCTGGCACCCGGCGGCGTGCTGGTGCTCGAGGTCGGACACGAGCGCGAACATCTCGATGCCGCCTTCCCGCGCCTGGAAGCGGTGTGGCTCGACACCAGCGCCGGGGGCGACGCGGTGCTGGCGCTGGCGCGCGATGCCCTGCCCACCACCGAAACCAGCGAGGCCGGGCCGCGATGATCACCGTACGCAACGTCACGCTGCGCCGCGGCAGCAACGTCGTGCTGCAGGGTGCGACCTTCACGCTCAACCCGGGCGAGAAGGCCGGCCTCGTCGGCCACAACGGCGCGGGCAAGTCCAGCCTCTTCGCGCTGCTCACCGGCCGCCTGCACGCCGACCAGGGCGACGTCGACTTCCCGCCACGCTGGCAGGTGGGCGAGGTGGCGCAGGACATGCCCGAGACCGGCGACGGCGCCACCGACTTCGTGCTGCAAGGCGACCGGCCGTTGATGCAGGCGCAGCAACAGCTCGCGCAGGCCGAGGCCGCCGACGACGGCCACGCCATCGCCGAGGCGCATGTCGCGCTCGACGAGGCCGGCGCCTTCGACGCCAAGGCACGCGCCCAGTCGCTGTTGCTGGGCCTGGGCTTCCGGGTGGCGCAACTCGACGCGCCGGTGAACAGCTTTTCCGGCGGCTGGCGCATGCGCCTGCAGCTGGCGCGCGCGCTGATGTGCCCGGCCGACCTCTTGCTGCTGGACGAGCCCACCAACCACCTCGACCTGGACGCGCTGGTGTGGCTGGAAAACTGGCTGCAGCGCTTTGCCGGCACGCTGGTGGTCATCAGCCACGACCGCGAGTTCCTCGACGCGGTGACCAAGGTGACGCTGCATGTCGACCAGGGCACCGTGACGCGCTACGCCGGCAACTACACCGCCTTCGAGTCGATGCGCGCCGAGCGGCTGGCCCAGGCGGCCGGCGCCTACACGCGGCAGCAGGAGCGCATCGCGCACCTGCAGCGCTTCATCGACCGCTTCAAGGCCAAGGCCACCAAGGCCAAGCAGGCGCAAAGCCGCGTCAAGGCGCTGGCGCGCATGGAGAAGCTGGCCCCGGTGCTGACCAGCGCCGACTTCGAGTTCGAGTTCCGCGAG
>JAEUPC010000075.1 GCA_016789865.1 Rubrivivax sp.
CCCCCGCCGTAGGCGTAGCCCCAGGTCCAGCCCGCGGTGGGCAACCCGGGGCCTGCGAGATGCTTGCTGACGAGCGACTGCGAGGTGGTGGACTTCGGCCAGCGTGCGCCCACCGGCTTGGTTCCGACGAAGATGCACTGCCCACGGTCCTAACGCGGGGTGAAGTTATCCGAGGGGCGCCGCGAGCACACCTAGTATCGCCGTTAGCACCCCCGCATCCGAGGGGCGGTGATGCCACTACTGCGGCTTCTGCTCATCACCATTCGAGATGATGCGCATGCGCTACACGTCGGCCGAATCCGCCCCGAATGCGGTAGGCGGCAGCGGCAGCCGCGGTCCGGCCGCGCTTCGTGCGCGGGGGCTCTTCTACCGCCCCCCGCTCCCCAGCAGCACGATCAACGCCCCCGCGCCGCCCTGCGGCCCGCTGGCCTGTGCGAAGGCGATCACCGCGTCGCATTGCGCCAGCCACCGCTGTACCTTGGCCTTGAGCACCGGTTCGCGGCCGGGGGAGCCCAGGCCCTTGCCGTGCACCACGCGCAGGCAGCGCAGGCCTTGACGCTGCGCCTCGGCGAGAAAGGTGATCAGCGCCTCGCGGGCTTCCTCGCGCCTCAGGCCGTGCAGGTCGAGCTGCGCCTGGATCGTCCACTCGCCGCGCCGCAGGCGCGCCAGCACGTCGGGGCCGACGCCGCTTCTGCGAAAGCCCAGGCCGTCATCGGTCTGCAGCAGCGACTCGATGTCCACCGCGTCGGACCACGCCTCGCGCAGCGCGGCCTGTTCGTCCAGCTCGCGCTGGCGCGCCAGTGGTGGCGGCTTGGGCTCGGTGCCGTGCTCGCGGCGGTTGTGCGGGGCCAGCGGCGTCACCGGGCCCACGGCTTCGGCAAACTGGCGCTGCTCGCGCTCGATGGCGCGGCGCTCGGCCTGTTGGCGCTCGGCCTCACGTTCGGCCTTCAGCCGCGCCGCCTCGGTGCGCTCGCGCATCACGTCGCGCAGCGTGCCGAGGGCGGCCAGGCCGTGCAGGCTGCCCGGCGGGTGGTCCGGTACTCGGCCCGCTGCTCGGGCCGATTCTTGGGCCGGTGCACGGCCCGGCCCGCGGCCCCGGCTCACAGCAGCCCCCGTTCGGCGAACGACACCACCTGGCCCTGGCCCACCACCAGGTGGTCGAGCACGCGCGTGTCCACGAGTTGCAGCGCGCTCTTGATGGCCTGCGTGACGAACTCGTCGGCGCGCGAGGGTTCGGCCAGCCCCGAGGGGTGGTTGTGCGCCAGCACCACCGCGGCGGCGTTGAGCTCCATCGCGCGGCGCACCACTTCGCGCGGGTGCACGCTGGTCTGGTTGAGCGTGCCGGAGAACAGGTGCTCGAAGGCGATGAGCCGGTGGCGGTTGTCGAGAAAGAGCACGCCGAACACCTCGCGCGCCAAGCCGCCCAGCTGCAGCGCGGCGAACTCCTTGACGCGCGCGGGCGACTCGAACACCGGCGCCTCGGCCAGCGGCTGCGCGATGGCGCGCCGCGCGATCTCCATCACCGCCAGCAGCTCGGCGCGCTTGGCCGGGCCCAGGCCCTTCAGGCCCTTCATCGCTGCCAGCCGCGCCGGGCTGGCGCCCAGCAGCCCGGCGAAGCCCTGGCACTGCTCCAGCACCTGCCGCGCCAGTTCGAGCACGCCCATGCCGCGCGCGCCGGTGCGCAGCAGCAGCGCCAGCAGCTCGGCGTCGGCCAGCGCCTGGCTGCCGCGGGCGAGCAGCTTCTCGCGCGGGCGCTCGTGGGCGGGCAGCGTCTTCAGCATGGCAGGGTGGGACAAGGGGGCTCGCTAGAATTCGCGCCTTCGTTGCGTGGCAGTCTAGGGGAGTGCCCCGGGGCGGCGAGCCTTGCTGTATTCCCCCGGAGGGCGGCCCCCGGAAGGCCGCCGCAACGATCCCCCCCTGTCCCCCGAAGTCTTTCCCGAAGTCTCCCCCGATCTCTCCCGGACTCCCCAGAACACCGCCCGGATGGTCCCCGCCATGACCGCACCCGCCCGCGTGCAAGCGCGGTCGTTCCTGACCCTGCACTACCGCCTGGCTGGCCCCGATGGCCGCGCGGTGGTGGACACGTTTGTCGACAAGCCGGCCACGCTGTCGCTGGGCAGCGGGCAGCTGGCGCCGGCCATCGAGGCGCGGCTCGTCGGGCTGCAAGAGGGCGCCGAGGCGAGCTTCGAACTGCCGGCCGGTGCCGCCTTCGGCCAGCGCAACCCCGAACTGCTGCAGCGCGTGAAGCGGTTGCTGCTGCGCGAACTGGGCGACCCCGATGCCGAATATGCGGTGGGCGACGTGGTCGAGTTCCCCACGCCCGACGGGCAGGGCCGCTATGCCGGCGTGGTGCGCGAGTGTGCGCCCGACTGGCTGATGTTCGACTTCAACCACCCGCTGGCCGGCCAGGCAGTGCGCTTTGACGTCAAGCTGCTGGGGGTGCTGTGAACGACTCTGCTCACGTCTCCCATGACGCCGCCCATGACGCCGCCGGCCGCGGCCCCATCGACGAGGTGCTGCTGGCCGAGCCGCGCGGCTTCTGCGCCGGGGTCGACCGCGCCATCGAGATCGTCGAGCGGGCGCTGAAGCGATTCGGCGCCCCGATCTACGTGCGCCACGAGATCGTGCACAACACCTACGTCGTCAACGACCTGAAGGCCAAGGGCGCGATCTTCATCGAAGACCTGGCCGAGGTGCCGCCCGGCGCCACGCTGGTGTTCAGCGCGCATGGCGTGAGCAAGGCGGTGCGCAGCGAGGCGGCGCAGCGCGGCTTCCAGGTCTTCGACGCCACCTGCCCGCTGGTGACCAAGGTGCACGTGGAAGTGGCCAAGCTCGCCCGCGAAGGCTACGAGTTCGTGATGATCGGCCACAAGGGCCACCCCGAAGTCGAAGGCACGATGGGCCAGCTCACCGAAGGCATCTACCTCGTCGAAGAGGTGGCCGATGTCGCGCAGGTGCAGCCGCGCGGCAGCAAGCTGGCGGTGGTGACGCAGACCACGCTGTCGGTGGACGACGCCGCCGAGATCCTGGCCGCGGTGAAGGCCCGCTTCCCGCACGTGCGCGAGCCGAAGAAGCAGGACATCTGCTACGCCACGCAGAACCGGCAGGACGCGGTGAAGGTGCTGGCCCCGGCGGTGGACGTGGTGGTGGTGGTGGGCAGCCCCACCAGCAGCAACAGCAACCGGCTGCGCGAACTGGCCGAGCGGCTGGGCACGCCGGCCTACATGGTCGACTGCGCCGAAGACCTGCAGCCGGGCTGGTTCCAGGGCCTCGGCCACGGTGCGCGCGTGGGGCTGACGGCCGGCGCCTCGGCGCCCGACATCCTGGTGCAGCACGTGATCACGCGGCTGCGCGAGCTGGGCGCGGTGGCGGTGCGGCAAGTGCAAGGCGTGACCGAGGACGTGCACTTCCCGCTGCCGCGCGGCCTGGGCGACCGCAGCATGAATGAAGCGGCCGCGGCGGCTGCAACGGCTGCAACGGCTGCAACGGCTGCAACTGCTGCGGTCGATCCGGCCCGATCTTGACGCAGGCCTTCAATGCGCAGCGCGCTGCCTTGCGCGCCGCTCGTGCAAGGCTCGCGGCAACCCGGCCCACAGGCGCCACGCGCCACGCGCCACGGCCACCGTGGCCGGCGAGACTTTCCCGAGACAATGCATCGGCCCCGGCCCGCCGGGCACCCTTTCGACGAGACCCCACATGCTCGACATCCAGCAACTGCGCCGCGACCTCGACGGCGTCGTCGCGCAGCTCGCGCGGCGCAGGTACCCGCAGCTTCCCCTGGACGTGCCGCGCTTCCAGGCGCTGGAAGCCGAGCGCAAGCAGATCCAGGTGGCCACCGAGCAGGCGCAGGCCAGGCGCAATGCACTTTCCAAGCAGATCGGCCAGTTGAAGGGCCGGCAGGCCAAGGGCGAGGCCGGCGCCGAGGCCGAAGCGGCGGCGCTGATGGTCGAAGTGAACGGCCTGGCCGATGAGCTCCAGCACGGTGCCGAGCGGCTGGAAGGCATTCAGGCCGAGCTCTCGGCGATGCTGATGGCCATTCCGAACCTGCCGCACGCCAGCGTGCCCGACGGCGCGGACGAAACCGCCAACGTCGAGGTGCGCCGCTGGGGCACGCCCGCCACCTACGCCTTCACGCCGCGCGACCACGTCGAGCTCGGCGCGGCGCTCGGCCTGGACTTCGAGACCGGCGCCAAGCTGTCGGGCTCGCGCTTCACGTTCATGCGCGGCCCGGCCGCGCGGCTGCACCGGGCGCTGGCGCAATTCATGCTGGACACGCAGACGCTGGAGCACGGCTACACCGAGTGCTACACGCCGTACATCGTCAACCGCGAGGTCCTCGAAGGCACCGGGCAGCTGCCGAAGTTCAAGGACGACATGTTCTGGGTGTTCCGGGGCTCCGACGGCAGTGAAGGCGAGGGGGCGGCGTCGGAGCAGTACCTCATCTCCACCAGCGAGATCTCGCTGACCAACACCGTGCGCGAGCAGGTGCTGGAGGCCGCGCAGCTGCCCATCAAGCTCACCGCGCACAGCCCGTGCTTTCGCAGCGAGGCCGGCAGCGCCGGGCGCGACACGCGCGGCATGATCCGCCAGCACCAGTTCGACAAGGTCGAGATGGTGCAGATCACGCACCCGGAAAAGAGCTACGAGGCGCTGGAGCAGATGGTCGGGCACGCCGAGGCCGTCTTGCGCAAGCTCGAGCTGCCCTACCGCGTGGTCGCGCTGAGCACCGGCGACATGGGCTTCGGCGCGGCCAAGACCTACGACCTCGAGGTGTGGCTGCCGGGGCAGAACGCGTACCGCGAGATCAGCTCGTGCAGCAACTGCGAGGCCTTCCAGGCGCGGCGCATGATGGCGCGGTTCCGCCCGGTGGTCGATGGTCGGCAGGGCAAGCCCGAGTTCGTGCACACGCTCAACGGCTCGGGGCTGGCGGTTGGCCGCACACTGGTGGCGGTGCTGGAGAATCACCAGCGCGCCGACGGCAGCATCGGCATTCCGGCCGCGCTGCGGCCGTACCTGGGTGGCATGGAGGTGCTCGAACCATGAAGCTCGATGCCGGGCAGATCGATGCGCTGGCGGCCACCTTGCTGGCCGCCTACGACGAGGCGGCGTGCGTGCCGCCGCCCTCGGCGGCGCCGGGCGGCATCGACACCGCCAGCGCCTACGCGGTGGGTGAGCGCCTGCGCCAGTTGCGCCTGGCGCGCGGCGAGCGGCCGGTGGGCTGGAAGATCGGCTTCACCAACCGCGGCATCTGGCAACGCTACGGCGTCTACGAGCCGATGTGGGCGCCGGTGTGGAACACCACCACCGAGCTGCTGGGCGGTGCCGAGTGCACACTGTCGCTGGCCGGGCTGAGCCAGCCGCGGCTGGAGCCCGAAGTGGTGTTCGGCCTGGCGAAGACGCCGCGCGTGGGCATGTCGCTGCAGCAACTGCGCGACTGCATCGAGTGGGTGGCGCCCGGCTTCGAGGTCGTGCACACGCACTTCGAGGGCTGGCGCTTTGCCGCACCGGACACGGCGGCCGACTTCGCGCTGCACGGCCGCCTGCGCGTGGGCCCGCGGGTGGCCGCGGGCGACTGGGCCCACCTCGCGGCGGACCTCTCGGCGCTGACCGTGGAGCTGGCCTGCAACGGCGAGGTCAAGGACCGTGGCCAGGGCGCCATCGTGCTGGATGGCCCGCTGCACGCACTGCACGCGATGGTCGAGGCGATGGCGCGCACCACGCCGCACTGGCACCTGCAAGCCGGCGAAGTGGTGACCACCGGCACCATCACCGACGCCTGGCCGCTGGTGCCCGGGCAAGTGTGGACGACCCGGCTGTCGGAGCCGCGCCTGACCGGGCTGACGCTGCGCACGATGGCGGCGTGATCCGGCGGGCCGCCCGCGGCCCGTGGGTGCTGCGTGTGCCGCGTGCACGATGTGCACCGCGTGCACCGTGTGGAACGTGTGCATCGCGTGCACCGCGTATCGCCGCGTGCACCGCCTGCACCGCGCGCACCGCGCGCACCGCGGCCGCAGGCCGCCGGGGCCCGCCTACAATGCGCCTCCCCGGACGACCCCGGGGCCGGCCCGGGCCGCGTATCGCCAGCGATGCGCGGCCACCGCGGGCCGCACGGAAAGGTGGCAGAGTGGTCGAATGCGCCGGACTCGAAATCCGGTGTACGGTTTCACCGTACCGAGGGTTCGAATCCCTCCCTTTCCGCCAGCGAGTCCCTCTGTGCCCGCCCGCGCCTCCCCGGCCTGATGTGCGCTGTCAGCCAAAGACTGCACGCCGCGGCACCCCTGCCGGCCGTGGGTTGCGCCGGGTGTGCCGGTAGTCTTGGCGCGAATGACGCCGTCGCTCGACCCCTGGGCTTGCGCGGGCACCGCGTGGCAAGCCACGCCCGACATGACGCTGCGGATGCTGACCGGCGCCGGGCTGGTCGTGCTGGCCGCATGGGCCCTGGGGCGCCGCCCGTTTCCCGGGCAGCGGGCATTTGCCACGCTGAGTGCGGCGCTGGCGCTGTGGCTCGGGCTGAGCCTGGCCGAGCACTCCGCGGCCGACATTGCCTGCAAGGGCACGCTCGGGCTGCTGGGCTGGAGCGTGATGCTGCTGCAGCCGGCGCTGTGGGTGCTGTTCCTGTACCAGTACCTGCTCACGCGCCCGGGGGAGCCCCCTTGGCGGCTGCGCCTGGTCTACATCGTGCCTTCGCTGGTGCTGCTGGCGCTGGCGCTGAGCAACGGCGCCCACGGCCTGTGGTACGGCCCGGCCACCACGTTGACGCCGCCGATCGCGGGCCTGCCGCGCATGCGCTACGACTACGGGCCGCTGTTCTATGTCGCCGTCGGCCTGGGCTACGGCTGGATGATGCTGGCCTACGTGCTGGCGTTGCGCGGCTGGCGCAGCACGCCGTCGGGGCGCCGCGCCCAGTGGCTGGCCTTTCTCATCCTGATGAGCGTGCCGGCAGCGGCCAACCTCGGCTACGTCGTGTTCGGCTGGCGCCTGTTCGGGGCCGACCCGACGAGCCTGGCCTTCTCGGTGGTGTTGGCCGGCTTCGCCTGGATGGCCGCGCGCAGCCAGCTGTTTGCGCTGGTGCCCGTGGCGACGCACGCCTTGTTCACGCACCTGCCCGACCCGGTGCTGGTGGTCGACGCCGAAGGGCGCGTGCTCGAGGCCAACATCGCGGCGCAGGCGCTGGCCGGCGCCCCGCCGGCGATGGGGGTGCCGCTGGCCGGGTGGCCGGTGTTCGGCGCCGCGCTGCAGGTGCGGCTGCAGTCGCCGGCCGTGGGGCCGCCGCTGCTGGCGCTGCCGTCGCCGGCTCGCCAGTTCGAGGTGCATGCGCTGCCGCTGGGCGGGCAGCCGCCACTGGGCCTGCTGGTGCAACTGCACGACGTGACGGTGAGGGAGGGCGAGCGCCGCCGCACGCTGCAGCGGCTGGCCGAGCGCGAGGCCGAGCACGAGGCCCTGCGCGACCAGGCGCTGCGCGACGCGCTGACCGGGCTGTGGAACCGCCGCGCGCTGGAGCAGTGGTTCCCCGGTGAATGCGCGCACAGCGAAGTCTCGACGCTGGCGCTGCTCGACCTGGACCACTTCAAGCACATCAACGACCGCTACGGGCACGCCGCAGGCGACGCCGTGCTGCGTGACTTCGCCGCCGAGCTGCGTGCCGTCGTGCGCGCGGGCGATGCGGTGTTCCGCATCGGCGGCGAGGAGTTCGTGCTCGTGCTTCCCGGTCTGGACGCGGCGACGACCGAGCAGCGGCTGGGCGCGCTGCAACTGCATCTGGCGCAGCGGCCGCTGGGCGGCCTGCCGCAGGCCACCGGGTTCTCCGCCGGCATCACCGACACCTCGGCGGGTGGCAAGGTGCTGGAGTCGCTGATGCAGGCGGCCGATGCGGCGCTGTACCGGGCCAAGGCCGAAGGCCGCGGCTGCACGCGTCGCGCTGCTTGAACCCTGCTCAGGCGTGCCGGCGCACGCACGGGGTGCCGGGCTGGCACAGCGGCCTGTGAAAGGCGTCACCGCGGGGCCGACTGCACGGCGCCAGCCCCGCCACGCCGGCAGATGGCGCCCACACAATGCGCCGCGCCGTCGCCGACGGCTTGTAGCGTGGCCGCGCAACCGGCCCCGGCCCCGGCCCTGCGCGCAGCCCGCGCCAGGCCCGCGCCCGGGGTTGCGGGCTGGCCTGGCGGCCGTTTTCGGGCGAGTGCGCAGCACCCACAAGGAGCCTCGTGAGTCTCATCGTCTCGGCCGCGCAGCGGCAAGGTTCGCTGGCCGCGGCCGGCACCGGCAACAGTTCGGCCGCTGGTTTGGCCACCCACCCGGGCACTCCTGCGGCGGCCGGCTCGCCCCTCGCCGCGCCCGCCGACGTGGTGCGCGCCATGCGGCAGGGCCGCGAGGCCGCCCTGGCCGCCGTGGCGGCGCAGCGCGGCGGCTTCGCCTTTGGACACCACGACCCCGAAAGCGGCCGCACGCTGCTGGCGGTGGACCGCTTTGCGATGCGCACGCTGTGCCATCGTGTCGTCGGCAGCGAACTGCGCTTTGCCGAACGTGCCGACGGCCTGGCGGGCGCCGACGATGCGCTGGACCCGCAGGCCGTCTTCGACTACCTGTACTTCCACTGCATTCCCGCGCCGCGCACCATCTTCGCGGGCGTGCTGCGGCTGCCGGCCGGCCACCTGGCGTGGTTCGAGCGCGGCGAGCTCACGGTGTTGCCGTATTGGACGCCCACCTTCGAGGACGCGGGCCGCCCCGGCCAGACCTTCGCTTCGCTGCGCGAAGAGTTCCGTGGCACGCTGCAGGCCGCCGTGCAGCGCGACCTCGACGGCGGCGTCCCCGCCTGCTTCCTCTCGGGCGGCACCGACAGCTCCACCGTCGCCGGCCTCATCGGCCGTGCCGCCGGCCAGCCCGCGCACACCTACTCGATCGGTTTCGAAGCCCAGGGCTACGACGAGATGGCCTTCGCGCGCATCGCCGCCGGGCACTTCGGCACCAAGCACCACGAGTACTACGTGACGCCGGACGACCTGGTGAAGAGCATCGCCGAGGTTGCGCAAAGCTACGACCAACCGTTCGGCAACAGCTCGGCGCTGCCGGCGTACTACTGCGCCAAGGTGGCGCGCGGCAACGGTGTCACGCGCATGCTGGCCGGCGACGGCGGCGACGAGCTCTTCGGCGGCAACAGCCGCTATGCCAAGCAGCGCGTGTTCGGCTGGTACCAGGGGGTGCCGGGCTTCGTGCGCAGCGGCTTGATGGAGCCGCTGCTGGAGCGCACCGCGATCGGCACGCTGCCGCTGCTGAAGAAGGGCCGGAGCTACATCGAGCAGGCCAAGGTGCCGATGCCCGAGCGCGACGAGCTGTACAACCTGCTGCTGCGGCTGGGCCTGGCCGACGTGCTGACGCCCGAATTCCTGGCCCGCATCGACCAGCGCGCCCCGGCGCGCCTGCGCCGCCAGGTGTGGGAGCGCGCCGCCACCGGCAGCGAGGTGAACCGCACGCTCGCCTTCGACTGGCGCTTCACGCTGGCCGACAGCGATCTGCCCAAGGTGCGCGGCACTACGGCGCTGGCCGGTGTGAGCGTGCGCTTTCCGTTCCTCGCCGACGAGGTGCTGGCGTTCTCGCTCAAGCTGCCCGCCGAGCACAAGCTCAAGGGCTTGAAGCTGCGCTGGTTCTTCAAGGAGGCGCTGCGCGGCTTCCTGCCCGACGAGATCATCACCAAGAAGAAGCAGGGCTTCGGCCTGCCCTTCGGCGTGTGGGCGACCAAACACGCCGGCCTGAAGGCACTGGCGCTCGATTCGCTGACCAGCCTGCGCGGCCGCGGCATCGTGCGGCCGGAGTTCATCACCACGCTCATCGACAAGCGCCTGCCCGAGCACCCGGGCTACTACGGCGAGATGGTGTGGATCCTGATGATGCTGGAACAGTGGGTGCGCCGCGCGCGGCCGGACGGCCGCGCGCTGTTCCAGGCCCGCGGCCGGACGGTCGCGCGCTGTTCCAGGCCCGCGGCCGGACGGTCGCGCGCTGTTCGCGGGCTCAACGTCGGGCCGGTTTCTCATTGACCACCTGCATCACCCCGCTGAACACCAGGCGGCCGGCATGGTTCATCCCGACGGACCAGGGCGCCCAGCGGTGCTCCCACTCCTGCCGCAAGACCCGGCCGCGTTTGGCGTCGACCCAGGTCGTGCGCGAGAGGTCCAGAACGCGCCCATCGGGGTAGACCTGCTCGCCGCGGTGCTCGACGCGGAACGTGGGGATCACGCCCATCGGCGTGGTCAGCTCCTCCAGTGCAACCACGCGCGAGTCGTAGAAGTTGCGATAGGCCACGAAGTTGTAGGTGTTGGTGAAAGCCGAGCGCCAGCGCCGTCCGACAGCCATGTCGGCGACGACCTCGACGATCGGCGGCGATTTCTCGCCGGCGCCGTCGAACACCGTGGCATCGTTTTGGGTGAGCACGTACCTGCCATCGCTGAAGATGACGCGCTCTTCGAAGATCGATGTGACGCGGAAATTCAAGTCCCGCTTCGTGCGCTGCACACGGTCGTGCAGTTCCCACACCACCAGGTCATCGACTTCGTACTGCCGGCGTGTCACATCGATCTGCGGCGCGGACCCCGGCCGGCCCAACGGCTGAACGGCCGCCCGCTGCTGCTGCTCCAGCCGCAGCCGGGCCAGCTCGGCGAACAAGCCACTGGGATAACGCTGCAGGTAGCCGTACAGATCATCCAGCGAGCCCGCCGCAGCCACCCGCTGCCAGTCGGCGAGCTCGCGCGCGGACGCCTCGTCGCGCTCCTGCCGGTCCAGTCGCGGCGCTGCAACGATCCCGCGGGCGAAGCTGAAGTCTTCGACCAGGCTCGTGCTCTCCCACGGTACCTGCCGGCCCTGGGTGTGGCGGCGCACCGCGAAGCGCACGCGCTTGAAGACATCTTCGATGCGGGCCTCGGGTCGCGCGAGTTCTTGAACCAGGAAACGGGCATAGGGGCCGTTGAGGTCCGATGCCGTGCCGTCTTCGGCGACGTTGCCCGGCGCGGTGGCGTAGGCCAGAAAGGTGCCCGCTGGCGCGTCCATCGGCGCCAGGCCACGGCCGCTGGTGCGGCCCGAAGCGAACGGGTTGTCGCGGCATGCGTCGAGCACGACGATGTTCATGCGCGTCGATGCGGCCTGGAAGGCCGCCAGCACCCGCGCCACGTCGATGGCCTGCTGCGCCACATCGGCGGCACTCTCGATCTGCTCGTCCACGGGCAGCATGTAGTTGCGCCAGTCGATCTGCACGCCGTGGCCGGCGTAGTACAGAAGGCCGACGCCGTTCTGGCCGCGCAACTGTTCGCCTGCGCGCGCCACGGCGGCGGCCATCTCGTCGCGCTTGGCGTCGGTGAGCGCGAGCACCGTGAAACCGAGCTTCTCGAGCGTGCCCGCCACGGCGCGCGCGTCGTTCACCGCGTTCGGCAGCGGCGCTTGCGCGTAGCGCCCGTTGCCCACGACGAGCGCGACGCGCGGCGAGCCGGCAGCCGCGGCATCGGCAAGCGGGCCGGCCAAGCACGCCACTGCGGCGAGCCAGGTGCGGCGGGAGATGCCGCTTGGGGCGCCAGCCCATGGCACCGGACTCGGGGGACGTAGGCGGGTCCGGTTTGCGGTCGTCATGCCGCAATGATTGCTCGAGCCGAGCGCGGCGATCAGTCGGAAATGCGTGAACTCTGCGGCCCGCCTTCGGAGGGGTCGCGCGCCGCTCCCTTCGCGGCGGCCGCAGCCCTTCAAGTCCGCGTGGGTTTGGCCCTGGCGATCACAAGCACGGCGGCCCGCAGCCGCTTGAACGACGCCGCAGCGCTGCCGGTGGCCTCGTGTGGCGCTGCGGGTCGGCGTACTAGACCAGGTTGCGCAACTCCCGCAGCGCCACCGACAGCATCGCCAGGTCGGCCTGCTTGGTCTCGCCCAGATCGGCCAGCAGCCGGCGGGCGCGTTCCAGCGGCACGGCGTGGGCGGTCTCCCACTGGCCGATCATCGTGGCGGCGGAGCCCTCGTGCCCGGCCAGCACCTCCTGCGCCAGTGCTCGCTGCAGGCCCGAGAGGTCGTCGCCCAGCGCCGTCTTGGCGCGGCTTTGCCAGTACGAGTCGCTGGGCAGCGCGTCGATCTGCGTGCGCAGGCGCGCCAGCGAGAGGCGCTCGCCGACGCCGACGTGCACCTCGCACACTTCCTCGAACGGCCGGCGGCTGGCTTCGGCCACCTCGGCGATGTCGAGCGCGTCCAGCAGCCCTTCGGCGCTGGCGATGCGCGTGGCCACCTCCGCGGGCACGCCGGCGCCCATCCAGCCGGCGGCCTGCGCCGACTTCGACACCGTCGGAGCCAGCCGCGCCGCCAGTGCGCCCACCGCCGGCAGGAAGCGCGCGATCGTCGGCGCCATCGGCTCGGCCAGCCGCCGCGAGCGCAGGAACCAGGTGGTGGCGCGCGAGGTGAGCCAGCCCTCGTGGATGAGCATCTCGGCCTGCAGCGCATCGGGCACCCGGTTGTCCAGCGTTTCGATGTGCTGCCACAGGCCGACGACGCCGAACACCTCGCGCGCCAGCAGGTAGGCGCGCACCACCTGGGCCGGCTTGGCGCCGGTCATCTCGGTGATGCGGTGCGCGAAGGTGGCCCCCACGCGGTTGACCATGCTGTTGAGCACATGCGTGGCGACGATCTCGCGCTTGAGCGGGTGGCGCGGGATGTAGGCCGTCATCTTCTCGCGCAGGGTGCCCGGGAAGTAGCGCGCCAGCGCCGTGCCGACCCACTCGTCTTCGGGCAGGTCGGAAGCGAGGATCTCCTCGAACAGCCACATCTTGCAGTAGGCCAGCAGCACCGCGCGCTCGGGCGTGGTGAGCCGGCCACGGTCACCACCCATGGCCTTGCGCTCGGCGATCTCGTCGTCGGTGGGCAGGAACTCGATGGCGCGGTTGAGCCTGCCCTGCTTCTCGAGGAAGCGCATGAAGCGCGCCTCCTGGTCCAGCAGGCGCCTGCCCAGGCGGTGCGTGATCGACAGCACCTGCGTCTGGAAGTAGTTGTCGCGCAGCACGAGTGCGGCCACCTCGTCGGTCATCTGCGCCAGCAGCGTGTTGCGCTGCTTGGTCGTCATCTCGCCGTCGGCGATGGCCAGGCCGAGCAGGATCTTGATGTTCACCTCGTGGTCGGAGGTGTCGACGCCGGCGCTGTTGTCGATGGCGTCGGTGTTCAGGCCGACGCCTTCACCGCCATTGCCCAACAGCGCCGCCTCGATGCGCCCGCGCTGCGTGAAGCCGAGGTTGCCGCCTTCGCCCACCACCCGGCAGCGCAGCTCGCGGCCGTTGATGCGCACGGCGTCGCTGGCGCGGTCGCCGACATCGGCGTGCGTCTCGGTGCCGGCCTTCACGTAGGTGCCGATGCCGCCGTTGTAGAGCAGGTCCACCGGCGCCTTCAGGATGGCGGTGATGAGCTCGGTGGGCGTGAGCCTGTCGGCTTCCACGCCCAGCACCTGCCGCACCTGCGGCGACAGGGGCACGCTCTTTTCGCTGCGGCTCCACACGCCGCCGCCTTCGCTGATGAGCTTGGCGTCGTAGTCGGCCCACGACGAGCGCGGCAGCTTGAACAGCCGCTCGCGTTCGGCGAAGGACGCCGCAGCGTCAGGGCTGGGGTCGAGGAAGATGTGGCGGTGGTCGAAGGCCGCCACGAGCTTGATCTGGCGCGACAGCAGCATGCCGTTGCCGAACACATCGCCGCTCATGTCGCCGACGCCGGCCACCGTGAAAGGCGTGGTCTGGATGTCGACGCCGCGCTCGCGGAAGCAGCGCTTCACGCTCTCCCAGGCGCCGCGCGCGGTGATGCCCATCGCCTTGTGGTCGTAGCCCACGCTGCCGCCCGAGGCGAAGGCGTCACCGAGCCAGTGGCCGTACTCGGCGCTCACCGCGTTGGCGTAGTCGCTGAAGGTAGCGGTGCCCTTGTCGGCGGCGACGACCAGGTAGGGGTCGTCGGCATCGTGGCGCACGATCATCGGCGGCGCCACCACCTTGCCGGCCACCAGGTTGTCGGTCACGTCGAGCAGGCCGCGCAGGTAGTCCTGGTAGCAGGCCACGCCCTCTTTCATGAAGGCCTCGCGCTCGCTGGCCGGCGGCGCCTTCTTCAGCACGAAGCCGCCCTTGCTGCCCACCGGCACGATGACGGTGTTCTTCACCATCTGCGCCTTCACCAGGCCCAGCACCTCGGTGCGGAAGTCTTCGGGCCGGTCGCTCCAGCGCAGGCCGCCGCGCGCCACCTTGCCGCCGCGCAGGTGCACGCCCTCGAAGCGCGGCGAGTAGACGAAGATCTCGAACAGCGGCTTGGGCTCGGGCAGCCCGGGCACCTTGGCGCAGTCGAACTTGAAGCTGACGAACGAACGGCGCGGCCCGTTCTCGCCGGAGTGGCCCTGGCCGGTGCGCCAGTAGTTGGTGCGCAGCGTGGCCTGGATCAGCCCCAGCAGCTGACGCAGCACGCGGTCTTCGGTGAGGTTGCTCACCCGCTCCAGCGCCTGCTGGATGGCGCTGACCTGGCTGGCGGCGGCGGCGTCGTCGCGCTCGGCGGGGGCCAGGCGCAGCTTGAACAGGCGCACCAGCATGTGCGCGATGGGCGGCTGCGCGGCCAGCGTGGCTTCGATCGTGGCCTGCGAGAGCGCAAAGCCGATCTGCTTGCAGTAGCGCGCGTAGGCGCGAAGGATCACCACCTCGTCGGCCGGCAGCCCGGCACGCAGCACGAGGCGGTTGAAGTCGTCGTTCTCGACGCGGCCCTCGAACACGCGCGCGAAGCCGTCCTCGAACAGGCGTGCCACCTCCTGCGGTTCGGCGTCGTCGGCGATCGGCGCACGGATGTCGAAGTCGTGCAGCGAGACGACGCTGTCGCCGCTGTCGTCGCCGTCGGTGCCGGTGGCGACCCGGTGGTTGTGCTCGCCCATCACACGCACGCCCATGCGTTCCAGCATCGGCAGGCTGTCCGAGAGCACCACCGCGCCGCCGCGTCGGTAGACCTTGAAGCCCCACACGCCGGGCTCGGCACCCATCGGCTTGTACAGAGACAACGCCAGCGGTTGCGCGTCGGACAGCTGCGCCAGCTTGCGCACGTCGGCCACCGCCGCGCGTGCGTTGACGCGCTCGCGGTAGTCCGCGGGGAACGCCTGGTGCCAGGCCTTGAACAGCGCCAGGCCGCGTGCCTCTCCCTCGGCCTCGACCAGCGCGTCACGCAACTGGTCGCTCCAGCGCCGCGCCACCTGCGCCAGCTTGACCTCGAGCTCGCGGCGGTCATAGGCGGGCAGCTGGCCCGGCGTGGTGCGCACGACGATGTGGATGCGCGCCAGCGCGCCTTCGCCCAGCAGCACGTCGAAGTCGTCGCTGCGGCCGTTGAAGGCGGCGGCCAGCAGCGCCTGGCACTTCAGGCGCAGATCGGTGGAGAACGATTCGCGCGGCACGTACAGCAGGCACGAGATGAAGCGGTCGAAGGGGTCGCGGCGCAGGAACAGGCGCAGCCGCTGCCGGTCGCCCAGCGTGAGGATGCCGAAGGCCGCCTCGTGCAGCTCGCTGTCGCCGATCTGGAACAGGTCGTCGCGCGGGTAGGTCTCGAGGATGTGCGCCAGGGCCTTGGCGCGGTGCCCGCCCGGGGGCAGCCCGGCGCGTGCGGCGATGGCGTGCACCTTGCGGCGCAGCAGCGGCGTCTCGCTCACGCGCTCGGAGTACGCGGTGGAGGTGAACAGGCCGAGGAAGCGGTGCTCGCCGATCACCTCGCCTTGCGGGCCGTAGCGCTTCACGCCGACGTAGTCGGTGTAGCCGGGCCGGTGGATGGTGGAACGTGTGTTGGCCTTGGTCACCACCAGCATCGGCCGCTGCGCGCGGGCCAAGGCCCGTGCGGCCGGCGGCAGGCCGGCCGCGCCGGGCTGGGTGGGTTCGCCGGCCTGCTCGCGCAGCACGCCCAGGCCCGTGCCGGGCACCAGGCGCAGCGCGTCGAGGCCTTCGTGCATCACGAGGTCATGCTGGCGGTAACCCAGCAGCACGAAGTGGTCCTGGCCCAGCCACTGCAGGAACGCGCGGCACTCGGCGGCCTCGGCGGCGTCCAGCCCGGCGGGCGGCTTGGCGGCCAGCGGCGCGTACTCGGTGATCGCCTCCTCGAGCCGCTTGACCATCGCCTTCCAGTCGCCGACCGAGGCACGCACGTCGCCGAGCACCTTGTCGATGCCGGCCACCAGTGCGTGGCGCTGTTCGGCGTCGACGAGGCGGTCGATCTCGATGTGCATCCACGACTCGCGCTTCTTGCCCGCGGCGGCCGGGCCGATGGCGGTGAGCACGCCGGCGGCGTCGCGCTCGGCCGAGTACACCGGGTGCACCAGCAGGTGCGTGGTCAGGCCCTGGCGGTTGATCTCGATGGCCGTCGAATCCACCAGGAACGGCATGTCGTCGTTGACGATCTCGATCACCGAGTGGTGCGACGACCAGCCGTCCTCGGCGATCGACGGCGACAGCACACGCACCTTGGGCGTGCCCGGCGCGCGCTGCACCCCGAACTGCCAGTGCGAAAGCAGCCAGCCGGCGATGTCTTCCACGCGGCGCTCGGCCAGTTCATCGTCGTCCATCTGGCCGAAGCACTCGCGCACGAACGCGTCGAACAGGCCCTGCCGGTCGGCGGCCAGGCGCGGGCGGGCCAGTGCGAGCACCTGGTCCAGCCGTTCGCGGCGCAAGGCGTCGGTGGAAGCGTCCATCACCCAGTCTCCTCTTGGTTGCGCGCGATGCGCGGGCGCAAAGGGTCATTGTGGCGCTCGATGCCCCGGCGCGGGGCCCGCTGCGGATGCAAGCGGGCTATCGCGCCATGCCCGGCGGGCATGCCCGCATGCTGGCGGCCGATCGGTTCATGCGCCGCGGGCATGGGCCGCGCAGGCCCCGGCCGCCCGCGGCGCTAGGTGCCGGCACCGGCGAGCGCCTGGTCGATGTCCCACAGGATGTCGTCGATGTGCTCCAGCCCCACCGAGATGCGCACCATCTCGGGCGTCACGCCGGCGGCGCGTTGCTGCGCTTCGTCGAGTTGCCGGTGCGTGGTGCTCGCCGGGTGGCTGACGAGCGTGCGCGTGTCGCCGATATTCACGAGGTGGCTCATGAACTGCGCGCTCTCGATGAACTTCACGCCGGCGGCCTCGCCGCCGTCCTTCGAGGACTTGACGCCGAAGGCCAGCAGCCCCGAGGCGCCGCGCATCTGCCGCTGCAGCAGCGCGTGCTGCGGGTGGTCTGGCAGTCCCGGGTAGTTGACGAAGCTCACGCGCGGGTCGGCCTGCAGGAACTTCGCCACCGCCAGCGCGTTGGCGCAGTGGCGCTCCATGCGCAGCGGCAGCGTCTCCACGCCTTGCAGCACCTGCCAGGCGGCCATCGGCGACAGCGCCGCGCCGTACACGCGCAGCGTCTCCATGCGGCAGCGCATCGTGAAGGCGAAGTCGCCGAAGGTCTCGTAGAACTTCACGCCGTGGTAGCCGGGGCTGGGCTCGGTCATGCCGATGAACTTGCCGTTGTCCCAGGGGAACCTGCCGCCTTCGACCACCACCCCGGCCAGCGTGGTGCCATGGCCGCCGAGGTACTTGGTGGCGCTGTGCACGACGATGTCGGCGCCCAGCTCGATGGGGTTGCACAGGAAGGGGCTGGGCACCGTGTTGTCCACCACCAGCGGCAGCCCGTGGGCGTGCGCGACCGCGGCCACCGCGGCGATGTCCAGCACGATGAGGCTCGGGTTGCCCAGCGTCTCGGCGTACAGCGCGCGCGTGTTCGGGCGGATGGCGGCGGCGAACGCCTCGGGCTGCGTGGCGTCGACGAAGGTGGTCTCGATGCCGAACTTCTTCAGGTTCACCGCCAGCATGGTCACGCTGCCGCCGTAGAGCGCGCCGGCGGCGACGACGTGGTCGCCGGCCTGCAGCATCGTCATCAGCGCCATCGCCTCGGCCGCCATGCCCGAGGCGCTGGCCACCGCGGCGCGGCCGTCTTCCAGCGCGGCCACGCGTTCTTCCAGCGCCGCGACAGTGGGGTTGGACAGCCGCGAGTAGACGTTGCCGAAGGTCTGCAGGTTGAACAGGCTCGCCGCATGCGCGGCGCTGTCGAACACGTAGCTGGTCGTCTGGTAGATGGGCAGCGCGCGCGCGCCGGTGGCGGCGTCCGGAATCTGCCCGGCGTGGAGGGCCAGCGTTTCGGGGCGGAAGCGGTGGTCGGGCATGCGCGCATACTAGCTGCGCGAAACCCGCGCGAATCGCACCCCGACGAAACCGATGTACGCCGACCCGCAGGCGCGCCTCGCGCCGCTGATCGCATCGCTGACGCTGGCCACCGATCTCGGCGGCGGCTTCGCGCCGGAGGCGGCGCTGCGCACCGCGGTGCTGGCCGTGCGCCTTTCCCGTGCATGCGGCCTGGAAGCAGGCGTGAGGCACGATGCCTACTGGGCCGGTGCGTTGCGCTTCCTCGGCTGCACGGCCTATTCGCACGAGGAGTCGCTGCTCATGGGCGGCGACGACCTCGCCTTCCTGCAGGCGTTTGCCGACGTCGACCTGGCCGACAAGCCGGCGATGCTGGCCCGCAGCGTCGCGCGGCTGGCTGCCGGGCGTGGCACGGCGCAGCGGCTGCGCAGCCTGCTGGCGTTCCTGCTCGACCCGCGCGGCGGCGACAAGGTCTCCAGCGCTCACTGCCAGCTCGCCGAACAGCTCGGCGCGGACCTCGGGTTCGGCGTCGGCGTCACCCAGGTGCTGCGCGACATGTACGAGCGCTGGGACGGCCGCGGTGCGCCGCGACGCGTGGGCGGCCAGAGGCTGTCGCCGGCCACCCGCGTGCTGCACGTCGCGCATGTGCTGGAGGTGTACTCGCGCATGCATGGCCTGCCGCGCGCGCTGGCCGAAGTCGCCCGGCGCGCAGGCCGCCATTTCGAGCCGGCGGTCGCGGCTGCCGCCGCGGATGCCGGGCCCGCGCTGTGGCAGGGTCTGGAGCCGGGGCGGATGACCGATCTGTTCGTGGCCGAGGAGCCCGCACCGGTGCGGCTGCTTGCACCGCTGCAGCCGCTGCCGCTTGCGGGCCCGGGGCAGGCGCTGCAGCGGCCCGCGCCGCAATGCCCTGGCGATGCGCCGCACGCCGCGCCACACGCCGAGGACCCGCTGCTGCGCACGGCGCGTGCCTTTGCCGCCTACGCCGATGTGAAGTCGCCCTGGACGCTGGGCCACTCGCACGAGGTGGCCCGCGTGGCGTGCGCGGCGGCGGGCAGGCTCGGCTGGCCGGCCCCGGAGATCCGGCAGCTCGAGATCGCCGCGCTGCTGCACGACCTGGGGCGCGTGGCGCTGCCCAACGGCCTGTGGGACGTGCCGCGCGCCTTCACCGCGGCCGAGCGCGAGCGCGCCCGGCTGCACGCCTACCATGGCGAGCGCGTTCTGGCCGGTTGTGCGCTGCTGGCGCCGCTGGCCGACTGGGCCGCCGCGGCCCATGAGCGCGCCGACGGCCAGGGCTACCACCGGCGCATTGCGGCGGCGTCGCTGCCGCCGGCCGCCCAGCTCATCGCGGCGGCCGATACGTGGGTGGCGCTGCGCTCGGCGCGGCCGCACCGCGCGGCCTTCGGCGACGATGAGGCGCGCACGCTGCTCGAGGCGGCAGCTTCGAACGGCCAGCTCACGCCGCTGGCCGTGCGGGCTGTCCTGGGCGACAGCGCCGCGGCCGGGGCGGTCCGCCCGGCAGATGCGGGTGCCGCGGCCCGCCTCAGCCCGCGTGAACTCGAGGTGCTGCTGCGTGTGGCCCGCGGCCTGAGCAACAAGCAGATCGCGCGCGAGCTGCAGCTGTCGCCGCGCACCGTGCAGACGCACCTGGAACATGTCTTCGACAAGACGGGCGCGCGCACGCGCGCCGCGGCGGCCATCTTCGTGGCGCGGCACGGCCTCGTGGACTTCGGGTTGCGCGGCCAGGCTGGCTGATGCGCTGCCGAGCCGGCCGCGCGCGCGGCATGGCGCGCCGCCGGGGGTGACCCGTCGAGCCCCGGCTCCATCCGCCATTCGGCCGATGGCGGCTCCCGGGGCGGCTGCCCGAGCATCGCGGCCACGCCACACCCTCCGGAGCTGCCCGATGGACATCACGCTGTACAAGTTCCCCCGCGTCTGGGGCCTGCCCTGCATGAGCCCTTTCTGCATGAAGGTCGAGGCCTACCTGCGGCTGCGGCAGCTGCCTCACCGCACCGAGGTGGGCGACCTGCGCCGTGCGCCGCGCGGCCTGCTGCCCTGGGTGCGGCTGGATGGTCGCGTGCTCGGCGACTCCACCCTCATCGTCGATCACTTCGAGGCCACCCACCCGCAGCCGCTGGACGCCGCGCTGAGCCCGGCACAGCGCGCCCAGGGCTGGGCGCTGTCGCGCACGCTGGAGGAATCGACGGTGTGGGCGCTGCGCCGCCAGCGCTTCGATGCCGAAGCGGCGTGGGGCGACACCGCGGCCGTGGTGCGCAGCATCCTGCCGCTGCCCTTGAAGCCCGTCGGCCCGGCGATCGTGCGGCGCCAGATGCGCGCGGCGCTGCGGGCGCAGGGCCTGGGCCGCCTGCCGCCCGAGGCGCACCACGACTTCGCCTGCCGCGACTTCGATGCCGCCGAGGCGCTGCTGGCCGGCAAGCCGTTCCTCTTCGGCGAACGGCCGAGCACTTTCGACCTGACGCTGTTCGCGTTCGTGGCCTCGTTCGGCTGCGCCACCGCGCGCTCGCCCGTCACCGAGCATCTGCTCGGCCTGAAGGGCCTGCTCGATCACCAACGGCGGCTGCGCGAACAGCTCTACCCGGAGCTGGGTGACTGGATGGCGCGGCCCGTGCGCCCCGATGCCACGGCGGCGCCCGCGGTGCGCGACGCGGTGGCGTTGGGTGTCTCTACCATCTGAGCTGCGCAAGGCAGGACGTCAACGGTGGGATAGGCGGCCTCCGAGGCGTCTGGGCGGCAGAAATCGGGCTTCGACTTCTTGCCACCCAGGCTCCTGGCGACCCGGAAGCGACGTTGCTCGGGCTAGCATCCGCACATGCTCGTACGTAACACCCTGGATTCGACGAAGTTCAACAAGGGACTTGTGCTGCCGTTCGAGCTGCGCCTGGACGACTTTCGGCTGGCAGCGCAGGACGTGTACGACTTCTTCCATGACGTGAACTCCGGCTTGCTCGGCAGGGGGCTTGATCGGCTGGACGACGTGCTGCGCCCGGCGATCATGTCCGGAGTACTTTCGGACATGCTCACCGCCAGCCTGGCAAAGCACAGCCGTGCGCTGGTGGTCAACGCGTATTTCAACGGGCATCCCGACTTGGTCGTGAAGGGCGCTTATGCTGCCAACAAGGTGAAGGCCGGCAGTGAAGGCGTCGAGATCAAGACCACTCGAAAGTCAGGTGGCGCAGTCGACACGCACGGCGCGCGCAATCAGTGGATGTGCGTGTTTGTCTATCAAGTGGACAACGAGACGGAGCCGGCACGCGACCGGCGGCCGATGACATTCACCGAGATCTACCTCGGCGAAGTGACCACCGACGACTTCCGCAAGAACCCGCGAGGAGAACTCGGCACGCGCACCGCGACGTTGCACGCCGATGGAATCGCCAAATTGAGGCGCAACTGGGTCTATCGCGCCTGAGCCGGTCCGGGCCGCTTGGTTTCGTCATCCACACGCAATGCGGTCAGCCGCGGGATCGCGTGCCGGGCGAGTTCGAAGTAGTGCGGATCACGTTCGACGCCGACGCTGCGGTATCCAACGGCCAGGGCAGCGGCCAGCGTCGAGCCGGACCCCGCGAACGGGTCGAGCACGACGCCTTGCCCGAGAGGCAATACTGCTCGGACGAGTTGCCGCAGGAAGGCCTGCGGCTTGAGGCTCGGGTGATCGGCGAGCTTTCGTTCCGCGGCCCTCGTCGGCGCCGAAGCGATCACGTCACCGAAGGGACGTTGATCGCTAATGCGGCGCAAGCCGCCGGTACCCCAGCGGCGCAGGCAGTCCTGCACCCGCCCTTCCAGCGGCTTGCGAAAGAGCAACCACGGCTCCCACATCGAGCGCGGCATCACGCTGACCTGCGGGAACTCGTCGTGGGCGTTCTTCGGTCGATCGCCGCCGCGCATCGTCATGACGAGGCGGACAATCTCGCCGCGACGTTCGAGGCCAGCCCGCGCCAGCGCGCCCGAGACGAGGTGCGACAGCAGCGGATTGCTGGCGACGACCACGTTGGCCCCAGGTACGAGCACCCGCGACAGAGCTTGCCCCCACGCGAGGGAGAAGCGATCGAGCTCGTTCAGGTCGGCGCCGTTGAGCACGGTGAATCGCGGAAGCGGCGAGCGCTTGGCGCCGTCGAAGCTCGGTGGGATGCGCCACACTCCGCCGCGGCCGGCGCGCAGTTTCGACTGCTGTTCGCAGGAGTACTCGAGCAGCCCGTACGGAGGGTCGGTGACGACGGCATGCACGCTGTTGGCGCCTTGGGTGGCCAGCCATTCGATGCAATCGGCATGCACCAGCGTGGCATCGCCAACCGTCGTCGTGGTGAACCGGCAAGGCGGCGGGGAGCGCCCAGCTCCGGGCGGGGCTTCGTCGAGCAGAGAGAGTTGGCCGGGGCGCATCGGGTAGGCAGCGGCTGGTAGGGGCTGGACGTCGATACAGTATGTTATTCGCCGCTTGCCTGGCTGGGCAAGCACACCCGAGTCCGCTTCGGCGACAGTGTGGCGTTCCCGTCTTCACCAACCAGCAAGAAGAGTCTGCCATGACCCACGTCTTCCACCGCCACCTTCGCCAGCACTACCCCATGGCGGTGGCCGGCGACGGCCCGTACCTGATCGACGCCGACGGCAAGCGCTACCTCGACGGCAGCGGCGGCGCCGCGGTGTCGTGCCTGGGCCATGGCCACCCCGCCATCGTCGCTGCGGTGCGCGAGCAGGTGGGCCGGCTCGAGTACGCGCACACCTCGTTCCTCACCAGCGAGCCGGCCGAGAAGCTGGCCGACGACCTGGTGGCGCACGCGCCGGCCGGCCTCAGCCAGGTCTACTTCGTCAGCGGCGGCAGCGAAGGCGTCGAGGCCGCCTTGAAGATGGCGGTGCAGTACTTCGTCGAAATCGGCCAGCCGCAGAAGAACCGCATCATCGCGCGCTGGCAGAGCTACCACGGCAACACGCTCGGGGCGCTGTCGGCCGGGGGCAACCGCTGGCGGCGGGCGCAGTTCCCCTCGCTGCTGCTGGAGCAGATCGAACACATCGGCGAGTGCTACGAATACCGCGGCCGGCGCGCGGGCGAGACCTCCGAGCAGTACGGCCGGCGCATGGCCGACGAGCTGGAAGCGGCCCTCGTGCGCCTGGGGCCAGGGAACGTGGCCGCGTTCATCGCCGAGCCGGTGGTCGGCGCCACGCTCGGCGCGGTGCCGGCGGCGCCCGGCTACTGGCCGCGCATCCGCGAGATCTGCGACCGCCACGAGGTGCTGCTGATCCTGGATGAGGTGATGTGCGGCATGGGCCGCACCGGCACACTGCATGCCAGCGAGCAGGATGGTCCGCTCGGCATCCGCCCGGACCTGCAGGTCATCGCCAAGGGGCTGGGCGCGGGGTACCAGCCGATCGGCGCGGTGCTGGTCAACGGCCGCATCGTCGAGGCCATGCGTGCGGGCAGCGGCTTCTTCCAGCACGGGCACACCTATCTCGGCCACCCGGTGGCCTGCGCCGCCGCACTGGCGGTGCAAGGCGAGATCCGCCAGCTGCTGCCCCAGGTGCGCAGCCACGGCGCGCGGCTGAGGGCCCTGCTGGGCGAACGGCTCGGCGCGCATCCGAACGTGGGCGACCTGCGCGGCCGCGGCCTCTTCCTGGGCATCGAGTTCGTGGCCGACCGCGCCAGCAAGGCACCGCTGCCGGCGCAGGCCCGCACCCATGCCAGGATCAAGGCGGCGGCGCTGGAACGCGGTCTGCTGTGTTACCCCATGGGGGGCACGGTGGACGGTTCCGAGGGCGATCACGTATTGCTGGCGCCGCCCTTCACCTGCACAGTGCCCCAGTTGGAGGAGCTGGCCGACAAGTTCGGCGCGGCGATCGAGGCGGTGTTGCCTCGCTAGCGTCGCCGCAGGCGACGCGGTCGATCCGGTTGACCGGCTCCGGTGTCCATGCATCCCTGTCGTTCGGGCCCCGCGCCCAGGAGAGTCTCACCATGCGATTGACCCTTGCTTCCACCGCCGCGGCCGCGCTGCTGGCCTGCACCTTCGCCGCCACGCCGGGGGCCGCGCAGGCGCAGCAGAAGTTCATCACCATCGGCACCGGTGGCGTCACGGGCGTGTACTACGCCGCCGGCGGCGCCATCTGCCGCCTGGTCAACAAGGACCGCGCCAAGCACGGCATCCGCTGCTCGGTGGAATCGACCGGCGGCTCGGTGTTCAACGTCAACACCATCAAGGCCGGCGAGCTGGACCTGGGTTTCGCGCAAAGCGACGTGCAGTTCAACGCCACCAAGGGCGTGGCCCAGTTCAAGGACGGCGCCTACGGCGACCTGCGCGCGGTGTTCTCGGTGCACCCCGAGCCCTTCACCGTGGTCGCGCGCAAGGAGGCGGGCGCCAAGGGCTTCGCCGACTTCAAGGGCAAGCGCTTCAACGTCGGCAACCCCGGCAGCGGCACACGCGCGAGCATGGAAGAGATGCTCGCCGCGATGGGCTGGAAGATGGGCGACTTCTCGCTGGCCTCCGAGCTGAAGGCCGACGAGCATGGGCCGGCGCTGTGCGACGGAAAGATCGACGGCTTCTACTACGCGGTGGGCCACCCCAGCGCCAACATCCAGGACCCCACCACCTCATGCGGCGCGCAGCTGGTGCCGCTCACCGGCGCGGCGGTGGACAAGCTCGTGGCCGACAAGCCCTACTACGCCAAGGTCACGATTCCCGGCGGCCTGTACCCGAACAACCCCAACGCCACGCCGACCTATGGCGTGCTGGCCACCGTGGTGGCTTCCAGCAAGGCCCCGGCCGACACCGTGTACCAGGTGGTCAAGGCGGTGTTCGACAACTTCGACGAGTTCAAGCGCCTGCACCCGGCGCTGGCCAACCTGTCGCCGCAGAACATGGTCAAGGACGGCCTGTCGGCGCCGCTGCACGAGGGGGCGCTGCGCTACTACAAGGAAAAGGGCTGGGTGAAGTGACGTCCGACGCGGTGCAGGCGCATCGGTCTGCACCCTGAGCACGGCGGCGGCGGGGCAACCCGGCCGCCGTTGCTCTTTTTCTTGCCGCAGGAGACGAAGAGCATGGCCACCGACATCGAGAAGGCCCCCCAAGCGCTGCAGGAGCTGGTGGCCAAGGCCGACACCGGCGCGCGCAAGGCCGGCGGCCTGGCCGGCCGCGTCATTGCCGGCGTGTGCCTGGCGTGGGCGCTGTTCCAGCTGTGGTATGCCTCGCCGCTGCCGTTCACCTTCGGCCTGGGCATCCTCAACGACACCGAGGCGCGCTCGCTGCACCTGGGGTTCGCGCTCTTCCTGGCCTTCATGGCCTGGCCGGCGCTTCCCGGCTCGCCGCGCGACCGCGTGCCGGTGGCCGACATCGGGCTGGCGCTGGCCGGCGCCTTCGCCGGCGCCTACCTGCTGCTGTTCTACAAGGAACTGGCCACCCGGCCCGGGCAGCCCACGCCGGCGGATGTCGCGGTGGCGGTGGCCGGCCTCGTGCTGCTGCTGGAAGCCACGCGGCGCGCAGTGGGCTGGCCGATGGCGGTGCTGGCGCTCTTGTTCATCGCCTACTCGATGCTCGGCCCCTGGATGCCCGAGGTGCTGCAGCACAAGGGCGCGAGCCTCAACCGGCTGATGTCGCACCTGTGGCTCACCACCGAAGGCGTGTTCGGCATCGCGCTGGGCGTGTCCACCGGCGCGATCTTCGTCTACGTGCTGTTCGGCTCGCTGCTCGACCGCGCCGGCGGCGGCAACTACATGATGCAGGTCAGCTTCGCGGCGCTGGGCCACCTGCGCGGCGGTCCGGCCAAGGTGGCGGTGGTGAGCAGCGCGCTGAACGGGCTGATCAGCGGCAGCTCGGTGAGCAATGTGGTCAGCGGCGGCATCTTCACCATCCCGCTGATGAAGAAGGCCGGCTACGGCGGCGTGAAGGCCGGCGCCATCGAGACGATGAGCTCGGTGAACGGCCAGATCATGCCGCCGGTGATGGGGGCGGCCGCCTTCCTGATGGTGGAGTACGTGGGCATCACCTACGCCGAGATCGTCAAGCACGCCATCCTGCCGGCCACGCTTTCCTACATCGGCCTGCTGTACATCGTGCACCTGGAGGCGCTGAAGCTGGGCATGCAGCCGATCGTCAACCGCGCGCCGCGGCCGCTGCCCGACAAGCTGCTGCGCCTGGGCCTGGGGCTGTCGGGTTCGGTCATCGTCATCGCGGTGCTGTACTACCTGTTCAAGGCCATCTCGGCCGGGCTGGGCGCCGCGGCGCCCTGGGCCATCGGCGCGGTGGTGCTGGCGCTGTACGGGGTGAGCCTGCGCGAGGCGGCGCGCTCCCCCGACCTGCCCGAGGACATCGACATCGACCACCCGAAGGCGCTGGACACCTGGCCCACGGTGCGCGCCGGGCTGCACTTCCTGATGCCGATCGGCACGCTCATCTGGTGCCTGATGGTGGTGGAGCTTTCGCCGGCGCTGTCGGCGTTCTGGGCCATCGTGGTGCTGCTGGTGCTGATGCTGACGCAGCGCCCGCTGATCCGGCTGCTGCGCAAGCAGCCGGCGGGCGACGGCTGGCTGCAGGGCTGGCGTGAGGTGGTCGGCGGGCTGATGGACGGCTCGCGCAACATGATCGGCATCGGCGCGGCCACGGCCACCGCGGGCATCATCGTCGGCGGCATCACGCTCACGGGCCTGGGCCTGCGCATGACCGAGTTCGTCGAGTTCGTGAGCCAGGGCAACGTGCTGGCGATGCTGCTGTTCATCGCCTTCGTCTGCCTGGTGCTGGGGCTCGGGGTGCCGACCACCGCCAACTACGTGCTGGTGGCCACGCTGATGGCGCCGGTGGTCGTGGAGCTGGGCGCGCAAAGCGGGCTCGTCATCCCGCTGATCGCGGTGCACCTGTTCGTCTTCTACTACGGGATCATGGGCGACATCACGCCGCCGGTGGGGCTGGCCACCTTCGCCGCCGCGGCGATCTCGGGCGAGGACGCCATCAAGACCGGTGTGCAGGGCAGCGTCTACGCGCTGCGCACGGTGATCCTGCCGTTCATCTGGATCTTCAACCCGACGTTGCTGCTGATCGACGTGCGCTCAGGCTTCGACCTCACCATCGTGGTGCTGGCCAGCACGCTGGCGATGCTGGTGTTCAGCGCGCTGACGATGGGCTGGTTTCGCATCAGGATGGCGTGGTGGGAATTCGTGCTGCTCGCCGTGGCGGTGCTGCTGCTGTTCCGCCCGGATGCCTTCATGGACCGCATCGCCCCCGAATACCGCGACGTGCCGCCGGCGCAACTGCTGCAGGTGGCCAAGGACACCGACACCGACGACCGCGTGGTGCTGGTGATCGCCGGCACCACGCTGGAGGGCGACGAGGTCAGCAAGACCGTGGCGCTGCAGCTGGCCGGCAGGAAGGGCGACGACGGTCGCAAGCGCCTCGTCGACGCCGGTCTGACCGTGATGCCGCTGGGCGACAAGGTGCAGATCGGCGGCGTGAAGTTCGGCAGCCGAGCCAAGAAGGCCGGCTTCGAGCAGGGCTGGGACGTGAAGGCCGTGAAGCAGCGCACCGACCGGCCCAGCGAGCATTGGTTCTACCTGCCGGCGCTGCTGCTGGTGGCGCTGGTGTGGTGGTCGCAAGGGCGGCGCATGAAGGTGCCGTCTGCCGCGAGAGCTGCCGCATAGACACGGGGCCGGGCCGGGCGGGCGACGCATCTGCCATGCGCGCGGCGGCGTGCCTGCGGATCCGGGGGGCCGGGGCTCAGCGGCCTGCGAGGTGACGCCGCAGCAATGCGCCCAGTTCCTCGTGCGTGAACGGCTTGGCGAAGTGGTCGTCCATGCCGGCCGCCAGGCTGCGCTCGCGGTCACCGGCCAGCGCATTGGCGGTCAGCGCGACGATGGGTACCCGCGGCATGGCGCGCCGCTGCTCGGCGCGGCGGATGCGCCGCACGGCCTCGAAGCCGTCGAGCCCCGGCAGCTGGCAGTCCATCAGCACCAGGTCGTAGCTGCGCTCGTCGCAGGCGGCCACCGCGGCCTGGCCGTCTCCGACGGTCGTCACCCGCAGGCCCAGCGCATGCAGGCTGGCTTCGGCCACCACGGCGTTGACGGCATTGTCCTCGACCAGCAGCACCTCGCCTCGCAGGGCCTCGGCGGCCCTGGGCTCCGGAGGAGCGGGGACCGGGGCCGGGCAGGACGGCAGGTGCAGCCACAACCGGAACGCTGCGCCGCCCTGGCGCGAGGTGGCGCACTCGATGTCGCCGCGCATCGCCCGCGCCAGCTGGCGCGAGATGGCCAGGCCGAGGCCGGTGCCCCCGTGGCGGCGTGAGAACGAGCCGTCCAGCTGCTCGAAGGGCTCGAAGACACGTTCGCGGTCGGCCGGCAGCACGCCAGGCCCGCTGTCGCTGACCACGATCTCGGTCAACCCTTGCGCGGTGCACGCGAGCGTCAGCTCCACCTCGCCGGCCGGGGTGAACTTGACCGCGTTGCTCAGCAGGTTGAGCAGGATCTGGCGCACCCGCGCCGCGTCGCCGCGTACCCAGCGCGCTGCCGCCTCGAAGGGGTCGCGGCAGGTCAGCGTCAGGTGCTTCTCTTCGGCCGCGCCACGCTGCAGCGCCACGGCTTCGCGAACCAGGGCCGCCAGGTCGAACGGCTGGTCGTACAGACGCAGCTGCCCGCCGGCGATGCGGCTGTGGTCGAGCACGTCATTGATGATTGTCATCAGGTGCTCGCCGCTCTTCTCGATGGTGCGCAGGCGCTCGGCGCGCCGCTGCCGGGCCTCGGCACCGTCGTCCGGCGCCCTGATGCCGGCGTCCACCTGCAGCAGGCGCACCAGCCCCAGGATGCCGTGCAAGGGTGTCCGCACCTCGTGGCTCATGGTGGCCAGGAACTGGTCCTTGGCGGCATTGCTGCGCTCGGCCAGGGCCAGCGCGTGCTGGCGCTGCTCGGCGAGCTCGTCGATGCGGAACTGCACGCGCAGCATCGAGCGCGTGTGCTCCGAGGCCCGCCGGCCCTCGGTGACGATGAGCGCGAGGAAGATCAGCATGCCTGCGCCGGCATACACCGTGGCATGTTCGCCGGAGGCCAGCTGCCACAGCGCGCCCGGCAGCACCACCGGCAGCGTGAAGGCGATCGAGGCGCGCTGGTTCATCGACAGCACCACCAGCCCGACGGCACCGATGGCGATGACGGTGGCCACCATGGCCATCATCAGCAGCGCAGGCTGCTGCGGCAGCAGCAGCGTGGCCGGCAGGCCGTAGAGCACGCCGTCGGCGAACAGCGCCGCCTCGTAGTGCCGCATCCAGTGCAGCGTGCGCGCGGGGCGCTCGCGGTCGTTGCGCCAGATGATGAACAGGCGCCATGCCGAGACGGTGCACTTGGCCACCGCCCAGGCCAGCACCAGCCGGTTGTCCACGTAGCCCCATAGCGCCCAGCCGATGAGCAGCGCGACCAGCGGGCCGATCAGGTTGGAATTGCGCGAGCGGTCGAACACCATCTGCGCTTGGGCGCGGCGCACCTGGTGTTCGATGGCTGCGGAGGTCGGACCCCTCGTCGTTCCAGGGCCCGATTCCGGAGCCGATGCCAATGCCGATGGATGGGTCCTGGGCCCGTCGCCGGAAGGGCCGCTGCCCGGTGGCGCCGACGCGGCCGGCGTGGTCGGATGCTGGCGAGGTTCGGGCATGGGTGGAGGCAGGCTCGGGCACCCGGCGTGCCGTGCCCCGCGCAAGCCTACGTCCCTTCGGCATGTGGGGGGCTAGGGACTGACACGATGACCCGGCGCAGCCAAGGCTGTTGCGCAAGCCTTCACGCCGCGACGGTCGCGCCCGCCGCGCCGGACTGGTCGCTAAGATGGCGCAGCCGAGCAGGCCGCCTTGCGCGCGCCGCGCGATCCATCGCGCGGCGGCCGGGGGCGGCGCAGGCACCCCATGGAGAACCGGCGCGATGAGCATCTACGAGCAGCATCTCGACAAGAACGGCGCCAACTTCGCGGCCTTGAGCCCGGTGAGCTTCGTCGAGCGCAGCGCCGAGGTGTTCGGCGACCTGCCCGCCGTCGTGCACGGCCGCCGCCGCCACACCTGGGCCGAGCTGCGCGAGCGCAGCGCGCGCCTGGCCGCCGCGCTGCGTGCGCTGGGCGTGCGGCGCGGCAGCACGGTGAGCGCCATGCTGCCGAACATCCCGGAAATGGTGGAGGCGCACTACGCGGTGCCGGCGCTGAACGCCGTGCTGAACACGCTGAACACGCGGCTCGATGCGCCGCTGCTGGCCTGGCAGATGAACCACTGCGAGGCCCAGGTGCTGCTCACCGACCGCGAGTTCGCGCCGGTGGTGCGCGAGGCGCTGGCGATGTTGAAGCGCGAGCACGGCCGCGCGCCGATCGTCATCGACGTGTGCGACAGCGAGTACACCGGCGCCGGCGATTGCCTCGGTGCGCACGAGTACGAGGCGCTGCTGGCGGCCCACCCGCCGCTGGCGAAGCTGGAAGGCCCGGCCGACGAGTGGGACGCGATTGCCGTCAGCTACACCAGCGGCACCACCGGCGACCCCAAGGGCGTGGTCACGCATCACCGCGGCGCGTATCTCAACGCGGTGTGCAACGCGGCCA
>JAEUPC010000042.1 GCA_016789865.1 Rubrivivax sp.
CCACGACCGCGAGTTCCTCGACGCCGTCACGCGCGTCACGCTGCACGTCGACCAGGGGCAGGTCACCCGCTACGCCGGCAACTACACGGCTTTCGAGTCGATGCGCGCCGAGCGCCTCTCGCAGGCCGCGAGCGCCTACGCGCGGCAGCGCGAGCGCATCGCGCACCTGCAACGCTTCATCGACCGCTTCAAGGCCAAGGCCACCAAGGCCAAGCAGGCGCAAAGCCGCGTCAAGGCGCTGGCGCGCATGGAGAAGCTGGCCCCGGTGCTCACCGCCAGCGACTTCGCCTTCGAGTTCCGCGAGCCGCAGAACCTGCCCAACCCGATGCTGGTGCTGAAGGATGTGACCTGCGGCTATGGCGAAGTGCCGATCGTGCAGCACGTCGAGCGCACGGTGCTGGCCGGCCAGCGCATCGGCATCCTCGGCGCCAATGGCCAGGGCAAGAGCACGCTGGTGAAGACCATCGCCCGCGCGCTGCCGGCGCTGGGCGGCACCGTCACCGAAGGCAAGGGCCTGGCCATCGGTTACTTCGCGCAGCAGGAGATGGACCTGCTGCACGCCGACGACACGCCGCTGCAGCGCATGACCCGGCTGGCGCGCGACCTCGGCCCGGCAACGGGCCAGGACACCCGCGAGCAGGCGCTGCGCAATTTCCTCGGCCAGTTCCGCTTCGACGGCGAGATGGTGCAGCGCGCGGTGGGCACGCTTTCCGGCGGCGAGCGCGCGCGGCTGGTGCTGGCCACCATCGTCTGGCAGCGCCCGAATCTCTTGTTGCTGGATGAGCCGACCAACCACCTCGACCTCACCACGCGCGAGGCGCTGTCGATCGCGCTCAACGAGTTCGAGGGCACGGTGCTGCTGGTCAGCCACGACCGCGCGCTGCTGCGCGAGGTGTGCGATGAGTTCTGGCTCGTCCGGGGCGGTGCCCAAGGGGGCGGCGTCGAGCCCTTCGACGGCGACCTCGACGATTACCAGCGCTGGCTGCTCGAGCTCAGCCGTGCCGCGGTGCGCGGCGTGGCCGCACCGCCGCGGCCCGTTGCCGCGGCCACTCCGGCACCGAAGGCTCCAGCACGGCCCGCTGCCGCCGCGGCGTCGGCGGCAGCGCAGCCTGCAGCCTCGCCACGCGACGACCGCAAGACCAAGGCCGCGGCGCGCCAGCGTCTGGCCGACACGACCCGGCCCTGGCGAAACGAGCTCGCGCAGGTCGACAAGCGCCTTGCGGCACTGGCCGCCGAGCGCGCCGAGGCCGAAGCCGCCCTCGCCGACGGGGGCACGGCGCCGGCCGACTTCGCCGAGTTCGGCCGGCGCCTGAACCATGTCGCCGCAGAGACGGCGATGCTCGAAGAACGCTGGCTCCAGTTGCACACGCTCATCGAGGCTGCGCAGGCCGAGCCGGGGTGAGGCTGCGGGCAGACCCGGCCGCCCGGCGCGGCTGCGACCCGCTGCTTCGGGTGCGCGGGACCATGACCGGGCCATCGCCGCGGCTCATGCCAGGGTCAACCCCGACACGATGAATATTTAGACCAATATACTTCGCTCGCGGCGGCCCCACGGAGAGCCGAGGGGCGCTGCAAGTGGACTTGTTCATTTCGGCGGGGCCACTGGCCCCGCCTCTTTTCGCCGCGCCACGGCGAAGAAGCAGGCGTCCGTATCATTGCGCCCGTGCGTCCGCCTGAGCCTCCTCGAGCCGCGTCCGTTCCGCCGTTGCATGCCAGGGCCGCCAGCGCGGCGCCGGCTTCACCCGCCGCCGCGCCTGCGGCGCCCGGCGACGCGGCCCAGCGCGTGTTACGCCGCTTCCGCCTCGTCTTCAACGCGGTGAAGACGCATTTCCAGCAGGTGGAGAAGCAGGCCGGCATCGGCGGTGCGCAGTTGTGGGCCCTGAGCGTGGTGCGCGCCCAGCCGGGCATCGGCGTCGGTGCGCTGGGGCGCGCGATGGACGTGCACCAGACCACCGCGAGCAATCTGGTCCGCTCGCTGGTGGAGCAGGGCCTGGCCGAGTCGCACCGCAGCGGCGTCGACAAGCGCGCCAGCCAGCTCAAGATCACGCGCGCCGGCACGCGCCTGCTGGCCCGGGCGCCAGGCCCGCTCGCCGGGGTGCTGCCCGACGCGCTGGCGCGCCTCGACTCGGCCACGCTGGACCGGCTGGACGCCGACCTGGCCCGGCTCCTCGAAATGCTCGAGACCGACAAGCGCGCGGCGCAGATCCCCCTGGCGCAGATGTAGCTTCGCGCGGCCGCGCGGGCCTGGGTCTGCACCTCTTCGCGCCATGCGCTCGGGCCTTTCGGCCGGCATCGGGTTGCCGGCGTCAAGCCCGCCGCGCCACGCTTGCAGTTCGCCGCGGCGTTACGGCGCTGCCTTGGCGCGCAGGTCGGCGCGCCGGTTCTGCGCCCAGGAAGCCTCGTCGCGCCCCACCGCGCGCGGCCGCTCCTCGCCGAAGCTCACGGCCTCGATGCGCGCCGTGTCGATGCCGAAGGTGCGCAACGCATCGACCACCGCCTGCGCCCGCCGCTGCCCGAGCGCGAGGTTGTATTCGCGGCTGCCGCGCTCGTCGCAATGGCCCTCGACGCGCAGCCCGGCGCCGCGCGCGGCGGCCAGGTACTTGCCGAAGCGCTCGATCACCGGGGTGTCCTGCGCTCCGAGCGCGCTTTCGTCGAACTCGAAGTACACACTGTCGGGCGCGGGCACGCTCACCGTGGCCACCTGGCTGGCGGCGCCGAGGTTGCGGCCATCGGCGCCTGGCGCCGACGTCACCCCGCCGGGCTGCGCGCTGGGTGGCGCGGCGGCAGGCGCCGGGGCAGGATCGGGCCGCGGCGCTGCGGTGGCCACGGCCGCTGGCGAGGGCGTCTCGGGCGGACTGGCGCAGGCGGCCAGCACCAGCGCAGCGGCAAGAACGGCCAGGACGGGCGTCGTTGCGGCACCGTGCTTGGGTGAAGCGGCGGATCGGGCAATCATCATGGCAGAGCCTCCTGCGGCACGTGGCCGAGTGCTGAACGGATTTGAACAAATATAATGCGCGACCTCTCCCGTCGCAACCCGTGCCGGCCGTGCTCCCGCCCGCAGGCCGCGCCCGCCGATGACACCCACCGCACCGCACCACATCAGCCTGCCCAAGACCGAACCGCACTCGCTGGGGCAGGACGAGGCGTTCTTCCGCCTCGTCGAAGGTGGCCGCGAGGTCGCCATCCGGTTCCATGACTACGACGCCATCTACCGGCGGCCGGGTCTGTACGAGCAGCTCTTCTACCGCCGGCTGCTGTGCGTCTCGCCGAGCAAGGCGCGCGACGTGCTGCTCAAGGTCTTCGAGGAGAACCGCCTCGACGCCCATCTGCTGCGCGTGCTCGACCTCGGCGCCGGCAACGGCATGCTGGGTGAGCTGCTCGACGTGGCGCGCATGATCGGCGTGGACATCTCCGAAGCGGCGCGTGAGGCGTGCGAGCGCGACCGCCCGCATGCCTACGATGCCTACTATGTGGCCGACATGGCGCGACCGCCCGCCGGGCTGCTGGCCGAGCTTCGCGGCTGGCAGATCAACTGCCTGACCTGCATTGCTGCGCTCGGCTTCGGCGACATTCCGGTCACGGCGTTCGCCAATGCGTACGATCTGGTGGAAAGCGGGGGCTGGGTGGTGTTCAACGTCAAGGAGACGTTTCTGCACGAAGACGACCGCACCGGGTTCGCCAGGCTCGTCAAGCGCCTGATGCTGGACGACCTCATGCAGGTGCACCACCTCGAGCGCTACCGGCATCGCATCTCGATCGACGGCTCGCCGCTGTTCTACTACCTGGTCGTCGGGCGCAAGAAGGCCGAGATCCCGCCCAGGCTGGTCGAAGGCGCCGGGGGCGCATGAATCACGACCGCACCCAGGCCCACCTCGGGTCGGGTGAGCGGGCGCGCGGGGCCGCAGGCCCCGCGGCCGGGGCGCTGGCCGCCCTGCGGGCGCCTTGGCGCGTGCGCGCGCGCCTGCGGGCCGGACGCAGGCGGCTCGTCGCGCTGCTCGGGCCGGAGTTCGTGGCCCGCGCGGCCTGGTTCGATCGTGCCGTGGTGCTGGCCTTTGCGGTCCTCACCGGCCTGGCGGTGGTGGGCTTCACGCTGCTGGCCGAGGTGGCCTCGCAAGCTCACGCGTCGCTGCGCAGCGAGCTCCCGTTCGGTCCGTACGCGGCCTTGCTGTGGACGCCGGTGCTGACGGTGGCGGTGCTGTGGCTGACACGGCGCTTTGCCCCCGGCGCGTTCGGCTCGGGCATCCCGCAGGTGGTGCGCGCGGCCGACGACGACCTGCTGCCGTCGCAGCGGCGCTGGCTCGTCTCGCCACGCGTCGCGCTGGCCAAGATCGGGCTCGTGTCGGGCGGCCTGCTGGCCGGCCTGTCGATCGGCCGCGAGGGGCCCACGGTGCAGGTGGGCGCCGGCTTGATGGTCGGCGCGCGGCGTTGGCTCTCGGCGCGCTCGCGCATCGACCCGCACGACCTGATGGTGGCGGGCGCCGCCGCCGGCATCGCCGCAGCGTTCAACACGCCGCTGGGCGGCATCGTGTTCGGGCTGGAGCAGCTGACCCGCCGGCGCAACCTGGAGCACAGCACGCTGGTGATCTCGGTCATCGTGCTCGCCGGCCTGGTGGCCGTGGCGGTGTTCGGCAACGAAACCTACTTCGGCCGGCTGCGTGTGCAGACGCTGCCGCTGTCGCTGTGGTGGCCGGGCCTGCTGGTGGCGCTGGCCTGCGGGCTGGCCGGCGGGCTGTTCGCCAAGCTGCTGATCCTCTCGGCGCAGAGGCTGCCCGACCGCTTCAGCCGGTGGCGCCTTTCGCACCCCTATCGCTTTGCAGCCGGCTGCGCGCTGGCGGTGGCGGTGATCGGCCTCGTCACCGGCGGCCAGACCTCCGGCGCCGGCTACGCGCCCACGCGCGCGATGCTCGAAGGCCAGTCGGACCTTCCGGGCGTCTACACACTCCTGAAGTTCTGCGCCACCTGGCTGTCGGCGTGGACGGGCGTGCCCGCGGGCGTGTTCGCGCCGTCGCTGGCCATCGGCGCGGGCATCGGCCACGACGTGGCCACGCTGGCCGAGGTGGGCCAGCAAGCGGCCATCCCGCTCATCGCGCTGGGCATGGTGGGTTTTCTCGCCGCCACCACGCAGACGCCGATCACCGCCTTCATCATCGTGATGGAGATGGTGGCCGGGCACTCGATGGTGCTCAGCCTGATGGCCTGCTCGATGGTGGCGGCCGGCGTCTCGCGGCTTGTCACGCCGCCGCTGTACCGTGAACTGGCCATGCTGCTGCCGCTGCCGTCGCCGCCCGCGGGCAGCGAGGCGCCCGCACCCACGGCGGGCCCCGCCGCGGCGGCGCCGCCGGGCGCGGGCTCAGCCGCGCACGCCCAGCCACGCCAGCAGCGCGAAGATGAACGCTGAATAGGCGGCCAGCGCCGCGAACGTGCCGCGGCCTTCGCGCCAGAGCTGGCGCATCGCAAGCGCGGTATGCCGCCGTGCCCGTGGCGCTGCGCGATCCGGCAGCGGGGCGAGCCGCAGGCGCGACAGGCCCGCCGTCGTCAGCACGGCGACGACGAGCCCGCTGACGTTCCACCACATCCAGAACACCTCCTGGCGAAAGGCGATCCACAGCACGACGTTCACCGCGAGGCCGGCCGCCACGCCCGTTCGTACCGCGGGCCCGGTGGCGCGCGGGTCGAGGATGCCGCAGGCAAACGCCGCCAGCAGCGGGCCGTAGAACAACGCCCCCACCAGGTTGATGGCCTCGACCACCGTGCTGGCCAGGCTGCCGGCGTAGAGGCCGAACGCGGTGATGACCACGCCCCACAAGAGCGTGCAGCCGCGCGCGGCGGCCATCTGCCTTGCGGGGTCGATGTGCGGCGAAACGAAATCGCGCAGCGTCGCCGCCGACAGGCTGTTCAGCGCCGAATCCAGGCTGGACATCGCCGCGGCCAGCACCGCGGCCACCAGCAGCCCGCGCAGCCCCGCGGGCAGGTGCAGTTCGATGAAGCGCGGCACCAGCAAGTCCAGCCGGTGGGCCGGCACCGCCGCACGCAGCGCCTCGCTTTGCACCCACACCGCGGCCAGCGCCAGCCCGAGCGCGGCATAGAGAAACGTGAGCGGAAAGCGCGCCAGCGCGTTGAAGGCCAGCAGCCGCCGCGCCTCGCCCACGCTCACCGCCGACAGCTGGCGCTGCACCTGGCTCTGGTCGATGCCGTAGTACGCCACGTAGAGCACGAAGCCGCCGACGACGAAGCCCCACAGCGGCGCGCGCGAGCCGTCGCCCAGGCCCAGCCGCGGGTCGATGGCGTCCAGCCGCGCCGGGTCCACCGCCTGCAGCACCGCCTGCACACCGCCGCCGATCTGCAGCGCGAAGACCAGACAGCCCACGAGGCCGGCCAGCAGCACCGCCATCTGCACGACATCGGTCCACACCACCGCGCGCATGCCGCCCAGCATGTCGTAGACGACCGTGAGGCCGCCCATCAGCAGCACGCTCCAGCCGAGCGGCAGCCCGGTGCACACCTGCACCACCAGCGCCGCGGCATAGAGCGCCACGCCGCTGGCCAGCGCGCGCGAGACGAGGAACACCGCGCTCAGCAGCAGCCGCGTGCGGCGGTCGAAGCGTGCCTCGAGGTACTCGTAGATGCTGATGAGCCCCAGGCCCCGGAACACCGGCACCAGCACGAACATCACCACCGCCAGCGCCAGCGGCAGCGCGAGTTCGTACTGCAGCCAGGTCAGCCCGCCGCCGGGCACCAGCGCGACGAAAGCCGGGATGCCGATGAACGAGTTGGCCGACGACTGCGTGGCCATCGTCGAGATGCCCAGCGCCCACCACGGCAGGCGGCGGCCGGCGACGTAGTAGTCGTCGGGCGAGGCCTGCTGGCGCGCCAGCGTGGCCGACCAGCCCACCACCGCCGCGAGGTAGGCCGCGACGATGAGCATGTCCAGCGCCGTCACGAAGCGCCGTGCCGCCCGGGCCGATTCATCGCTTGTGCTCCACCGCCGGGCGGCCTGCGCGGTCGCGCATCAGCCGCCGCTGGCGCGCGCGCCTTGGTTCGCCGCGGGCTCGTTGGGCACGTTGGGCACGTGCAGCATGAGGTCCTCGAACGAGCCGACGCGTGTGGCGTCGGCCTCGCGCTCCAGGTGCGGCGACTTCGGCTCGATGACGAAGGCGCGGTCGGCCTCGCGCAGCATGCCCAGGTCGTTGTCGTTGTCGCCGACGGCCCACACCTCCTGCACACGCGGCTCGCCAGCGTCGGCGCGGAAGCGCCGGATGACGTGGCTCTTGCAGAACTCGGGCTTCTCGCCCGCGGCCACCGGCATGAACGCCGGGTTCAGGTGCACCACGCCGCTGCAGACCTCGCCGTCGAACTGCAGCGTGTGCGCCACCGCGAAGTCGGCAAAGACGCGCCGGCGCAGGATGTCGGCGGCCACGAACCAGCTGTCGCTGACCACGCCGACCATGAAGCCGGCGCGGCGCATGCGGTTGACCCACTGGATGACGCCGTGGCGCAACGGCATTTCGCGCGCCACGCGCTCGAACTGCTGGCGGTGCACGAAGCGGAACAGCGCCGCGATGTGCTGGCTGCGGGTGGCGCTGTCCTGCGTCGGGCTGTCCATCAGCGCTTCGAGCGCCGCCTCGGCGCCAGTGGCGCGCGCCAGCTGCACGACGAAGCGCTCGGGCGTGATCGTGCCGTCCATGTCCAGCAGCAGCAGCCGCGTGCGGCCGCGCCGCCGCGTGAGGATGTAGTCCAGCGCCGCGGCCGCCTGGCGCTGCGTCTCGTGCATCGCCGCAATCTGCTCCACGTGCAGGCGCCCGGCCGCCTTGGCACGCTGGTAGATCACGCGCGACACCTCGTTGGCCATCAGCGCCAGGTCCACGAGCGGCTGGCTGTCGTGCTCGAGCGAACCGATGTCCACCTCGGTCAGCCGCGCGCCGGCGCGGTGGGCGTCGATGAGCAGGCCGATGTCGACGCCGTAGCCGTCTTCGAAAGCGAGCGCGCGCAGCAGCGAGCGGCGCGCCGCGATCAGGCCACCCAGCGGCTGCGAGAAGTGCGAGATCTCAGGAAAGAACACCTTCAGCATCGGCTTGGCCGTGAGCTCGGTGACCCGCCCGCCGCTGCGCCCGAAGCGCGCCTTCACGAAGTCGGCGCGGTCTTCGACGAGCGGGCGCGCGAGGTCGCTCACGATGCCCGGCCGCAGGCCGCTGAGGTCACCGTCGAGAAACACCAGCACGTCCTGGCCGGCGGCGAGCGTGCCGTCGCGCATCGAGGCGCCCTTGCCGAGCATCGTGCTGGTGACGACCTGCGCGCCGGCCGCGCGCGCCAACGCCGCGGTGTCGTCGATCGAGCTGTCGTCGATGACCACCACTTCCGCGGTGGCCGGGTCGGCCAAGGCGTACCGCACCACCTCGCCGATGCGGGCCGCCTCGTTCAACGCCGGGACGACCACGCTGACACAACGCCGCAGTTCCAGCGGCGGCGGCGGCAGCCGCGGCGCGGCGCCCGCCTCGGGCGAAGGCGCGGCCGCGTCCGGCCGGCGGCGCACCAGGCGCTGCCACCAGGTCACCAGCCGCTGCAGCCAGGGGTTCACTTCGCGAGCCCCCGCGGCGGCGGCGAAGCGGGACTGGGAGCAGGGGTGGGAATGGCCGGCCGGCGCCGGCTTGCCGCTCGATACATGTGGACAAGTATAGGCAGCGCCCGCGCGCGTTCACTTTCAGCGTGATGACAGGGCGCGAAGCCGACAGTGCTGACGCACGGCGAGGCGAAGCAAAGCGGTCAGCGAGTTGAATGCGAAGCCGTATGAAGCGCGGCGGCCTGGCGATCGCCGAGGCGCACCGTTCCGCCCGGCACATGCATGGTGGGTCGACCGACGCAGTGCGCCGGCCTGCGGCGCCACTGCCAACCGCCGGGGGGCGGCGCCCGGTACCGACCCGGCCCGGGCCGCGCCGCCACGGTGCCGAGCGGGCCAACGCATGATCGATCGGCTCGCGCCGGCGGCCAGAGCCTGTCCCTGGGCCTGCCGTAGCGAGGTGCCCGCCTCGATGTCGCTGCGAGATCACGAGCTCACGCGAAGAGAGCTCGGGCACGAGCAGCGTCGTCTTGCCCATGCCGCAGTGCCCGGCGATGCCCAAGAACTTCATCGTTCAGCGGGCGAGGCTGTCAAGGCGTTGCGAATGGCCGCGCCTGGTTCCGTCGGCCACCACCGGCGCGGCCGTCAGTGACAGCCGCACTTCGCGGCGCAGCATGCGGACGATGCGGAGGTGGCTCCGCTGGTCCCGATCACTGCCGATGCCGCGATCATCGCCGCGCGGATGATCAGCTCCTCGGGTATCGCCTCGTAGGTGTCGCCGCCGACCTGCATCGTCCGGCAGGGCAGGTCGCCGCAGACGCTGCAGCAAGTGCTCATGCCCACACTCGCCCCCAGCCATTCCTCCATCGGCCGACCCGCGATCCAGATGCGGTTGGACTGCGAGGGGTCGGCGCGAAAAGTGGCTTCGTCCATCTGCTGCGTCTCGAGCGCCGGCTCGATGCCCAGCGGCCGCAGCGCGGCCGCCAGCTTCGTCATCGCGCCGCCGACGCTTTTCTGCGTGGACCCGCAGCGCGGGCAGGTCTCGCCGTCCGTCACGAGGCGCTTCCAGGTGATGGGCAGGGTCTTCATGCAGTGCTCCGATCTCGAACAGAGACCCATGTGTGCCGGCCTGCGGCCACCGCCTTCGTGCTCAGGTGCCTCAGGCCGCCATCCATTGCCGGATCTCGGCCTGCGTCGGAATGCGCCCGCTGCTCACCAGCTTCTCGTCGATCACCAGGCCCGGTGTGGACATCAGGTCGTAGGCCATGATGGCCTTCATGTCGGTGACCTTCACGAACTCGGCCTCGATGCCCGCAATGGAAGCCGCCTCGCGCGCCACCGCTTCGAGCTTGCGGCAGTTGGCACAGCCGGAGCCGAGGATCTTCACCGTCTTCATCGTCGTTCTCCTGGTCGTCGAATGGCATCAGGCCCGGGCGGGCGCGGCGCGGCGCGCCAGCATCCACGTGAGCAATGCGGCCAGCGAACCCATGAAGGCGAGCAAGCCGCCGGCGATCCAGCCGGGGTTCACGCCATCCACCCACGCGCCGTAGAGCAGCCCGGCGACGACGCTGAACAGCGCCACCAGGCCGACGTAGGTGAAGGTCTTGGGCCGGCCGATCACCGCGGCCACCATCAGGATGCTCTGCAGGCTCAGCTCGGGGTCGGCCATCAGGTAGGCGAGCAGCGGCCCGCGGTGCATGCCGAGGTCGAGGAACATATGCGCCACCGGCACCTCGACGAGCGTCGGGAAGTACATGAAGACGCCGAAGACGACGGCCACGGCATTGGCGAGCAGGTCATTGCGGCCGGCGAGTGCCTGGATCCACTCGGGCTGGATGAGTTGCCGAACGATGCCCACGACGAACACACCCGCCACCAGCAGCGCGAAGATCTGCTTCACGAAGCGCCACGATTCCCACAGCCACGCGCGCCAGGCCTCGGGGTCGAGCCGGCGCGCCTGAAACCACACCGCGCCGAGCGCAAGCCCGACCGCCAGCGTGCGGCCGGTGATCGACACCTCGAGACCCGCCGGGCCGGCGGTCAGCCGCAGCGCTGCGACGAGCAGCGTGGCGGCCGCGAGGGCGAGCGCCGCCCACGTCCAGCGGTTCGCACCCTCGACGATGTCCTCCAACCCCTTCCAGGCGGCGACGCCGATCAGCAGCAAGAGCCCGATCAGCAGCGAACCCTGCACGCTCACGCCTTCCTCGCCCTTCGTGGCGTCGAAGGGCACCCAGCGCAACAGCGTCGCCTGCCAGGCCTCGGCCCAGGGCAGCGGCAGCGTCGCCGTGGCCACCGTCGTGGTCAGCAGCGAGACCTTGAGCGTGCCGGCGATCAGCACCGCCACCAGCGCCAGCAGCACGCCGGTGGCGGCCGGGCCGATGCGCGCCTGCTCGGCGAAGAGGGTGTCGGTCGCCGCATCGTGGCGGGCGTCGTCGCGCCAGAACAGCAGCGCCATCGAGAGCCCGATGCCGATGCCGAAGAGCAAGCACAACACGAAGCGCGCGAACGCGAACTCCGCGCCGAGGATGCTGCCGGTGTAGGCCAGCGCCAGCACGTTGCCCGCCGGCGCGAAGAACAGGAACGTGATCGCCGGCCCGAGCCCGGCGCCCTTCTTGTAGATGCCGGCGAAGAGCGGCACGATCGTGCATGAGCACACCGCGAGCAACGAGCCGGCCGCCGCCGCCGCCGGGTACGAGACGCGATACGGCGCATTGCGGCCGAGCCAGCGCGTGATGCTCGCCTTGGGGATCAGCGCCGTCATCGCGCCGGCGATGAAGAATGCCGGCAGCAGGCACAACAGCACATGCGCCGCGAGGTACGCGGCCAAGTTGCCGGCGCCGCCGTTCAGCAGGTGGAGGAAGGTATCCATCATCGAATACCGAAATCAGACTCGCGGCCTGCCCACGCGACGTTGACGACCGTCAACGGCCTGCGGGTGCCAGCGGTGCGCGTCACGTCAGCGGCTTGCCGGTGACGGCGGTGCGCCTTGCGTTGGCGCGGATGCGGGCAGCCGCCGGCGCCGCGACCTCGCCGGCCCGCACGGCGATCAACTCGCCTTCGGCCAGCGCCCTCCGGGCCGAGGGCAGCGTGCTGCAGCAAGCGCGGTGGCCAAGCACGCTGCGCGAGCGCCACCGCCCGCGCCGGAAGGCGGCAACAAGATCGACGCCCTCATTGCGCGCATCGTGGCGCAGTGACTCCGTGCACATGCGGCGCTGCGCCGCTGCGGCGCCGGGCGGGCCCACGCATAATCGTTCGGCTCGCGCCGGCGGCCACAGCCTGACTCTGGGCCTGCCGCAGCGGTGTGCCCGTCTCGATGTCGCTGCGCCAGTTCCTTTCCACCCGCGCCCTCGTGCGCGCCATGACGGCCGTGAAGAACGGCGCCGCGCTCAGCTGGGCCGAGGCGGCACGCCAGTTGGGCCTGGGCAGTGACCTCTATGCCGATGCGCGCCACCGCGAACTGGCGCAGCCGGTGCGTGTGCTGCTCATCGGTGCCGGCCATCGCGGCGGCATCTACGCGCAGTACGCGATCGAGAGCCCGCGCGAGATGCGCATCGTCGGCGTGGCCGAGCCGCAGCGGCGGCGGCTGGAGGACATGGCCAGCGCGCACGGCGTCGCCGCCGAGCGCCAGTTCGCGGGCTGGGAGCAGGCGCTGGCGCAGCCGAAGTTCGCCGACGCGGTGATCATCGCCACGCCCGACCGGCTGCACACCGCGCCCTGCCTGGCCGCACTGGCGCGCGGCTACGACGTGCTGCTGGAAAAACCCATCGCGCCCACCGAGCCCGAGTGCCGCCAGATCCTGGCCGCCGCGCGCGCCAGCGGCCGCATCGTCGGCGTGTGCCACGTGCTGCGCTACACGCCGTACTTCCGCGAACTCAAGGCCCTGGTCGACGGCGGCGCCATCGGCCAGGTGATCAGCGTGCAGCACCTCGAGCCGATCGAGTACACGCACATGAGCCACTCCTACGTGCGCGGGCAGTGGCGCAAGAGCCACGCCTCCACGCCCATCATCCTGGCCAAGAGCTGCCACGACACCGACATCATCCGCTGGCTGGTGGGCGACCACGCCGACAACGTGCATTGCTTCGGCAACCTGAAGTGGTTCACGCAGGTCAACGCGCCGCCGGGCAGCACCGAACGCTGCACCGACGGCTGCGCCGCCGAGCCCCATTGCCCGTACTCGGCGCTGCAGATCTACTGGCGCGACCGCAAGCGGCTGTACGTGTTCGACCTGCCCGAGGACCGCCGGCTGTGGTCCGACTTCATCCTGCAATCGCTGCGCGACACCGACTACGGCCGCTGCGTCTACCGCATGGACAACGACCAGCCCGACCACCTGACGGTGAACATCCTGTTCCGCAACGGCGTCACGGCCGGCTTCTCGATGGAGGCGCATGTGTCCTACGAGGGCCGGCGCACGCGCATCATGGGCTCGATGGGCGACATCGTCGGCAACATGGAGAGCTTCACGCTCACGAGCTTTCGCAGCGGCCAGCGCAAGACCTGGAGCCTGAAGACCGACGCCCACGGCGGCGGCGACCACCGCATGCTCAAGGACTGGCTGCAGGCGGTGGGGCAGCAAGACCGCACGCTGCTTTCGTCGTCGATCGAAGATTCGGCGGAAAGCCACCTCATGGCCTACGCCGCCGAGCGCAGCCGCATCGGCAAGACCATCGAAGACGTGCGGCTGTAGGCGCGTGTTGGGCTCGCGTGGCGGGGCGCGCTACATTGACCCGGATGGACCCGACTGCCGCTTCGACACCGCCGCCGCAACCACCGCCCTCACCGCAACCACCGCCCCCACCGGCCGTGCGCCGGCCGCTGCCGCTGTACCGCACGCTGGTGCGCGCGCTGAACCTGCGCCGCGGCCTCGACCACCCCGAGGAGATCGACGCCGACATCCGCCGCGGCGTGGAGGCCGTCGGCACCAACCTGTGGGTGCTGATGTTCGCGATCCTCATCGCCTCGGTGGGGCTGAACGTCAACTCCACCGCGGTGATCATCGGCGCGATGCTGATCTCGCCGCTGATGGGCCCGATCGTCGGCATCGGCTACGCGCTGGCGATCCGCGACTTCGAGCTCATCCGGGTGGCGCTGCGCAACCTGGCCATCTTTACCGGCATCAGCCTGGCGACCTCGACGCTGTATTTCTCTCTCAGCCCGCTGGAGGTGCCGGGCTCCGAGCTGCTGGCGCGCACCAGCCCGACGCTGTGGGACGTGCTCATCGCCTTCTTCGGTGGCGCCGCGGGCATCATCGCGCTGACGCGGCACAACGTGTCCACCGTGGTGCCGGGCGTGGCCATCGCCACCGCGCTGATGCCGCCGCTGTGCACCGCGGGCTTTGCGCTGTCGCAGGGCCGCTGGGATTGGCTGGGCGGCGCGCTGTACCTGTACGCCATCAACAGCGTCTTCATCGCCTGGGCGACGCTGCTGTTCGTCAAGCTGATGAAGCTGCGCACGCCGCCCGAGGTGAGCCGCAGTTCCATCGCGCGCGGGCGCTGGCTGGCCACGGCCACGCTGGTGGCCTTCGTGCTGCCCAGTGGCTACCTCGCCTGGCGCCTGGTGAGCGCGCAGTCGTACACGGCGCAGGCGCGCCAGGTGATCCTGGAGCTTGCCGCCGAGGCCGGCGCCACGGTGCTGGGCAGTGACATCGACGCCGAGCGCCGCGAGATCGTGCTCACCGTGGTCGGCGACGGCCGCCCCGGCGAGCTGGCCGACCGCGTGCAGCAGCGGCTGCAACGCACCGGCTTTCCGCAGACGGCGGTGGTGGTGCGCTCGGCGTCGGGCCAGCCGCTGGACGTGGGCGGCATCACGCGCGAGATCAAGGGCGAGATCCGCGGCGAGTTCGCGCAGCTGGTGCAGCAAAGCGAAACGCTGCGCGGCGAACTCGAACACCTGCAGCGCGCGCAGCAGGCGCAGGCGGCGCTGGCAGCGGACCTGCAGCGCCTGCGCGCCGAGTTGCTGGCGCAGCACCCCGCGTTGGGCCCGGTCTCGGTGGGTGTGCAGGCGGTACCCGCCGGCGCAGGCGCCGAGCCCGTGGTGCTGGTGGCCGACTGGCGGCGCGTGCCGGCGCCCGACCAGCAGCGGCTACGGCAATGGCTGGTGGTGCGCCTGGAAGGGCGCGCGTTCGCGTTGGCGCAGGCGCTGCCGGGCCCGCGCCGCTGAAGGCGAGCGCCGCTTCACGCCACCGCGGCCCCGATCATCAGATCGAGCATCAACTCGATGCGTGCCTGCGGCGGGGTCAGTTCGCCCGCCGAGGGCAGCGCCCGGGGCGGAGCGCCGACCACGCCGCCCAGCAGGCAACGCGAGGTGCGCCGCACCACCACGCCAGCGGCCTGCGCCTGCCGCGCGGCATGGAGCAGGGTGTGGTGCACGGTGCCGTTGCCGGTCCCGGCGATGACGATGCCCTGCGCCCCGGCATGCACCAGCGCAGCGAGAGCCTCGGCACGCGCGCCAGCGTGGCTGGTGACGACATCGACCACGGGCCAGGCCGCAGCTTCCGGCAGTGAGCGGGCAGCTGGGTGCAGCGGCGCGTCGGGCCAATCGCGAAAGCGCCTGAGCTGCCCATCGGCGAGCACCCCCACGACACCGGCATCGCCGGCAGAGAAGGCGTCGATGCGCCAGCCGTGCACCTTGCGCAGGTCGGCGCCGGCGAAGACCTGCCCGCCGAACGCCACCAGCACGCCGCGGGCGCCGGGCCACTCGGCCAGCGTCACCGCATCGAGCAGGTTCTGCGGCCCGTCGGCCGACAACGCCGTGGCCGGACGCATGGCCGCGGTCAGCACCACCGGCTTGGCAGCCGCCAGCGTGCGGCGCAGGAAATAGGCGGTTTCCTCCAGCGTGTCGGTGCCGTGGGTGACGACGACGCCAGCCACCTCGGGCCGCGCCAGCGCAGCGGCGCACCGCTCGCGCAGCGCCATCCAGGTGGCCGGGTCCATGTCGCAACTGTCCAGCCGCGCCAGCGTTTCGGCCTCGATGGCGTGCCCGGCCAGTGCCGGCACGGCGGCCACCAGCGCATCGGCGCCGATGGCGCCTGAGCGGTAGCCGACATGGTCGGTGGCGCTCTCGGCCGCCCCGGCGATCGTGCCGCCGGTGCCGATGACGACAACCACCGCGCGCAACGGTTGGGCTTGAAGGCTTGGCATCGTGGTCTTTCTGGATGAAAATACAGCCACTGGATAAACAGCCAGCTCGAAGGCCCGCCACGGTGCACCCCGCACCGGCGCGCGGGGCAGAGCCTGTCACACCATGGACGAAAGCCCCAAGCTCACCGCCCGCCAGCAGCAGATTCTCGACTTGGTGCAAAGCGCCATCGAGCGTACCGGCGCACCGCCCACGCGCGCCGAGATTGCCGCCGAACTGGGCTTCCGCTCGGCCAACGCCGCCGAAGAGCACCTGCAGGCGCTGGCGCGCAAGGGCGTCATCGAACTGGCCCCCGGCACCTCGCGCGGCATCCGCCTCAAGAGCGACACGCTGCGCGCGCTGAACGCCGCGCGCCTTTCACAGTACGGCAAGCAGTACGCGCTGCCGCTGCCCAGCCTGGCGCAGCTCACGCTGCCGCTGGTGGGGCGGGTGGCCGCGGGCAGCCCCATCCTCGCGCAGGAGCACATCGACCAGACCTTCCTCGTCGAGGCGTCGATGTTCCAGCGCCGGCCCGATTACCTGCTGAAAGTGCGCGGCATGAGCATGCGCGACGCCGGCATCCTCGACGGCGACCTGCTGGCCGTGCAGAAGGCCACCGAGGCGAAGAACGGCCAGGTCGTCGTCGCTCGGCTGGGCGACGACGTCACCGTCAAGCGCTTCCGGCGTACCAAGGCCGGCATCGAGCTGATCCCCGAGAACCCCGAGTTCCAGACCATCGTGGTGCCCCCGGGCACCGAAGGGTTTGCTCTCGAAGGGCTGGCGGTGGGGCTCATCCGCAACACGATGCTGATGTAGCCGGGCCGCCGGCCGCAGCGGTGCCGCCTGGGCTGGCGCCGCGCCGCCGGCTCCGCCCGCGCTGCCGCCTCGCCCGGTGGTCCTGCAACCAGGGTGGCCGGGGTCGCCGGGAAGGCCCTCCCGCTCGCGACCGCCACCTTCCGTTCGCCCGGAAATGGCCGCTTTCGGGCCATCTGTTCCACGCATCGGCTTGCCGCGGCCAGCGCGACCATGCTCCTGCCGCATTGAAGTTCGCGGCCGACGTGCCCGATATCACGCCCATGCCGATGCTGCCCACCCCCACCAGTCGCCACGCGCCCGTGCCGCGTTCTCGCGGTGTCGCGGGTCTGATTCGCCCGCCCAGCGCCGGCCGGCGCTCCACGCTCGGGCCCAGCACGAACAGCCCGGGCCTGGACGCCTCGCCGCCCTCGTTGCGCCATGCGCCCGATTCGGCCTGGCAGCGGCTGATGTTCTGGCTGCTTGCGCCGGCGCCGCAGGAGGCCGCGCCGCCGCTGAACCGCCTGCCGGCGGTGCGCGGCGACTTCCTCGACGCCGTGGCCGACGTGCCTGGCCAGGAGGCGCATGCCCTGCGCTACCGCGTCAACCACGCGCACTCGCTGCGCGAGCTGTGGCACCTGCGTGCCGATGTCTTCAGCCTGGTGGGGCTGGCGCGCTCGCAGCGTGAGGCCGAGCAGCGGCTGCTGCGCTTGAACCGCCACTTCCCCGTGCGGCACAGCCGCTCGCAGTTCGGAGCGCTGTGATGCCTCAACGCCTGCCAGGCAAAGCCCTCGCCCAACGCGGCCCCGGCCCGCTCGTCACCTTGGCCTGGGCCGATACCGAGCACGCGGCGCTGCGGTCCTTGGCTGCCCCGACGGCACGCGCGGCAGCGGCCTCGGCACCGTCGGCACCCCCGCGCGACTACACCGCCGGCTTCGGTGTCGCGCAGGACCGCGCCGCCACGGTGGCGGCCCGTCGGGCCTTCGTGGCGTTGAAGCTGACCTTCCTCGATGCCACCAGTGTGCTCGCGGGCGCCGAGGCGCAGTGGCTGTGCGAACAGGTGCGTGCCGCCGAAGAGCCGGTGGACTTGTGGCTGCTGCGCGCGCCGCTGTTCAGCAGCCTCGCCGGCCCCGACCCCGAGCGCCGCCGCCTTCGCCAGCGCGTGCGCCGTGCGCTCGAGGCGCTGTTCGGCGAGCCGCAGCCGACCACCGCCTTCGCTTCGCTGCGCTGAGCGCCGCACGCCGAGCGCGCCCAGTGCGCCCGTTGCACCCAATGCGCCTCATGCGCCAAGCACCGGGCACGGGGGCGTCACCGCGCGGCCCGGGGGCCGCCGGGACTCAGGCCTGCGCCTTCAAGCGAGCCTTGAAGGTGCGGCGGAACTTCTCCACCTTGGGTGCGACGACGAACGAGCAATAGCCCTGCCCCGGGTGGTTGGCGAAGTAGTGCTGGTGGTAGTCCTCGGCGCGCCAGTAGTTGGCGCGCGGCGCCAGCTCGGTGACCACACGCCCGCGATGGGCCTGCTGCGCCTGGTCGAAGACGGCGCGCACCACCGGCTCCTGCGCCGGTTCATGCCAGTAGATGCCGCTGCGGTACTGCGGCCCCGCGTCGTTGCCCTGCCGGTTCAACGTCGTCGGGTCGTGGATGTGGAAGAAGATCTCCAGCACCTCGGCCAGCGTGATGCGCGCCGGATCGAAGCTCACCTGCACGACCTCGGCGTGGCCAGTGCCGCCCCCACACACCTGCTCGTAGCTCGGGTTGCGCGCCTGACCGTTGCTGTAGCCGCTCTCCACCGCCAGCACGCCGTCGACCATCTCGTACACCGCTTCCAGGCACCAGAAGCAGCCACCGGCCAGCGTGATGGTCTCCTGCGTCAGCGCCGAAGGGGGGCCGGCAGGGTTGGTCGGGGACATCGGGGTCATCGGGCGGGCTCCTTCGCATGCGGTACCGCGTGTCGACCGCGCGGTCGGTGTCCTTACACTCGCGGCCATTATCAGTACACACCCCGGTACAGCCCGCGGTCGCCGCGGGTGGGCCGCACGCCATGAACGACTTCCTGCTGTGGCTGGGCATCGACAACTGGCGCCCGGCACTCGAGGCGCTGGTGATGCCCCCCGTGCCGTTCCTCGTGATCGTGCTGCTGGGCGCGCGCCTGTTCGCGCGCTACCGCGTGCGCGCCTGGTTCGTGGTGAGCATCGGGTGCCTGGGTTTGTGGGCGATGTGCACCACCGCCGTCGGCACGGCGCTCACGCACTGGCTGCTGCCGCCCACGCGCTCGCTCAGCGCCAACGAGGTGGCCGACCTGAAGAAGGCACCGCGCACCGCCATCGTGGTGCTGGGCGGCGGGCACCGCGACTTCGCCCCGGAGTACGGCGTGTCCGAGCTGCCTCCGCGCGGCATCGAGCGGCTGCGCTACGGCCTGTGGCTCTCACGGCAGACCGAGTTGCCGGTGCTGTTCTCCGGCGGCCGGGCGCATGGCGCGCAGGCCGGCCAGAGCGAGGCGGAGATCGCCGCGCGCGTGGCCGAGCGCGACTTCGGCCGGCCGCTGAAGTGGACCGAGGGCGACTCGCGCGACACGCGCGAGAACGCGCTGCGCTCGGTGGCGCTGCTGCGCCAGCAGGGCATCGAGCGCATCGTGCTGGTGACGCACGGTTATCACATGCCGCGCTCGCTGGGCAACTTCCGCAGCGCGGCGGCGCTGGGCAGCACGAACCTGCAGCTGGTGGCCGCGCCGATGGGCATCGAGCCCTGGATGAAGCCCCGGCTGATGGACTTCCTGCCCACCGTGGCGGGCTACACCCAGGTGCGATTGGTACTGCACGAGTTCGTCGGCCGGTTGATCGGCGCCTGATCTGCGCGGGCGGGCACCGCGGTGCGACAGCGCGGCGCCCGTCCAGCGCCCGTCCAGCGCCCGTCCAGCGCCCGGACAGATCGGGGGCGCTACGGCAGCAACGCCGCGATGAAGATGCCCACCATCACGAAGGCGATCACCACCTTGGTGAGCATGCCGGCGAGCAGGCCGAGCCAGGTGGCCAGCCCCACCTTCACCGCCTGCTCGTGGTCGCGCCGTGCCAGGTACTCGCCCACGGCCGCCCCGACCAGCGGCATGAACAGCACCCCCACCAGCCCGAACAGCAAGCCGGCGAAGGTGCCGATGGCCGCACCAATGAGCGCCTGGCGGCTGGCCCCGGCCTTCTTTGCCCCGAGCAAGCCGGCCACGTAGTCCAGCGCCCAGGCCAGCACCGCCAGCGCCCCCACCACCGCGAGCGTGCCCCCGCCCACGCGCGTGAAGCCGTCGGCCCACGCGCCGAGCACGATGCCCACCAGCACCAGCAGCGTGCCCGGCAGCGCCGGCAGCACCGTGCCGATGACCCCGATGACGATCAACCCCCAGCACGCCGCCCACAGCAGCACCGTGGTCATGCTCTTGCTCCTCCCGCGCACTGCGCCTTCATGGTTCTCCGGCCCCTGGCCAGCCCCTGGTGCGGCGCGTGGCGGCCCTCCCCAAGGTGTGCCGCGCCGGGCCGCGCCGCGCGCATGCTATCGGGGACACGGCGTGGGGTCTTTCGCGGCCAGCGCCGGATGACCGACACTCCCGCCGTCGCGGCGCCGCGCATCGCCCGGCAGGCCGCACCTCACGGAGACACACAGATGATGATGAAGCAGTGGTTGATCGGCGCCATGGTGGCCGCCCTGGCCGCCACGCTGGCGCCCTCGGACGCCGAGGCCAAGCGCCTGGGCGGCGGCAAGTCCACCGGCACACAACGCAGCATGCCCGAACGCACGGCCCCCAACGCGCCGCCGGCGCAGGCGCCCACCGCGGCACCGGGCCAGCAGGCCGCTGCGCCGGCCGCCGCGGCGGCCCCCGGCGCCGCTGCCGCGGCGGGCAAGCGCTCGTGGCTGGGGCCGGTCGCCGGCCTGGCCGCCGGCCTCGGGCTGGCCGCACTGGCCAGCCACCTGGGCTTTGGCGAGGAGTTGGCCAGCTTCATGCTGATCATGCTGGTGGTCGTTGCCGCCGTTGCGCTGTTCGCCTTCCTGCGCCGCCGCATGGCCGGGGGCGCAGCCCGCCAGCCGGCACTCGCCGGGGCCGCCGCCGGGGCCGGCGCTGCGTCATCGGGCGCCCAGGTCGCCTGGCCGCGCGCACAGCCGGCCGCCGACGCGCCGCTGCTGCGGCAAGCCGAGCCGTCGTTCGGCGCCCCGGGGGCGCCTGCGCCGGGTGCGGGCCCGGCGCCGCTCGCTGCCGCCAGCACCGCAGCCGTCACCGCCGCCTTCGTGCCCGCGGCGTTCGACAGCGAAGGCTTCGAGCGCATCGCCAAGGCCATCTTCATCCGCATGCAGGCGGCCAACGACACCGGCAACCTCAACGACCTGCGCCAGTTCACGACGCCGGAAATGTTCGCCGAGCTGAAGGTCGACCTGCTCGAGCGCGGCCCGGCCGCGCAGGCCACCGAGGTCAAGAGCGTCCAGGCCCAGGTGCTGGACGTGGCCGAGGAGGCCGACCGCCAGGTGGTGAGCGTTCGCTACCGCGGTGAGGTCGTCGAGGCGCCGGGCGCCGCGCCCGAGTCGTTCGACGAGTGCTGGCACCTGGTGCGCCCGCGCGGCTCCGAGGGCGGCTGGGTGATCGCCGGCATCGAGCAGATGCGCTGAGCGTCGCTTGCGCCGGCCAGGCGCCTCCATGGAAGACGAAGGGCCCCGCGGGGCCCTTCGTTCATTCATCTTCCGTTCGGCGAGGAGCCGGCCGGCCCCTCGTCCCGCCGGCCCCTCGGCCTCTGGACGTCTTGGCCCGGCGGCTTGCCGCCGGCCAGGGCCTCGGGCCTTCGTCGGGTGCGGCGGGCGTCCCCACCCGCGCTTCAACGCAGCAGCCCAAGCGCCCCTTCCCACAGCGAGCCCGTCAGCGCGCCCGCGCCGCCGCCGGCGGACAGGCCCACGCCCTGCCCCGCCCAGGCCTGCATGCGTTGCACGTCGCCGGCGGCTTCGGCCGCCTTGCGCATTGCCGCGGTGAGGCCGCGCTGCACCGGGTAGGGTGCCGGCTCGGGGGCCGTGCCCTGCGCGGCGGCGCGCACATAGTCGGTGGCCAGCGCCCGGCCCCAGCGGCCGGAGAACGCGCGCGTCAACCGCGTGTCTTCCGGCGCCAGGCCAGCCAGCGCCGTAGCCCACGCCGGCGCGATGCCGGCCTCGGTGCAGCGCAGGTATGCCGAGCCCAGCTGCACCGCGCTCGCGCCGAGCATCAGCGCGGCAGCCACGCCGCGCGCGTCGGCAATGCCGCCGGCGGCGACCACCGGCACACGCACCGCGTCCACCACCTGCGGCAGCAGCGCGAACAGGCCCACCGCCTCGTCCAGCGCGCGCGAGGCATCGAAGGCGCCGCGGTGGCCGCCGGCCTCGGCACCCTGGGCCACGATCACATCGGCGCCGGCCTCCTCGGCCAGCCGCGCCTCGCGCACCGTCGTCACGTTGGCGAACCACGCCACCCCGGCGGCCCTGGCGCGCGCCACGAACTCCAGCGGATAGAGCCCCATGATCGACGACACCGCCGTCGGCCGCGCGGCCAGCAGCGCCTCGCACTGCGCGGCGAACGCCAGCGGCCGCGCGCCACCGGCCGCGGCGTCGACCGCCGGGCCGAAGTGGCCGAGGAAGGCGCGCAGCGCCGCTTCGTGCGCGGCATCGCGCGCCGCCTCGGGGTCGGGAATCCACAGGTTGATCTGCAGCGGCACCGGGCCACCCGGCAGCAGCGCCCGCAGCTCGCCGGCCCAGGCGGTGATACCCGCCGCGTCGTGCAGCAGTGCGCCCATCGCCGCCATGCCGCCGGCCCGCGCCACCGCGGCCGAAAGCGCCGGCGGGCAGGCGCCGGCCATCGGCGCCAGCAACACCGGCACGCGCAGGCCGAAGCGCTCGGCGAATCGATGCGCGCGCAGGGCGGCCGGGTGCATCGGTGGCGGCCTCGGTGGTTGGCAGGCGTCGCGAAGCCGGCGCTGTGAACCGCGCCCGGCGATTCAGGCCGGCTGCCGCACCGGCGGCACGAGGGCGGCGTTGGCCGCCAGCCAGCGCTGGCCGCCGCTGCCGTCGCCTTGCTGCGGGTGGAAGGTGGGCCGCAGGTACTCGCGCCAAGGCTTCACGCTGCAGCGCACCAGCCCTTCGCGCCCGAACAGCGTGCGCCACGCGCTGGCCCAGGTGCCGGGCTTGAACAGCGTGCCGTCGCGCCACAGGTTGTTCACCGTCTGGCGCGCCGTGTCCAGCACGAAGTTGAAGCTGACGATGCGAAACAGCCGCTTGCGCCACTTCTCGTTGCCGCCCAGCGCGCGGTACAGGTCGAAGGCGGTGCTGCGGTGCTCCAGCTCCTCGGCCGAATGCCACTGCCACAGCGCCACGAGGCGCGGCTCGGCGCCCTGCAGCAACCACGGGTGGGCCAGCAGGTGCTGCGCGAAGATCGCCGTCCAGTGTTCGGTGGCGGCGGTGACGCCGACCCAGGCGCGCGGCTCGTTCACCGGCTCCAGCAGCCGCTTGCGCCGCGCGGCGATGCGCCGCTCCCAGTGATTCACCAGGCCCTGCGCCGCCAGGTGGGCGTTGAAGCGCTCGTGCACGCGTCGATGCGTGGCCTCCTGGCCGATGAAGCCCTGCACCTCACCACCGAAGGCCTCGCGCCGCTCTGCCGGCAGCGCCGCCAAACCCTTCTTGACCGAATCGATGAACAGCTGCTCGCCGGCCGGAAAACTCATCGACAGCGCGTTGAACAGCGCGGTGCGAAACGCGTCGCCACCGCACCAGTGGCGCGGCACGGGGGTGTCCAGGTCGATCGACAGGCGCCGGACCGTCAGCTCGGTGGTCATGCACGCAAGGCTAGCGCAGGAAGGTCGGGGGCTGCAGCGCCACGCCTAGGGGGCGCACCCGAGGGCGGGCATGTGCGGCGACGCCGGCACCGATCAACGCAGCCAGCGCCGGGCGTTGTGGAACATGCGCATCCACGGGCTCGGCGCAGCGAGGTCGCGGCCCGCGCTCCAGCTCAGCTGCACGTTGCGGAACACTCGTTCGGGGTGCGGCATCAGCGCGGTGAAGCGACCGTCCGCGGTCGTGACCCCGGTCAGGCCCTGCGGGCTGCCGTTCGGGTTGAACGGGTAGCGCTCGGTGGCCGCGCCGTGGTGATCGACGAAGCGCAGCGCGCGCTGCACCGCAGCAGCATCACCCCGCTGCGAGAAATCGGCACAACCCTCGCCATGCGCCACCGCGATGGGAATGCGGCTGCCGGCCATGCCGGCAAAGAACAGGCTCGGGCTTTCCAGCACCTCCACCAGCGACAGCCGGGCCTCGAACTGTTCGCTCTTGTTGCGCGTGAACTTCGGCCACGCGCTCGCCCCCGGGATCAGCGGCGAAAGTGCCGCCATCATCTGGCAGCCGTTGCACACGCCCAGCGCGAAGACATCGTTGCGGTTGAAGAACACCGCGAAGGCATCGGCCAGCGCCGGGTTGAACAGCACCGAACGCGCCCAGCCCTCGCCGGCCCCCAACGTGTCGCCGTAGCTGAAGCCGCCGCAGGCCACCAGGCCCCGGAACTGCGCCAGCTTCGCGCGGCCGGCCTGCAGGTCGCTCATGTGCACGTCGAAGGTGTCGAAGCCCGCCTGGGCCATCGCGTAGCTCATCTCGACATGCGAGTTCACCCCCTGCTCGCGCAGGATGGCCAGCGCCGGCCGGGTGGTGTGCACCGCCGGCGCCTGCAGCGCGGCCGGGCTGGCGTCGAAGCTCAGGTGCAGGTGCAGGCCGGGGTCGCCCGCGTCGCCGGCGGCGTCATGCTCGGCGTCGGCGGCGGCGGGGTTGTCGCGCCGGCGCGCGATGCGCCAGCTCACCTCGTCCCACTGCTGGTGCAGCTCGCAAAGCGGCGCGCTGAACCGACACTTGGTGTCGCGCCACACCTCCACCACGCCGCGGTCGTTGGGCTTGCCGATGACATGCGCATGGCGCGCCAGGCCGTGCCGGCGCAGCGTGGCAAACACCTCGTCGCGCTCGGCGGTGCGCACCTGCAGCACGGCGCCGAGCTCCTCGTTGAACAGCGCCTTCAGCGTCAGCCCGTTGCGGCGCTCGCCGACCTGCGCCGCCCAGTTCTTGCTGTCGCCATACTCGGCGCGGCTGTCGGCGATGCCGTCGCCTTCGGTGACGAGGATGTCGACGTTGAGGCTCACGCCCAGGTGGCCAGCGAAGGCCATCTCGCACACGCAGGCCCACAGGCCGCCGTCGCTGCGGTCGTGGTAGGCGAGGATCTTGCCCGCGGCGCGCAGTTCGTTCACGGCGGTCACCAGCGCCTTCAGCGACTGCGCGTCGTCGAGATCAGGCACGCCATCGTCGGCGCGGCTGCCGAAGCCGCCCAGCACCTGCGCAAACATCGAGCCGGCCAGGCGCATGCGGCCGGCGCCCAGATCGACCAGCACGAGTGTGGTGTCGCCGCAGGCCACGCCGCCCGCCGCGGGCTCGATGCGCCGCAGCTGCGGCGTGAGCGTGCCGCGCACGTCGGCCAGCGTGGCGAAGGCCGTGACGATCAGCGACACGGGCGCGGTGACCTGACGGTCCGCGCCCCCCTCGCTCCAGCGCGTGCGCATCGACAACGAGTCCTTGCCCACCGGGATGCCGATGCCCAGCGCCGGGCACAGCTCCATGCCCACGGCCTTCACGGTGTCGTACAGCGCCGCGTCTTCGCCCGGCTCACCGCAGGCGGCCATCCAATTGGCGCTGAGCTTCACGCGCGGGAGCTCGATCGGTGCGGCCAGCAGGTTGAGGATCGCCTCGCCCACCGCCATGCGGCCCGAGGCCGGCGCATCCAGCGCCGCCAGCGGCGTGCGCTCGCCCATGCTCATCGCCTCGCCGGCCAGGCCCGTGTAGTCGGCCAGCGTGACGGCGCAATCGGCCACCGGCACCTGCCACGGGCCGACCATCGGGTCGCGGTGGCTGAGCCCCCCCACCGTGCGGTCGCCGATGGTGATGAGGAAGCGCTTGCTGGCCACCGTGGGGTGACGCAGCACGTCGCGCGCCACCTGCTCCAGCTTCACGCCCGTCAGGTCGAGCGGCGCCTCGTCGCGCGCCACGCGCTGGACGTCGCGGTGCATGCGCGGCGGCTTGCCCAGCAGCACCTCCATCGGCATGTCGATCACGCGCTCGCCGCCTCCACGATCGACGACGACGAGTTCGCTGTCGGCACGGGCCACACCCACCACCGAGAACGGGCAGCGCTCGCGCGCGCACATCTGCTCGAACAGCGGCAGCCCATCAGGGTTCAGCGCGATGACGTAGCGCTCCTGGCTCTCGTTGCACCAGATCTCCTTCGGCGCGAGGCCGCTCTCTTCGAGCGGCACCTTCGAGAGATCGAACAGCGCGCCGAGCCCGGCGCCATCGACCAGTTCAGGGAAGGCATTCGACAACCCACCCGCGCCGACATCGTGGATGGCCAGGATGGGGTTGTGATCGCCGGGCGCGGCGCCCGGCTGCTCCGAAGCCGCGCCGCCCCCCTCGGGGGGCATGGGGGGCCCAAGACTCCAGCAGTGGTTGATGACCTCCTGCGCGCGGCGCTGGATCTCGGGGTTGCCGCGCTGCACGCTGTCGAAGTCGAGCGCGGCGGTGTTGGTGCCGGCGGCCATCGAGCTGGCCGCGCCGCCGCCCATGCCGATGCGCATGCCCGGGCCGCCCAGCTGCACGAGCAACGTACCGGCCGCGAAGCGCTTCTTCTCCACCTGCGTGGCGCTGATGCTGCCGAGGCCGCCGGCGATCATGATCGGCTTGTGATAGCCGCGGTGCACGCCGGCCACCGGCTGCTCGAAGACGCGGAGATAACCGCCGAGGTTGGGTCGACCGAACTCGTTGTTGAACGCCGCGCCACCCAGCGGCCCCTCGGTCATGATGGCCAGCGCGCTGGCCACGTGGCCGGGCCGGCCGAGCGCGGCGCGCTCCCAGGGTTCAGGCTGCTCACCCAGGTGCAGGTGGCTCACCGAGAACCCGGTCAGCCCCGCCTTCGGGCGCGCGCCGCGGCCGGTGGCGCCCTCGTCGCGGATCTCGCCGCCGGCCCCGGTGGCCGCCCCCGCGAAGGGCGAAATGGCCGTGGGGTGGTTGTGCGTCTCCACCTTCATCAACACATGCGCCAGCTCGTCGCGCGCGGCATAACGCGGCGCGTTGGTGAAGCCTTCGGGCCCCCAGCGCTGCACACGGCTGCCCTCCATCACCGCCGCGTTGTCGCTGTAGGCCACCACCGTGTGCTGCGGCGAGGTCTTCTCGGTGTGGCGGATCATCTGGAACATCGAGTGTTCCTGCGCCTGCCCGTCGATGGTGAAGCTCGCGTTGAAGATCTTGTGGCGGCAGTGTTCGCTGTTGGCCTGCGCGAACATCATCAGCTCCACGTCGGTGGGGTTGCGCTTCAGCTTGCCGGCAAACGCATCGAGCAGGTAGTCGATCTCGTCG
>JAEUPC010000094.1 GCA_016789865.1 Rubrivivax sp.
GAGCGCAAGGCTCCTGGCCGCGCGCGTACTCGCGCGCCTCCACATCTGACTCGCGCCCATTGTTTGAGCGCAGCGAGCGAAGCGAGCGGAGCGAGTTCGGGCGCGGGCCAGGAGCCTGAGCACCGCAGGGGAGTCGGCCGCAACGCGGCCGACCGCCGGCTCTGCGCGCCGCCGCCGTGCCGCCCGCTGCCTTGCCGCCACCACCCTCTGGAGACGATGACGCGTCGCCGAAACACCGCGGGCGCCAAGACGCTGACTCACAGACCGCGACAGGCCGCGCTCAGTCTTCGGCCACCTCACCCCGCCCCGCCAACACCGCCAGCGCCACCGACGCCAGCCGCGACAGCTGCGAATCGGCCCGCGAGGTGAGGATCACCGGCACTTTCACGCCCAGCACGAGCCCTGCGCACTCCGCGCCGCCCACGTAGACGAAGCTCTTGTAGAGCATGTTGCCGGCGTTCAGATCGGGCATCACCATCAGGTCGGCGTCGCCGGCCACGTGCGACTTCAGGCCCTTGATGCGCGCGGCCTCGGCCGAGAAGGCGTTGTCGAAGCCGAACGGCCCTTCGACGATCACCGGGCCGAACTCGCCGTTCAGCGAAGCCTCGACCAGCAGCCGCGCGTCCACCGTGGCCTGGATGGCCTCGGTCACCGTCTCCACCGCCGTCACCACCGCCACCTTGGGCTCGGCCACGCCCAGCGTGTGCAGCAGTTGCACGGCGTTGGCGAGGATGTGGTGCTTGGCGCGCGGCTTGGGCGCCACGTTCACCACGCAGTCGGCCAGCGCCAGCAGCTTGTGATAGCGCGGCAGGTCGAACAAGAAGGCGTGCGTGACGCGCGTGTCGCGCACGAGCAAGCCGCCGCTGCGGCTGATGATGGCGCCGAGGTACTCGTCGCTGTGCAGCGAGCCCTTCATCAGCGCGGCGGCTGCGCCGTCGCGCGCCAGGGCCACAGCACGGGCGGCCGCGTCCTTGGGCTGTGCGCTCGTGCCCACCACCTCGAAGCGGCCGGCGTCCACTTCGGCCGTCGCGGCCGCGCGGGCGATGAGTTCGGGTTCGCCCACCAGCATGGGTCGCGCGATGCCGGCCTCGACCATTGCCGCGGCGGCACGCAGCGCATGCGCGTCGCAGGGGTGGACGAGGGCGATGACCTGCGGCGCGGCGGCCCGCCGGGCGGCGGCTTGCGCCCGCTCGATCAACTGCTGCAGCCGCGGATGCGCATAACCGGTGATCGAAGCCACCGGCGGCGGCGACCCGTCCACCACCACCCCAGCGACGCCGGTCGCCGCCATCGCTGTCGTCAGACGAAGTCCTTGTACTTCGGCAGGAAGCGCACCGGCTTGGCCAGCGCGTCGCGGCGGAACGGATCGCCCAGCTCGCGCGTGCACATGATCTCGATCACCGTGGTCTTGCGCGCGTTCATCTGCAGATCGATCGCGCGCTTCAACGCCGCGCCCACGTCTTCCAGCTTGTCCACCGTGATGCCCTCGGCGCCCATCGCGCGGCCGATGCCGCCGAAGCTGGCGTTGTCGAGCTCACCGGCGACGAAGCGACGGTTGTAGAAGTCGACCTGGTTCTTCTTCTCGGCGCCCCACTGCCGGTTGTGGAACACCACGGCCGTGACCGGAATGTCGTGGCGCACGCAGGTCATGATCTCGCTCATGCTCATGCCCCACGCGCCGTCGCCGGCGTAGCTGATGGCCGGGCGGTGGGGTGCCGCCACCTTGGCGCCGATGATGGTGGGCAGCGCATAGCCGCAGTTGCCGAAACTCATCGGCGCGAAGAAGCTGCGCGGCTCCTCGAAGCGCAGATAACTGTGCGCGATGGAGTTGATGTTGCCGATGTCGGTGGAGACCATCACGTGCGCGGGCATCGCGCGCTCCAGCTCGCGCAGCACCTGCCGCGGGTGCAGCCACTGGCCGCCGCTGAAAGGCTTCTCGCCCTTGGCCTCTTCGATCATGTCCAGGCTGTACGCGTCGCGCTCGTGCGTCCACTCGCCGAGCTCCTTCTCCCACGCGGCCTTCTCGGCGGCGATCTTGGCGGCGCGCTCGGCCTTGTCGCTGGCCAGCGTGCGAGTGGCCAGCAGCTCGAGCAGCGCGCGCGCCGCGGCGCCCGCGTCGCCGCAGATGCCGACATCGACCTTCTTCACCAGCCCGAGCATCTTCGCATCGGCATCGATCTGCACGAGCTTGGCGTTCTTCGGCCAGTAGTCCATGCCGTACTGCGGCAGCGTGCCGAAGGGCCCCAGCCGCGTGCCGAGCGCAACGACCACGTCGGCTTCGGCGATGAGCCGCATGCCCGCCTTGCTGCCCTGGTAGCCGAGCGGCCCGCACCACTGCTTGTGGCTGGCCGGGAAGCTGTCGTTGTGCTGGTAGCTGTTGACCACCGGGCAGCCGATGCGTTCGGCCAGCGCGATGGCGTCCTTGATGGCGTTGCCCATCACCACGCCACCGCCGCTGATCATCACCGGCCGCTTGGCCGCCGCAATCAAGTCGGCCGCGGCCTTCAGCGCCTCGGTGCCGCCGGCGCCGCGCTCGATGCGGATCGGCTTCGGAATCTCCACCGTGATGTCGCCGTAGAACAGGTCGCGCGGAATGTTCAGCTGCGTCGGCCCCAGCTCCAGCAGCGCGCGGTCGAACGCGCGCGCGGTGAGCTCGGCCATGCGCTCGCTGTTGCTCACGTGCGCCTGGTACTTGGTGAACTCGGCAAACATCGGCAGCTGCTGCGCTTCCTGGAAGCCGCCGAGGCCTTGCGTCAGCGTGCCCGTCTCGGGCGTGATCACCACCACCGGGCTGTGCGCCCAGTAGGCGGCGGCCACCGCCGTGACCGCGTTGCTGATGCCCGGGCCGTTCTGGCCGATGATCACGCCGTGGCGGCCGCTCACGCGCGCATAACCGTCGGCCATGTGGCCCGCGCCCTGCTCGTGCACCACGGGGATGAGGCGGATGCCCGCCGGCGCGAAGATGTCCATCGCGTCCATGAAGGCGCTGCCCATGATGCCGAACAGGGTGTCCACGCCCTGCGCCACCAGCGTTTCGACGAACGCCTCGGAGGGCGTCATGCGGGTCAGGCCGCTGGCCACCGTGCGGGCGGCGATGTTCTCGGGCGAGTTCATGGCAAGGTCTCCGGGCAGAGGTGAAAAGTCGTGTGCGGCGATCATAACGACCCATCCCGGAAACCGGAACGCTGGATTCCGGAAGGCGGAATCCGGGCGCGGATCGGCGCTACCATCGGCGCGCCATGCCTGCCCCCGCCACCTCGAAGCCCGCCCGGCGCCCGGCGCCGGCTGCTGCGCACCGCCGCGCCGTGGCCGAGGTGCAAGGCGACACGCCGGCGCTGCGCCTGCTGGCGCTGCTGGAGCACATCGCCGGGCGCGAGGGCCCGCACTCGCTGCAGGCGCTGGCCGACGCCACCGCGCTGCCCAAGGCCACCGTGCACCGCATGCTGCAGCAGCTGGAAGGCGCGGGGCTGCTGCAGCGCGAAGGCGACGGCCGCCAGTACGGCGCCGGTGCGCGCCTGCGCCGCCTGGCCGAGAGCGTGCTGCTCAACAGCGGCCTGCACGGTGCGCGCCACCAGGTGCTGCGCGCGCTGGTCGACGAACTGGGCGAGAGCTGCAACCTCACCACGCTGGCCGGCGGCGAGGTGCTGTACGTCGACCGTGTGGAGACCGCCGCGCCGCTGCGCTTCTACCTGCAGCCGGGCTCGCGCGTGCCGGTGCACTGCTCGGCCAGCGGCAAGCTGTTCCTGGCGCAGATGCCCGAGACCGAACGCCAGCGCCTGCTGGCCGCTACGCCGCTGCAGGCCTTCACGCCGGCCACGTTGACGAAGCCCGCCGCGCTGCAAGCCGAGCTGGAGCGCATCGCGCGCGAAGGCCACGCGCTCGACCGCGAGGAGTTCCTGCCCGGCCTGGTGTGCGTGGCGGTGCCGGTGCCTGCGGCGCAGGGCGAACGCGCCGCGCTGTGCCTGGCCGTGCAGGCGCCGGCGATGCGCATGCCGGCGGATCGTGCCGCGCAGGTGCTGCCCGCGTTGCGCCGCGCGGCGCTGCAGCTGGCTGCGCTCGACGGCGCGGCTGCCGTGCCGCGGCGCACGGCATCGACGCCTGCGCCGAAGAGCCCGGCGCGCAAGCCTCCTGCCGGCAGACCGCCGGCCGGAAGGCCGCCCGCCCGCAAACCCACCCCCCGCAATCCTCCGGCCCGAAGGACCCCGCGTTGACCGACCTGCAAACCCTTCGGCCCACCCGGCCCGTCGCCGTGCGCGACGTGTTCGGCTTCGACACGCCCCTCGAGGTGATGGCCTTCGCCGAGCGCGACGAGCACGTGCCCGAGGTCGACCCGGCCTACCGCTTCCAGCCCGACGTCACGCGCGCGCTGCTGGCCGGCTTCGTGAAGAACCGGCGCGTGCTGCTGCAGGGCCTGCACGGCACCGGCAAGAGCACGCACATCGAGCAGGTGGCCGCGCGGCTGAACTGGCCGTGCATCCGCGTCAACCTCGATGGCCACATCAGCCGGCTCGACCTCGTCGGCCGCGACGCCGTGGTGTTGCGGGAAGGAAAGCAGGTCACCGAGTTCCAGGAGGGCATGCTGCCCTGGGCGCTGCAGCGCCCGGTGGCGCTGGTCTTCGACGAATACGACGCCGGCCGGCCCGACGTGATGTTCGTCATCCAGCGGGTGCTGGAGCGCGACGGCAAGTTCACGTTGCTGGACCAGAACCGCGTGCTGGCGCCGCACCCGTTCTTCCGCCTCTTCGCCACCAGCAACACGGTGGGGCTCGGAAACCTCAACGGCCTGTACCAGGGCGCGCAGCGGCTGAACCACGCGCAGGTGGACCGCTGGAACATCGTGGCCACGCTGAACTACCTGCCGGCCGATGAAGAGGTGGCCATCGTCGCCGCTCGTGTACCCGCGTTTGCCGGCGCAGAACATCGCGACACGCTGGCCGCGATGGTGCAGCTGGCCACGCTCACGCGGCGCGGCTTCGCGGTGGGCGACCTCAGTACCCTGATGAGCCCGCGCACGGTGATCAGCTGGGCCGAGAACCTGGAGATCTTCGGCGACGTGGGCACGGCCTTCCGCCTCGCCTTCGCCAACAAGTGCGACGAGGCCGAGCAGCCGATCGTCGCCGAGTACTTCCAGCGCTGCTTCGGCAGCGAACTCGGGTTAACCCCGGCCGTGGATGTGCCGCATTAGCCCGCCGGGCCGCAAACGCGGGCAGGTGGCCGAGTATCGTTGTGCCGAAGCGGGTGTTTGTTCTGCAGGAGGAGTTGGACCATGTTGATTCGTCGTTGTCTGATCGCCGTGGCCGCGCTGGCCACCTTGGCCGCCGCCTCGCCGGTGCTCGCCGGCACCGTGACGGTGGTCACGTCGTTCCCCAAGGAGCTGACGCAGGCCTACAAGAGTGCGTTCGAGAAGGCCCACCCGGGCATCAAGGTCGAGATCCTGAACAAGAACACGGTGCAAGGCATCGCCTACGTGCGCGAGCTGCCGGTGGGCCAGCGGCCCGACGTGTTCTGGGCCTCGGCGCCTGATGCCTTCGAGGTGCTGGCGGGCCTCGGCCTGCTGCAGAACGTGGCCGAGCTGGCCAACAAGTCGGCGCCGGCCAAGGTGGGCAACTTCCCGATCAACAACCCCAAGGGCCTTTTCCTCGGCCAGGCACTGGCCGGCTACGGCTTCATGTGGAACACGCGCTACATGGCGGCCAACAAGCTGCCCGCGCCGCGGCAATGGGCCGACCTCACCAAGCCGGTGTACTTCGGCCACGTGGCGACGAGTTCGCCTTCGCGCTCGGGCACCACGCACCTCACGGTGGAGACGGTGCTGCAAGGCGAGGGCTGGAACAAGGGCTGGACGCAGCTGTTGCAGATCGCCGGCAACTGCGCTGCCGTCACCGAGCGCAGCTTCGGCGTGCCCGACGGCGTGAACAACGGCCAGTTCGGCATCGGCCTGGTGATCGACTTCTTCGGCCTCGCGGGCAAGGCCAGCGGCTTTCCGGTGGAGTTCCACTACCCCGATGTCACCGCCGTGGTGCCGGCCAACATCGCTTTGGTGGCCGGCGGCAAGAACGCCGACGAGGCGCGCCGGTTCATCACCTACACCGTGTCGCTGGAAGGCCAGCAGCTGCTGTACGAGCCGAAGATCTCGCGCCTGCCGATCCTGCCGCCCGAGGCGATGGGTGGCAAGGCGCCCGCGGGCTACCCGAACCCGTTCGAGATCGCCAAGCGCGCCAAGGTGCAGTTCGACTCCGACCTCTCCGAGTCGCGCTACAACGTCGTCTCGTCGCTGTTCGATCAGACCGTCACCTTCCGCATCAAGGAGCTGCAGGCCGCCACCAAGGCCATCCACGCCGCCGACGCGGCGCTGGCCAAGAAGCCCAACGCCCGCGGCGCCGCGCTGCTGAAAGAGGCGCGCGAGGCCGCCTACACGCCGGTGGTCGACGCGGGCAAGGTGGCCGACAAGGAGTTCCTCGCCGTCTTCGCCGCCGACAAGAAGGACGCCGCGGTGAACAAGCGCATCACCGGCCTGGAAGACCACTGGAACAAGAGCGCGCGCAGCAACTACGAGCGCGCGCGCGGCTTGGCCGAGCAGGCGCTGGCGCTTGCCAAGTAGCGCCCCGGCGGCCCGGGCGCGCCCGGGCCTGTGGATCGCCGGCGCGCTGGTGCTGGCGTTCCTGCTGCTGTTCTTCGTGCTGCCGGTGGCGCGCGTGTTTCACGCCGCCTTCGCCGATGCCGACGGCGCGCCCACGCTCGGGCACTTCGCGGCCTTCTTCTCGCAGGGGTTGATGAAGGAGGCGTTCCTCAACAGCCTGTACGTGGCGGTGATGTCGGCGGTGTGGGCGGCGCTGATCGCCGTGCCGCTGGCCTACTTCACGGTGCGCTTCGAGTTCCGCGGCGCGCTGCTGATCCAGACGCTGGGCGTGCTGCCGCTGATCATGCCGCCGTTCGTGGGCGCGGTGGCGCTGCAGCTGATCTTCGGCCGCTCGGGCACGGTGAACCTGCTGCTGGACGAGTGGTTCGGCTTCACGCTGCCGATCATGGAGGGGCTGAACGGCCTGGTCTTCGTCGAGGCCATCCACTACTTCCCGTTCATCCTGATGAACCTCACCGTGGCGCTGCGCAACATCGACGGCGCCATGGAAGAGGCGGCCATGAACCTGGGCTGCCGCGGCTGGCGCCTGTTCGCGCGCGTGATCTTCCCGCTGGCCGCGCCGGGCTTCGTGGCCGGGGCGTCGCTGGTCTTCGTGAAGGTGTTCGACGACCTCGGCACGCCGCTGGTGATGGGCCAGACCAACTTGCTGGCGCCGCAGGCCTATCTGCGCATCACGCAGGTGGGGCTGGAAGACCCGCTGGGCTACGTCATCAGCGTCATCATGATCGGCTTTTCGATCGCCGCGATGGCGCTGTCGGCGCAGGCGCTGCGCGGCCGCGACTACAGCACGCTGCAGAAAGGCGGCACCAGCCTGCAGCGGCGGCGGCTCGCGCCGCTGGGCTCGGCGGCGGCCTATGGCTGGATCGGCCTGGTGCTGCTGCTGACGCTGTCGCCGCACATCGGCGTGCTGCTGCTCAGCTTTGCGAAGGTGTGGAGCTTCGCGCCGCTGCCCGACGCCTACACGCTGCAGCACTACGCCACCGTGTTCCAGGACTCGGGCGGCATGATCCGCAACACGCTCGTGTACTGCGGGCTCGCCGCGCTGCTGGACGTGGTGCTGGGGGTGACCATCGCCTACCTCATGCTGCGCACGCGGCTGCCGGCGCGGCAGTGGCTGGACTGGATCGCCACCGCGTCGCTGGCGGTGCCGGGCATCGTGCTGGCCATCGGCTACCTGCGGCTGTTCAAGGGGCTCATGCTGCCGGGCACCGAGGTGCTGCTGACCAGCACCTGGGTGATGATCATGATTGCCTATGCCGTTCGGCGGCTGCCGTACGCGCTGCGCTCGTGCGTGGCGGCGCTGCAGCAGGTGCACGTGTCGCTGGAGGAGGCGGCCGAGAACCTGGGCGCGACCAAGCTCGCCACCATCCGCCGCGTGGTGGTGCCGCTGATGGCCGGCGGCATCCTGGCCGGCTTCGTGACCAGCTTCATCACGGCGGCGGTGGAGCTCTCGGCCACGCTGCTGCTGGTGTCGGCCGACTCGCAGGCGCCGATGAGCTACGGCATCTACCTGTACATGCAAAGCGTGGCCGGCCGCGGGCCGGGCGCCGCGCTGGGCGTGCTGGCCATCGGCGTGGTGGCACTGGGCACGTGGCTTTCGCACATCGTGGTGGAGCGCACCGGCCAGCGGCTGGTGGCGCGGCCGGTGCATGACGAAGCGCCGCCGCTGCGGCCCATGGCGGTGGCGGCATCGGCAGCATCGGCCGCATCGGCCGCATCAGGCTCGGGGATCAAGGCATGAAGAGGGTCAGCGTGGTGTGCCGCAACGTGCGGCTGGCCTACGGCCGCACCGAGGTGCTGAAGGACGTGAGCCTCGATATCGCCCCGGGCGAGTTCTTCGCGCTGCTGGGTCCTTCGGGCTCGGGCAAGAGCACGCTGCTCAGGCTGATCGCGGGCTTCAACCGGCAGCAAAGCGGCCAGTTGCTGATCGACGGGCAGGACGTGGGCGCGCTGCCGCCCTGGCAGCGCAACGTCGGCATGGTGTTCCAGAACTACGCGCTGTGGCCGCACATGACGGTGTGGGACAACGTGGCCTTCGGGCTGGTGGAGCGCAAGGTGCCCAAGGCCGAGCAGCAGCGGCGCGTGGGCGCCGCGCTGGAGCTGGTGGGGCTTTCGAGCTTCGCGCAGCGGCGGCCGAACCAGCTTTCGGGCGGCCAGCAGCAGCGCGTGGCGCTGGCGCGCACCATCGTCATCGAGCCGCAGGTGCTGCTGCTGGACGAGCCGCTGTCGAACCTGGACCGCACGCTGCGCGTGCAGATGCGCCAGGAGCTGCTGGCGATGCAGCGGCGGCTGGCGCTGACCACGATCTTCGTCACGCACGACCAGGAAGAGGCGATGACCACTGCCGACCGCATGGCGGTGCTCGACAAGGGCGTGGTGCAGCAGGTGGGCACGCCGCGCGCGCTGTACGACGACCCGGTGAACCCGTTCGTTGCCGGCTTCGTGGGCACGATGAACCTGTTGCCGGCGCGGGTGCGCGAGCGGCGCGAGGGGCGTGTGCTGCTGGAGGTGGACGGGGTGGGTGAGCTGGCGCTTTCTGCGGAGGCGGCGCTGGTGGGCGAGGGTGCTGCGGCGAATGGCGGGGGTGCGGCCGAGGTGCCTTCGGAGGGGCAACCACTGCTCGTGAGCTTTCGACCGCACGCGCTGCGGGTGGAGGCGGCCGATGCCGCGCGCGACGGGCGGTTTCTGTGGCTGCCGGGCACGGTGGAGGCGAGCGAGTTTGTCGGCGAGTTCACGCGGTACCGGGTGCGCGTGGGCGAGCACCGGCTGGCGGTGGACCAGCCGCACCTGGCGGGGATAGGCCGGTTTGCCGTGGGTGAGGCGGTGAGCTTGGGGCTGGAGGCTTCGCAGGTGCGGTTGTTTGCGGCGTGAGGTGTGGTTGGGCGAGGTGAGGCGCTGCATGGGTCGTTGCTTCGCGCGTTGCGGCGCGTCGCGGCAGGCGCTGCCCCGCTGCGGCCCCAGGGTGTGGCGGTTGGTGCCTTCGGCACCAACTGCGCTCTGCTGCTCGGCCCGAGGGCGCGCGGCGGAACTCGCTGCGCGCGCGAAAACGCGCGCTCCGCTCAGACAATCGCCGCGAGTCAGTTTTGGATGCGCGATCCCTTCGGGCTCGCGCCGCCCTCGGCCCTGCGCTGCTCGCCGCCACACAATGGGGCCGCAGCGGGGCAGCGCCTGCCGCGACGGGGAGCGTGGTGCACTCTGACGAAATGGGTGGCGGTGCTGGCGGTGCTGTCGGTGCGGCACAGGTGCAGGCGCGCGCGCGGCGGCAGGAGGCCATCGAGGCGCTGACTGCGGCCACGATGCGCGCGCTGAGCGGCCGGCGCGAGCTGCACTACCGCGCGCGGCGCGTGTTCCACGGCGCGCGGCCGCTGCCGCGCTGGGCGCCGCACCTGCAGCCGCCGCTGGAGAGCACCAGCGACTTCACCGTTTTTCGCGGCGCGGCCGATGGCATTGCGCTGCGGTTGCTGTTGAGCGACGCCGCGCTGCACCAACGGCTGCTGGGCCAGGCTGCGGCCGCAGGTGCGCAAGCCGAGGGCACCTCGCACCCGGCCGCGCGCATGCTCTTCGAAGTCTTCGAGCAACTGCGCGTGGAAGCGCTGGCCATCCGCACGCTGGCCATGCCGGGCCTGGCGCACAACCTCTCGCGCTGCTTCGAGGCCTGGTCGCTGAACTACCACGCCGCCGGCCACACGGCCACGGCGCGCGGGCTGCTGGTGTACTGCATCGTGCAGATGGTGCGCGCGCGCCTCACCGGCGAGCCGGCCGTCGAGCCCGACGAGGGCCTGCTCGAAGCCACGCGAGCGAGCCTGGGCCCCGCGCTCGGCGTGCCGCTGGCGGGCCTGCGCCGCAAGTTGCATCACCAGGCCGCCTTCGCCGCGCACGCCTGGGCCATCGCCCGCCATGTGGCGCACATGCTGGCCAGTGCCGATGAAGAAGAGGGCGACGGCGCTGGCCTGAATGCCGACGGCGACGACGTCGAGGGCGACGAAGACGAAGACCGCCGCCACGTCGCCTTCAACTTTTGGATCGAACCGCCCGACGCTGGTTTCGAAGAAGAACGCGCCGCGCTCGCCGCCAGCGGCACCAGCCTGCTCCTGGCCACCTCCGGCGAGCGCTACCGCATCTTCACCACCGCCTACGACCGCGAAGCCCCCGCCACCGCGCTGGCGCGCGCCGCGCAGCTGCAGGACCTGCGCGCGGAGCTCGACGCGCGCATCGAAGCTGCGCGCCTGAACCTCGCACACCTGGCGCGCGACCTGCGCGCGCTGCTGGCGCGGCCGGCGGTGGAGGGCTGGCAGGGCGCGATGGAAGAAGGCCGCATCGACGGGGCGCGCCTGGCGCAACTGGTGGCCTCGCCCACCGAGCGGCGCCTGTTCCGCAGCGAGCGCATCGAGCCGCGTGCCAGCGACACGCTGCTCACGCTGCTGATCGACTGCTCGGGCTCGATGCGCGAACACGCGCCGCACGTGGCCGTGCTGGCCGACGTGCTGGCGCGCGCGTTGGAGATGGCCGGCGTGCCATGCGAAGTGCTCGGCTTCACCACCAGCGCCTGGAGCGGCGGCCGCGCCGCGCGCGACTGGCAACGCGCCGGCCGGCCACGCCACCCCGGGCGGCTGAACGAGGCGCTGCACATCGTCTTCAAGGCCGCCCACACCCCCTGGCGCCGCGCCCGCCCCGCCATGGCTGCGCTGCTGAAAGCCGACCTCTTCCGCGAAGGCCTGGACGGCGAGGCCGTGCAATGGGCGCTGGCCCGCCAGGCTGCGTGGGCGCAAGAGCAGCCGCCGGGGGCTGATGCGATGAGCGCCGGCTTCGCACGCCGGCTGCTGCTGGTGGTTTCCGACGGCTCGCCGATGGACAGCGCCACGCACCAGGCCAATGACCGGCACTACCTCGATCACCACCTGCGCGAGGTGGTGGCGCGCGCCGAGGCGAGCGCATCCGCCGGCCTCGATGCCAGCACGCGCATCTTCGGCCTGGGTGTGGGGCTGGACCTCAGCCCCTACTACGCCCGCAGCCACGTGCTGGACCTGGCGAGCGGCGGTGTGGGGATGGGGGCGTTTCGGGAGGTGATGGGGATGCTGGGGCGGGTGGGGTGGCGGTGAGGGGCCGACGCACGCCCTGACCTCCACCGCTGCCCGTATGCCGAATCAGCCTAGAAACCGCAGTTGGCGGCCGACGGAAACGGCAACAAGCGAGTATCCATGCGGGTTTCCGGCCGATTTCGGCGACTGCGGAGCAGTTCCGGATGGGTGACATCAGCGCCCATTGCAAGCTCTTGTGCAGGAAGGTCTTTTCGGTGCTTGATCGGCCTCAACTGCCGTTTCTAGGATCAGGCTGGACGGGCCGGCACCCGGCCCCTCAAGCCACGGCTGGCTGCCTTGCCCGCGGAACCGTCTGGGGTCATTGTCGGTCCCGCGGGGCAAGGCAGCCGTCCGCTCTGGGCGCTTCATCTCGAACGTTAGGCCGCACATCGCAGCGGCGTCAGTGCACGGCTCCCTGCATGGAGACCTAACATGAAACGCTGTTTCGTCATCTGCCCCCTTGGAAGGCCAGAGTCAGGCCAGCGCCGCCGCGCGGATCAGTTCAAGTCGTCCAGGCGATGACGCCGCCTTTGAGGACACCGCATCGACTCCATGTTCGACTCCGCTTACTCGACGACGGCAGTCGCCCGCGCTAGCATTCAATGCCCTCGTTCGACTTCAAGGAGACTCAGATGAAGGAGCGTTTGTTAGCGCAACTGAAGGAGTTCCGGCAGGATGACGAAGCCATCTGGAAATACCAGGCGCAGGAACAGCGGCGGCAGCTGGAAGTCCTGAGGAAGCTCGGCCGCAGTGACGAGGGGTTCAAGGCCTCGCTCGCCAAGGCTGGAATCAACGTTCAGGTCTTGGAGGAGGAGTCAGCGCGAGAGGCCCAGCAGTTCCGGAAAGCACACGAGGAGCTGGGCAAAATAGAACCTCCTCCTTCGAGGCGCGGCCGCAAGGACCCGCTGCTGATGCAGAACGTTGCTGCACTCGCTGGATCGCACACCTGGATATTTCCGCCGGCTTGGGAGGGTTGGGGCAATGCGGAGACGTGTGGCCTGAACCTCGCTCTTGGGGAGGTCAACATCGAGAGCCATCAGACTGGCGATGGCTGGGGCTTGGCGGCCGTCGCCTACGGCACGCAACTATGTACTTTGTGGTTCTACTACTTTCCGCCCCGCGCTGGAGAACTCCTAGTCGAGCCTCACATCGACTTCCAGGGCAACGTCGCCGTGAGTGCCCACGACCACTGGTATACATCTACGCATGCTGAGTTGGAACTCAAAGTTCACTTCGACTTGTTTCAGCACTATTGGGATGGGATTGAGACCGCCACTGTCGTGGATGAGCACCGCCATGACTCCAGCGCTGCGTACTGGGTCGATGACCATCGCGTAATGTCCAAGAGCCTCAGCGTCTCAGCCAACGACATCGTTTGGATCAAGTTAACCACCTCGCTGTATGTGGTAGCCCACTCTAGCCATGCCCACGTTGACTGCGACTTCCGCACTGGCGCGAATCGCCGAATTCGAGTCGAGCACATCTGGGTCAATCTGACCTAACGGTGAGGGTGGGGCGTGACGCCTAGCCCGTCGCTCGAGTGGCGAAGCCGCGAGGCAGGCCACCCTGGCGCCGCGCAGGGCAGTCGCAGGCTCCATGGTCCTGCACGGCGCCAGGGCGTCCTGCCTCGCGGGTCGCCTCAGCTCGCACGTTGTGCCTCATGAGGAGGCGCCTCGGCGATGTCACGACTCTCAGATGCAGCCGCCAATCTCGAGGACTTCACGGACCCTCGCAACTACGACCTTGAGGAAGTCGAGGCAACGCGGCAGCGGCTCCCCTTCTACTGCAGCTTGGCGCGCCGCTGCGGTGGCTCCGTACTCGACTTGGCGTGTGGATCAGGGCTGATTACGGTCCCGATCGCAGCCGAGTGCAAGGATGTGACAGGTGTTGATCTCTCCCGCCACATGCTCGAGCACGCACGGATCAAGGCAAGCGGTCTCGGCGTGCGCATCACCTGGCTCCACGGCGACATTCGTACGCTAAGACTCGGCCGCCTCTATGACCTCATCCTCCTCACAGGGAATGCTTTTCAGGCACTTTTGACGCGCGAGGATCAGGAAGCACTCCTCCAGGTCGCGCGTGAACACCTTGCCGCGTCGGGCTTGTTCGTCTTTGAAACGCGGAATCCATCAGGCCATGATCTCAGCCTCAGAGAGTCCGAGGAGCACTGGTACTCGTACACAAGTACGGAGGGAAGCCTTGTTGAGGTCACCGGTACCCAGTCGTATGACCCAGTCCTTCAGTTGATGTACTGGACCACTTTCCGTCGTTGGACGATCGGTTCGCAGCCCCATGTACGCCAGACACGCATCACGTGCCGGTTCACGCACCCTCAAGAGCTCCTGACCCTCCTCGCTCACAACGGCCTCGAAGTTGTTTGGCAACACGGTGACTGGGAGGGTTCTCCGGTGACCAGTTCTAGCGAACACATCATCTCGGCATGTCGCGTAGCAGGTGGGCATTCGTGAGCCGCTGCGCGCTGAGGCCTGACCAAGGCCTGACCTCCCGCTCGAGGGGCGACTCCACGAGGCTTGGCGCCTCAGCCCAAACGCCATGACGTCACCAGGCGTTGCCCGGTTGTTGCCACGGCAGCCAAAGGCTTCCCCGTCCGCGCGATCTTCGAGGCCACCGTCCTCATCGCTTCCGGCTCGCGCTCTCATCTGTCAATGATGCGCTGGGCATCGGCACCGACCTCGGGGTGCTCCTGGCCAATCCCCGGCAGCACGTATCTCACAACACTCTCGAAGGAGGCGGCCTCATGAAGCGCGTCACCGGCCTAGGCGGTGTCTTCTTCAAATCCCCCGACCCGAAGGCGCTGGCGGAGTGGTACCGCACTCATCTGGGCCTGGCGGTCGAGGACTGGGGCGGATGCGTCTTCCGCTGGAATGGCCCGGAAAACCCCACCGGTACAGGCACCACCGTGTGGAGCCCATTCCCGGCGTCGACCGAATACTTCGCCCCGAGCACCGCGCCGTTCATGATCAACTTCCGTGTGCACGACCTCGCGGCGCTGCTGGCTGTGCTGCGGGCCGAGGGCTGCACGGTCGACGAGAAGACGGAGGAGTCTGAGTTCGGCAAGTTCGGCTGGGTCACCGACCCCGACGGCAACAAGGTGGAGCTGTGGCAGCCGCCGCAAGGGCAGTGATCGAACAGCTGGAGTGCCCCATGAAGGCCGTGATCGAAGTTTCGAGGCGCGGCTCAGCCGTCAGGGCGGCGCGGCGGCAGGTTGCAGAAGCCCGAAAGGGCAAGCCGCCCGACTATCACTTGAGCTTCGAATCCGCGCGGTCGCTCTTCGCCCGCGGCAAGCTGCTGTTCTCCGAGCATGGGCTCGCGCCCGATGCCTCGGTGCGGCGCTGGCAGCGGCGCCTGCAGCCGCTGTGGGGCCGCTGGCCGGCGGCTGCCAGCTGGGCGTGGACGTGCCGGCGCTGCTGGCGGCCGCGGGCTTTGCGGTGCAGGTGCGGTCGCGCTACCTGCCCGGGCCGCGGTTCGTGTCGTACCACTACTGGGGCGAGGCGACGGTGGCTTGATCGGCTGCCGGGGCGGCGCGTGTTCCGGCGCGCCGGCGTCCCAGCGCAAGCGCCACCAGCCCCAGCCCCGCCAGCGCCAGCGCGCCCGGCTCGGGCACCGTGGCGCCCGGGGCGTTGATGCGGAAGTCGTCGATGAAGTAGCGGTCGTTGCCGATGCCGCCAGCGAAGACGGCGTTGACGCCGATGCCGCCGTAGAAGGCGGTGTCGCTCACCAGGCCGATGAAGCCGTTGGCCGCGGTGGTGTCGATGAGCTGCGAGATGGTGGCGCCGGGCTGCACCACGGCCACCGCGTCGACCTCTCCGCTGATGTAGTGGAAGGCGAACGCGAACACGTCGGGGATGTCGAAGCGCCACGCCAGGCTGGCCACGCCGTTGGGCGCGGCCGAGCCGCCCAGGTCGGTGATGGCGTTGCTGTTGTGGAGCACGGTCGTGCCGCAGGTGCCGGGGGCGCTGGAATCGGTGCACGAGCCGAAGGTGAGGTCGGGCGAGAAACTGCCCCCGCTCACCACGGCGCCGGGCGAGCCGGCGAAGTCGATATAGGTGCGCGTGGCGCCCACGGCGGCCAGGTAGTCGGCCTCGCTGGTGTAGAACACCACCGCGGCCGGTGCGTGCAGCGCCGCGGTGGCCAGGGCCAGCGCGGCCAGCGCGCGGTACAGGAAGTTCGAGGTGTTCATGAGCAAGTGCTCCACGGAAGTTGCGTGGTGCGCACTCTCGCGCCGGCGTGGTTCGGCAGGCATCCATCCGCGGGCTGAACGTCGGGGCACCCCCCCAACGTGAACCGGTGAGTGCGTCACGCGCTGTGCTCGGTGCCTCGCCTGCGCGTGCAGCGCCGCGGCGTTGTGGCCGTGCGCCCCTCTGCGGGGTGGTGCGCGTGCGTCGCCGCGCCGGTCAGCCCGGCACCCGCGCGCGTGTCGGCGCAGCACCCACGCACCCGCGCGCATGTCGGCGCAGCACCCATGCACCCGCGCGCCGATACCATCGTGCCGCCACGCCTGCGCCGCAAGCCGCGGCCCGGCGCCACGCCGCCCCTCACCACCCACGGAGCCCGCGATGATCGAAGGTTCTTGCCACTGCGGCGCCGCGCGCTGGCAGCTCACCGAGATGCCCGAGTCGGCCACCGCCTGCAACTGCACCGCGTGCCGCCGCTACGGCGTGCTGTGGGCCTACGGCTTCGAGGGCGAGAACATCACCGTCAGCGGCCCCACTACGGCGTACCTGCGCAGCGGGCCGCATGGCGGCAACCTCAGCTTCAACTTCTGCGCGCACTGCGGCGGCGTCACGCACTGGCGCGGGCTGAAGACCGACGACCAGGGCCGCCGGCGCATCGCCGTGAACCTGCGCATGGCCGAGCCCGGGCCGGTGGCGCACCTGCCGATCGATCACTTCGACGGCCTGGAGAAATGGGAAGACCTGCCGCGCGACGGGCGCTGCGTGAAGGACCTGTGGTCTTGAACGCGCGCCGCGAGTTCCTGCTTCGGCGGCTGCCGGGCGCCATGCTCGGCGCCCTGGCGCCGGCCGCAGGCGCGGCGCTGCTGGTGCCGGCGGGTGCCGTGGCGCAGGCGGCACCGGCGGGCTCGACCGGGGCGGCCGAGGCGGCGGGGTCCACCGGCGCGACCGGCACGACCAGAGCTGCCGCTTCCGACGAGGTCTTCCCGCGGCAAGCCTGGGCGCGGCCGCAGCCCGCCCCCGGCGGTGCGGCGGCGGCCGAGTTGCCAGCCTGGCACGCCGAACGGCTGCGCGCGGCCGACGAGGCCGCCGCCTCGCTGCGCACCGACGCCTGGCTGGTGGTGCACCGTGGCCGGCTCGTGCACGCGTATGGCGAAATCGCGCTGCCGCGCAATGTCTACTCGGTACGCAAGAGCGTGCTCAGCGTGCTCACCGGCATCCATGTCGACCGCGGCGTGATCGACCTCGGTCAATCGCTGGCCGCGCTGGGCGTGGACGACATCGAAGGCCTCACGGCGCAGGAGAAGGCCGCCACCTGGCGGCAGCTGCTGCAAAGCCGCTCGGGCGTGTACCACCCGGCCGCCTACGAAACGCGCGAAGCGAAGGCGCAGCGCCCGGCGCGCGGCAGCCACGCGCCCGGCACCTTCTGGTACTACAACAACTGGGATTTCAACACCGCGGGTGGCCTGTTCCAGCAGCGCACCGGCAAGCCGGTGTTCGAAGCGCTGCGCGACGATCTGGCCGGGCCGCTGCAGTTCGAGGACTTCGATCTCGCGCGCGACACCGAGTCGGTGCTCGAGTCGAGCTCGAAGTACCCGGCCTACGTGATGAAGCTCTCGGCGCGCGACCTGGCGCGGCTGGGCCTGTTGATGGCGCGCGGCGGGCGCTGGCGGGGCCGCCAGCTCGTCTCGGAGAAGTGGGTGGCCGAAAGCACCGCGCCGCACAGCAACGTGCCCGGCGGCTGGCAGCGCTACGCGTCGATGTGGTGGGTGCCGCGGCGCGCGTGGCCGTTCTGGCAGCGCGCCGAGGGCGACGTGTTCTTCGCGTGGGGCAACGGCGGCCAGTTCCTCTTTGTCGACCGTGGGCGCGACCTGGTCATCGTCCACCAGGTGGACCGGCCGCGCTTCTTCTCCGCCCACGTCACGCCCGAGTCGATCAGCGGCCTGCTGCAGCAGGTGCTGGCCGCGCACCCTTCGAGCTGAGCGCCGCGGCGGTGCTCGGCCGGCCCGCGCAGGCTTTGCGGTGGTCTGCAGATGTCCTTGCGCAGGCCTGCGGCCCGGAGGATAGTGCTCACCGCGCCGGCACCGTGGCAAGCGGACGCAATGCGCGCAGTGGTTTCAACTCCGGGAGCGCATTCCCGTCTCGGCGCAAGGAGTCAGCACATGATCTTCTCTATCCGCCAGGTTTCCATCATGCCGGGCCAGGTGGCCGCAGCGCGCGCCTTCGCCGCAGAGATCACCGAGTACGTGAAGGGCGCGCACAAGCTCGAATTCGAGCTGCTGCGACCCATCAGCGGCAATCCGCATCGGGTGGCGTGGCTGGGGCGTTATGCCAGCCTGGCTGCGTACGAGGAGGCGATGAACAAGCTCGTCGCCGACAAGCGGTTTGCCGACCTGAGCGCCAAGACCGCGGGCATCTGGGTGCCCGGCAGCATGCACGACGACATCTGGCAAGGCTGAACCGCAGCCCCGCCGCCGCATGTGCCGCAACATCAAGACCCTGTTCAACTTCGAGCCGCCGGCCACCGAGCTGGAGATCCGCGACGCCTCGCTGCAGTTCGTGCGCAAGCTGTCGGGCTTCAACGTGCCGAGCCAGGCCAACGAGGCGGCCTTCGAGCGTGCGGTGGAAGAGGTGGCCGCGGCGGCGCGGGCGCTCATCGGCACGCTGGTGACGCACGCCGAGCCGCGCAACCGCGAGGTGGAAGCGGCCAAGGCGCGGGCCCGTGCCGCGGTGCGCTTTGCGCCGCGCGAGGCGGGCGGGTGAGCAGCGGGTCGCGCGCTGCACGGGCCGCACAGGCGCCAGGGGCCGCAGGCGCTGCATCCAGCGCCACGGCGCCGCCGGGCGGCGAGGCGGTGGACGCGCTGCCGGGGCTCGGCCCGAAGTCGCGTGCCATGCTCGAAGCGGCGGGCATCCGCACGGCCGCCGATCTGCGCCGGCTGGGCGCTGTGGCCGCCTTTGCCCGCGTGCGCGCGCATGCGCGGCCGGCGCATGGGCGGCGTGGCACCGGCCCGAGCCTGAACCTGCTGTGGGCGCTGGAGGGCGCGCTGACCGGCCTGCCGTGGCAACAGGTGGCGCGCGAGCACCGACTCAGCCTGACGCTGGCGCTGGAGGAGCACGAGGCGCTTCAAGCGCATCAGGCGCATCAGGCGTATCAGGCACGTCAGGCACGTCAGGCGCATCAGGCGCCTGGGGCGCCTGCGGCGCGTGCGGCGCGTGCGTCGGGAGGGCAACGAACGCCGGCCTGCACCGGCGGCAGTCGCGGCGGCGAGCGGCCAACCCGGCCACGCTGATCCCCGACCACGAGGTGGCGCTGGCGTTCCGCTGCGCCGCGCAACGCGCCCGCCAGTGTTCGCTGCCGCAGCCCATCGATCGCGCATGCCCCGTGCCGGGGCGGCCGTCGGCCGGGTTGCCCTTATGCTGCCCGCCGCCATGCCCACCCAGTACCTGCTCGATGATGTTCGCCGCCGCACGGGCGATGCCCTGCGCCGCTGGCTGGCGGGCCAGGAGCAGGACCGGCGCCGGCGCCGGCGGCGGTTGGCCGTGGTTGGGGCCTCGCTGGCGGGTGGCGCGGTGGGCCTTTGGGCGGTGTGGCACCTGGGGTTGGCACCGGCACCCGGCCCCGAGCGAGCAGCCCAAGCGCCGGTGCCCGACCACCAGCGCGCCGGCCCGCTGGCCAACCCCTGGGGCGCGGGCACGCCGGTGGTCGGCGAACGCGGGTCAGAGGTGGCGGCCGCGGCTTCGGCAGTAATGGCGGCACCCGCGGCCGCTGCTGCATCGGCCGCCGCGGAGGCAACCGCCGAGGCCGCCCGGGCCGCCGGCCCCGTGGCCGGACTGGCCGCGCTGGCCGCGCCCGGTGCACGCGAAGCGGTGGGCGCGTCGTTGTCGCAGCTGCGCGGCAGTGCCCGTGCGGCCGACTTCGCGAAGCAGGCCTTGGCGGGCCGCGATGCCGCGCGGCTGACCGCCGCGTGGATGGCCGAACGCGAATGCCGGCAGGTGGCGCAGTGGCGCCTGATGTTCGAGTGGCGCACGCGTGCCACGCAGCCCGGCGTGCGCGTGGACCCGGCAGCGGCTGTGCCCACCTCCGGCGTGCACCCGCTGCTGCGCGCGCTGCTGGCGCGCTGCGCCGACATGCCCGACGACGCGGCGGTCGAAGCGGCGCTGGCCGCGGCGGGCTTTCCGGCCACCCCCGACCTGGCCGAATCGACGCGGCGCCCGCTGGACGTGGCGCGCGCCGCCGCGCTGGGCGACCCGCTGCTGCTGGCCACCGTCATCGACGCCAGCGGCGCCGAGGAGCTGGAGGCTTACGTCGCGCAGCGCCTGCCGCAGCGCACGCCGCCGGCATCGCCGGAGGTACTGAAGGCGGCGCTGTGGCTTGCCTCGTGCCGCACGGCGGCGGCGGCCGGCGCGGCGGGCGCCAGTGCCGCACCGTCACGCGGCGCGCCGACCTGCGCCGAGCACCCCGCGCTGTGGCAGGCCTGCACGCAGTCGGGCCTGTGCGATGCGCGCGACCTGCACGATCTCTTGCTGCGCACGATGCCGGCCGATCAGTTCCATGCCACCGAACGGCTGGCGCAGGCGCTGGCGCCGTCGATGGGCGCGGGGGCGAAACCGGTGGTCGGACCCGGCACCGGGCGATGACGGGGTGATGACCGGGGTGCGGTGATCGAGATGCGGCGTCAGGGGCGTGGTGATCGCCGCGCCGGGTCGAAGCGCGGTGATCGGGTCGCCCATAAGCGCGCTGTGAATCCCGCGCTGTGAATCCCGCGCTGTGAATCCCGCGCTGTGATTCGCGCGCAGTGAGCTGCGTACTCCGATGGCCGCGCCGCGATCGCAGCGACCGACCACACGCTAGTCAGGCGCCCGCGCGCGCCCAGGCCTCGCGCAGCTCGCGCTTGAGCACCTTGCCGATGGCGCTGCGCGGCAGTTCGGGCAGCAGGCGCACCGCGCTCAGCCGCTGCGTCTTGCCCAGTTGCGCGTTGGCCCACGTGCGCAGCGCTTCGCCGCCGAGGCCCGCGTCGGCGCCCTCGCGCAGCACCACGCAGGCCACCGGGGTCTCGCCCCACTGTTCGCTCGGCACACCGATCACCGACACGTCGGCCACCGCCGGGTGGCGGCGCAGCACGGCCTCCAGGTCGCTCGGGTAGACGTTGAAGCCGCCGGAGATGATGAGGTCCTTGGCGCGGTCGGTCAGCACGACGAAGCCGTCTTCGTCGAAGTGGCCGATGTCGCCGTGGCGGATGTAGCGCCGGCCGTCGGCGTCGAACCACTCGGCTTCGGAGGTCTTGGCGGCCTGGCGGTGGTAGCCGGTCATCATGCCGGGCGAGCGGCCGACGATCTCGCCGCTTTCGCCGCGTTGCACGGCCTCGGGCGGCAGCTCGCGGCCTTCGGCGTCGATGAGGCGGATGTCGTGCCCCTCGGCCGGCGGGCCCACGGTGTGCAGCTTGGTGGGGTGCTGGTGGCACGGCAGGATGCAGGTGCCGCCGCCTTCGGTGAGGCCGTAGTACTCCGTGAGGCCGCCCGGCCAGCGCCGCAGCACCTCGGCCTTCAGCTCGGCGTGGAACGGCGCGCTGGTGCAGAACTTGGCGACGAAGCTCGTGAGGTCGGTGCGGTCGAAGTCGGGGTGGGCCAGCAGCCGCCGGTACTGCACCGGCACCAGCATCGTGTGCGTGGCGCGGTGGCGCGCGGCCAGGCGCAGGTACTCGCCGGCGTCGAACCTGTTCATCAGCACGACGGCGCCGGCCCAGGCCAGCGAAGGGATCAGCGCGACGAGCGTGGTGTTGCTGTACAGCGGCGTGGCCACCAGCGTCACCGAGCCCGGCCCGTAGCCGGTGGCCGAACCGCGGCGGATGTGCGCCCAGCGCATCGCATGCGACTGCACGATGCCCTTGGGCGTGCCGGTGGTGCCCGAGCTGTAGATGAGGTTGAAGGGCCACGCCGGCTCGATCGGCACCGGCGCCGGCCGTGCGCCGGGCGAGGCGAGCCACTCTTCGAACGACAGCCCGCCTTGGCTGCTGTCCAGGTGCACCGGCCGCGGCGGCCGCGCCGCCAGCGATGCCGGCAGTTGCTGGCCGGCCAGTGCCTCGAAGCCAGCGCGGTCGTTGAAGCTGATGCGCGCTTCGCAGTCGGCCAGCATCTGCATCAGCTGCGCCGGTGTGGACGAAGGGGCCAGCGGCGCCACGGCGAGGCCGGCGCGCAGTGCGCCGAGGAAGGCGCACACGTATTCGGCGCTCGGTGCGGCGATGAGCGCGACGACATCGCCCGGGCCCAGGCCCTCGCGCTGCAGCGCGGCGGCAACGCGGTCGAGCATCGCGTCCAGTTGCGCATGGGTGATGCGGCGCTCGCCATCGGCAAGAGCCAGCGCCTGTGGATGCCGGCGCGCGGCCTCGGCCAGCATCGAGGGCAGGTCGAGGAAGTCGGCGTCGGCCCGCGGGTCGGTGGCGGGCGGGGTGGTGATCGGTCCGGTCATGGTCGCTCCGATTCTGCGGCCTCGGGGTCCCGGGGCCTGGATGCCCCGACGCCGGGCGCAGGCACACTTGCGCTTCCACCATGCCCCAGCCGCTGACCGACGACCCCCCTTCGCAGGCCACCGCGCCGGCCACCGCGCCGGCCACCGTGACCACCACCGTGACCGCCACCGCGCCCGCCACGGTGACCGCCACCGCGCATACGCCGGCATCGGTGCCCGCGGCGCACGCCCCGGTGGCCGCGGCGGCCGTGAGGGGCACCGGCGGCGTGAAGGGTGTCGACCCGGCGCTCGTCGTCATCCTCGGCGGCGTGTGCGCCGCGCTGCACGTGGGCAAGCTGCCGCCGGCGATTCCGGCGCTGCAGCAGGCGCTGGGCCTTTCGCTGGTGCAGGCCGGCTTCCTGCTGTCGATGGTGCAGCTGGCGGGCATGTGTGCGGGCCTGGCCTTCGGGGCGCTGGCCGACGGCCTGGGCGCGCGCCGCAGCATGCTGGTGGGCCTGGTTGTGCTGGCAGTGGCCAGCGCGGCCGGGGCGGGGGCGACGACGGCGCCCTGGCTGATGGCGCTGCGCGCGAGCGAGGGCTTCGGCTTCCTGCTCGTGGTGCTGGCCGCACCGGCCCTCGTGCGGCGGCTGGTGGCGCCCGAGCGGCTGAGCCTGATGCTCGGCCTGTGGGGCGCGTACATGCCGCTGGGCACGACGCTGGCGCTGCTGGGCGGGCCGCTGCTGATCGGCGCGCTGGGGTGGCCGGCCTGGTGGGCTGCGCTGTCGGTGTTGAGCGCCGCGATGGCGATCTGGCTCGCGCGCCGCGTGCCGGCGCCGTCGCCGGCCGCCGTGGCCCCGCAGGCCCAACAGGCCCGGCAGCCCGGCAGCGCGCCGGTGGCGCCGCAGCCGGGCGCCAGCATCGCCGCGCAGACGCTGGGCTCGATGGGCCGTGCGTTCGGCGCGCTGCGGCGGCAGTTGCCGATCACGCTGCGTGCCGGCGGGCCGTGGCTGCTGGCGGTGGCCTTCGCGGTGTACTCGGGCCAGTGGCTGGCGGTGATCGGCTTCCTGCCCACGGTGTATGCCGCCGCCGGCGTGGCGCCCGCGTCGGCCGGGCTGCTGACGGCGCTGGTGGCCGCCGCCAACATGGCCGGCAACGTCGTGGCCGGCCGGCTGCTGCACCGGGGCGCGCGGCCTGTGCGCCTGCTGCGCGTGGGCTACACGACGATGATGCTGGCGGCGCTGGTGGCCTTCGCACCCTGGGCCTGGCCCGGTGCGGCGGCCGCGGTGGGCGCCGTGGGAGGCCCGGCAGCCGACGCCACGGCGTGGGTGCGCTATGCCGCCGCACTGGCCTTTTCCGGCGTGGGCGGGTTGGTGCCGGCCACCCTGTTCACGCTGGCTGTGCCGGCCACGCCGCGCGCGGGCAGCCTGTCTTCCACCGCGGGCTGGATGCAGCAGTGGTCGGCCGCCGGCCAGTTCTTCGGCCCGCCGTTGGTGGCCTGGGTGGCGGCCGCGGTGGGGGGCTGGCATCTCACGTGGGTGGCCACCGGCGCGTGCGCGCTGGCGGGCCTGGCCCTCAGCGCGGGAATCGCGCGCGTGGTGGCGCTGGGCACCCAGGGTGCACCGGTTGGCGCGCGGGCGCCGCGCAGTTAGCCTCGGGCGTGACTCGCGCCGTCGCCCTCGCCGTCGCCCCCGCCGCGGCACTCGTTCAGCCAACCATTCCAGGGAATCTTCGCCCATGACCGCCCGCACCACGCCCCCGTTCCGCGCCGACCATGTCGGCAGCTTCCTGCGCCCGTCTTACCTGCTGGAGGCCCGCGCGAAGAAGGCCCAGGGCGAGATCACGCCCGCCCAGCTGCGCGAGGTGGAAGACCGCGCCATCACCGAGATCGTGAAGTTCCAGCGCGACTGCGGCCTGAAGAGCATCACTGACGGCGAGTTCCGCCGCACGTACTTCCACCTCGACTTCCTGGAGCAGCTGGGCGGCGTCAGCACCGACATCCCGGTGACGGTGAAGCGGCCCGACGGCACCGAGGAACTGGCACCGCCGGCCATCCGCGTGGTCGACAAGGTGCGCCATGTGAAGGACATCCAGCGCGCCGACTTCGAGTTCCTGAAGCGCCAGGTCGAGCAGCACGCACCGGGCTGCACGCCGAAGGTGACGATCCCGTCGCCGACGATGCTGCATTTTCGCGGTGGCCGCGCCGGCATCAGCCGCGAGGCCTACCCCGAGCTCGACCCCGCCTTCTACGACGACACCGCGCGCGCCTACGGCGACGAGCTGAAGAGCCTGTACGACGCCGGCTGCCGCTACGTGCAGATGGACGACACCAACATGGCCTACCTGTGCGACGAGAAGATGCGCGCGGCGGCGCGCCAGCGCGGCGACGACCCCAACGAGCTGCCGCATCGCTATGCGCATTTCATCAACAAGGTGGTGGCGCTCAAGCCCGCCGGCATGACGTTGGCCATGCACCTGTGCCGCGGCAACTTCAAGAGCACCTTTGCGGCGCAGGGCAACTACGAGCCGGTGGCCGAGGCGCTGCTGGCCGAGATGAACCTGGACGCCATCTTCATGGAGTACGACGACGACCGCTCGGGCGACTTCCGGCCGCTGCGGTTCCTGAAGCCGGGGCGCATCGTCGTGCTGGGTCTGGTCACCACCAAGTTCGGCCAGCTGGAGAGCAAGGACGACCTGAAGCGGCGCATTGCCGAGGCGGCCCGGCACGCGCCGCTGGAGCAGTTGGCGCTGAGCCCGCAATGCGGCTTCAGCAGCACGGTGCACGGCAACAACATCGCGGTGGAAGACCAGCGGCGCAAGCTGGCACTGGTGGTCGAGACCGCGCAAGAGGTGTGGGGTTGAAGGGCTTTTCGGCAAACGGCAAGGAGATGACGATGAAGACGGTGATCAGGCAGGCGCTGGCAGGTTCGGCGGTGGCAGCGGTGTTCGCGGCAGGGCTCGCTGCATTGGCGGTGCCGGCCCAGGCGCAGGAGGTGACGCTGAAGTTCCACCACATCTGGCCGCCGCAGGCGATGGCGCCGCAACGCGTGATCGGCCCGTGGTGCGAGAAGGTCAAGGCCGAGAGCAGCGGCCGCCTGACCTGCCAGATGCTGCCGGCGATGAGCGGTGGTGGCACGCCGCCGCAGCTGGTGGACCGCATCAAGGACGGCGTCGACGACCTGACGATCACGCTGCCGGGCTACACGGCGGGGCGCTTCCCGGCGATGGAGGTGTTCGAGCTGCCGTTCATGACCAACAGCGCCGAAGTCGCCGCGGCGGCGGCGTGGGACTACCTGCACAAGCACGCGCTGAAGGAGTTCCCGGGCACCAAGATTCTCGCCACCTGGGTGCACGACGAGGGCTACATCCACACCGCCAGCAAGCAGGTGAAGTCGATCGACGACTTCAAGGGCCTGAAGATGCGCGCCCCCACGCGGCAGACCAACAAGCTGCTGGCCAAGCTCGGTGCCACGCCGGTGGGCATGCCGGTCACCGGCGTGGCCGACGCCATCAGCAAGGGCACCATCGACGGCTTCGCGCTGCCGTGGGAGGTGATCCCGGCGTTCAAGCTGCACGAGATGACGAAGTTCCACACGCAGACCGACCCCTCGCGCCCGGCGCTCTATTCGGCCGGCTTCATCTTCGCCATGAACCAGGCGAAGTACGACGGCCTGCCGGGCGAGCTGAAGAAGGTGATCGACAACAACAGCGGCGCGGCGCTGTCGCGGCAGATCGGCAGGATCTGGGACGAAAGCCAGGCGCCGGGGCGCAAGGCCGCGGCCGACCGCGGCAACACCATCATCACGCTCTCGGCGGCCGAGACCGACAGGTGGATCGCCGCCAGCGCCGGCATCTACGACGAGTGGGTGGCCGACATGGACAAGCGCGGCCTGGCCGGCAAGCAGATGCTGCAGGACGCGCGCGACCTGCTGGCCAAACACCGCAAGTAGATTGCCCCGGCGTTGAGCGGGTTGCTGCAGCGGCTGGAGCGGCTGGCGCAGGTCTTCGGCGTGGCCGGCGCGGCCATCGCGCTGGCCGTCGGGCTGATGGTGGTGGCCAGCGTCGTCGGCCGCGCGGCCTTCGGCGTGCCGATTCCCGGCGACGTGGAGCTCACGCAGTTCGGCATCGCCGTGGCGCTTTCGCTGGCGCTGCCTTGGTGCCAGGCGCGGCGCGGCAACATCATCGTCGACTTCTTCACCCAGCGCGCTGGGGCGCGCACGCAGCGCGCGCTGGACGCCGCCGGCGCGCTGCTGGCGGCGCTGATGTGCGCGCTGCTGGCCTGGCGCAGCGCCGCGGGCGCCGTGGCCGTGCGCGAGGCGCACGAGACGACGATGATCCTGGCGCTGCCGATGTGGTGGACCTACGCGCTGCTGGCGCCCGGGCTGGCGCTGGCCGCCGCGGTGGCCACCTTGCAGGCCCTGGCCGGCCCGCGCGCCGCGCCGCCCGCCCAGGCCGCCCAGTGCAGCCAGCCCTCGGGTGAACGCGCGCCGCGATGACGCCCACCTTCATCGGCCTGGCGATGTTCGCGCTGATGCTGGCGCTGATGGCGCTGCGCACGCCGATTGCCGCGGCGATGTTCATCCCCGGGGCGCTGGGCTACCTGTGGTTGAGCGGTGCGCCGTCGCTGCTCAACCTGCTCAAGGGCAGCGCGGTGGCGCGGCTGACGGTGTACGACCTGTCGGTGATTCCGCTGTTCCTGCTGATGGGGCAGTTCGCCACGCAAGGCGGGCTGAGCCGGCGGCTGTTCGTGGCCGCGGCGGCCTGGGTGGGGCATGTGCGCGGCGGGCTCGGCATGGCCAGCATCCTCTCGGCAGGCGCCTTCGGTGCGGTGTGCGGCAGCTCGGTGGCCACCTCGGCCACCATCACGCAGGTGGCCTACCCGCAGATGAAGAGCCATGGCTACGCGGGCGGCCTGGCCACCGCCACGCTGGCCACCGGCGGCACGCTGGGCATCCTGATTCCACCTTCGGTGCCGCTGGTGGTGTTTGCCATCCTTACCGAGCAGAACATCGCCAAGCTGTTTGCCGCGGCCATGCTGCCGGGGCTGCTGGCGATGCTCGGCTACATGGTCGTGCTGGCGCTGGTGTGCCGCGCGCGGCCGCAATGGGCGCCGGCCGGTGAGCGGCTGCCATGGGGCGCGCGCTGGCGGGCACTGCTGGGCGTGTGGCCGATCGCGCTGATCTTCGGCATCGTCTTCGGCGGCATCTACGGGGGCCTGTTCTCACCCACCGAAGGCGCGGCGGTCGGCGCCGTGGCCACCGGGCTGGCCGGGTGGTCCCGGCGCGAGCTGACGCTGGCCACGCTGAAGACGAGCCTGGCGGCCACCGCCGAGACCAGCGCGATGGTGTTCATGATCTTCCTCGGCGCCGACATGATGAACGCGACGCTGGCGCTGACGGCCATGCCGGCGGCGATGGCCGACTGGGTGAGCCACCTCGCGGTGCCGCCGCTGGCCATCGTGACGGCGGTGCTGGCCTTCTACGTGCTGCTGGGCTGCGTGATGGACGAGCTGTCGATGCTGCTGTTGACGATTCCCGTGCTGTTCCCGGCGGTCATGGGGCTGGAGCTGTGGGGGCTGCAGGGCCAGGAGAAGGCGATCTGGTTCGGCATCCTGGTGCTGATGACCGTGGGCATCGGCATGATCGCGCCGCCGGTGGGCCTGAACGTGTACGTCGTCAACAACCTCGCGCGCGACGTGCCGATGGCCGACACCTACCGCGGCGTGTTTCCCTTTCTGGCCTGGGACGCGCTGCGGCTGGTGCTGCTGCTGTTCTTTCCCTTCCTGAGTCTGGGGCTGGTGCGATGGCTGTTCTGAGGTCGGCGCTGTGCGCCCGCGTGTACGCAGTCCTTGGGGCCGTCCTTGGGGCCGTGGCCCACGTGCAGGCGCAGCCGATGCCGCCCGCCACGGGCTGGGGGGTGGCCGCGTATGGCGGCATGCGCGGCGGCAACAGCGGCTTCGAGTCCAGCGACAGCGGCAGTGCCGGCACGCCCCTCACGCTGCGCAGCCGGCCCGCGGCTGCGCTGGCGTTGGAGGCGCCGTACGACGACCATAGGCTGCTGCAGGTCTATCTCGCGCATCAGCGCACGCGGCTCGTGCTGGGGCCGGCGGCGTCGCCGGGCACGCCGACCACCGAGCTGCCGCTGCGGGTGAGCACGCTGCACCTGGGCGGCGTCAACTACTTCGAAGGGCCCGTGGGTCGCGGGCCCTACGTGGTGGGGGGCCTCGGCCTCACGCACCTGAGCCCGAACCTGCCCGGCACCACGGCCCGCACGCGTTGGTCGATGCACATTGGCCTGGGCCACGAGTGGGCGCTGGCGCGTGCGCTTTCGCTGCGCATGGAACTGCGCGGGCACGCGGCGCTGCTGCGCAGCGAGGGCGGCTTCTTCTGCTCGGGCGGCTGCACGGTGTTCGTCCGCGGCGACACGCTCACGCAGGTCGAAGGGCTGTTGGGTCTGCGCGTGGGGTTCTGAAAACACAAGAGAAGGCCGACGCATGACATCACCGAACACTCCCCACACGCTGCGCAGCCAGGCCGAACTGCGCTCGCTGTATGCCGCCCCCACCGACCGTGCGGTGCGCAAGGAGATCGGTGCGCTGGACAGGCACTGCCGCCGCTTCATCGCCCTGTCGCCGTTCGTGCTGCTGGCCACCAGCGACGAGGTGTTCAACCTCGACGCCTCGCCGCGCGGCGGAGAGCCCGGCTTCGTCAAGGTCGACGCGCACGGCCGCCTGCTCATCCCCGATGCGCCGGGGAACAACCGCCTCGATTCGCTGCAGAACATCGCCCGCACGGGCCGCGCCGGGCTGCTGTTCCTCATTCCCGGCTTCGACGAGACGCTGCGCGTCAACGGCGAGGCGGTGCTGTCGACCGACCCCGCCGACATTGCCGCGTGCACCAGCGAACGCCGCGCGCCCAGGCTGGTGGTCTGCGTCACCGTCACCACCGCCTACCTGCACTGCGCGAAGGCCTTCCTGCGCTCGAAGCTGTGGAAGCCCGAGGCGCTGGTCGACCGCGGCTTGATGCCCACCGCGGGCCAGATGATCGGCGAGCAGACCGGCATCGAGGGGGCGGCGGAGACGCGCGAAGAGATGGAGAGGCGCTATGCCCCCGATCTGTGAGGCGGGGCGGCCCGATGGCAGCCAAGATCGACACGCCGCCTTCGGCTGCTGCCGACCGCCACCCGACGGCGTGCTGCACACCCATGGCCGCTGAACATTGCCTGTGCCGTGCCTGAAGCCGTCGTCCGCCCACTGACCCCCGCCGATGCGCCGCAGTACCGCGTGCTGATGCTGCAAGCCTATGTGCTGGACGCCGATGCCTTCACCTCCACCGCCGAAGAGCGCGCGCTGGAGCCCCAGGCGTGGTGGGTGAAGCGCATCGCGCACCCCGCGGGGCTGGGTGTGGCGTTCGGGGCAGAGGAGGGCGGCCAGCTCGTCGGCACGGTGGGCCTGGAGTTCTCGGCCAAGCCGAAGACGCGCCACGCGGCGCTGCTGCTGGGCATGGTCGTGCGCGAGGCGGCGCGCCGCCAGGGCATCGGCCGGCGCCTGGTGATGGCGGCGCTTGCGCATGCGGCGCAGCACCCGCAGGTGCAGGTGGTCACGCTCACGGTCACCGAGGGCAACGCCGCGGCGCTGCGCCTCTACGAGCAGGCGGGCTTCGTGGCTTGGGGCACCGAGCCGATGGCCATCGCCACGCCGTCGGGCTTCAAGGGCAAGGTGCACATGTCGTGCACGCTCGCGCGCAGCGACGCTGCGGCGTGATTCGTGGGCCCGGTGTTGCCGGTGTGTGGGGGCCGGGCCGCGCGCTGACGGCGCGGCGCCGGCGCTTGGTGCCCGCGCCTGGTGCCCGCGCTTGGTGCCCGCGATTGGTGCCGGCCCTCGGGACCTGCTGGCCTTCTCGCCGGGCTGCTCGGTCACCAAGCTGGACTCGAAGGACAAAATGCGGGTGCCCAAGGACACCTACTTCCGCGAATCGCTGGACCGCGAGGCGCAGACGGCTGGCCACCGCGGGCCTGAGCCAGATCTCCACGGTGGAGAACGGCAGCGGCACCGACATCAAGAGCGAGACCGGCCTGACCGGCGCGATGGTGCGTCAACTTCCAGCTGGGCAAGGACTGGGACATCGCCCTCATCGCCGGCGTCGACCGGCTCTCCGGCGCGGTGGGCAAGGCCTGGAAGTACCAGAACAAGCCGTGGGTGTCGTTCGCCATCGGCTTCAACTTCACGCGCTGAAGGTCGCGCGCTGACCGTCACGCGCCGCGTCAGTCCACGAAGAAGTCCGGGATGAAGTTCTTGTTGCCCGGCGTCATCGCATAGCGGTCGAAGTCCGTCACGCCGTGCTGCGCCAGCAGCGTGTCGTCGATGAAGAAGTTGCCGGTGGTGGCTTTCGCGTCGCTGGTGAGGATGAGGTAGGCCGCATCGGCCAGGATCTCCGGCTTGCGGCACAGCGCGAGGTCGATGCCGGGGATCATCTGCAGCGCGGCGGTGGCAATGGCGGTGCGCGGCCACAGGCTGTTGACGCCGATGCCGTGCGGGCGGAACTCGCCGGCGTGGCCGAGCGTGCATTCGCTCATGCCGTACTTGGCCATCGTGTAGGCGACATGGCCCTTGAACCAGTGCTCCTTCATGGAGAGCGGCGGGCTCATGTTCAGCACGTGCGGGTTGCGGCCGGCCTTGGCGCTCTTGATGAGTTCGCTCAGGCAGGCCTGCGTGCAGCAATAGGTGCCGCGCACGTTGACGCCGAACATCAGGTCGAAGCGCTTCATCGGCGTCATCGGCGTGGGCGTCAGGCTGATGGCGCTGGCGTTGTTGACCAGGATGTCGATGCCGCCGAAGCGTTCGACGCCGGCCTTCACGGCCGCAGCCACCGCGTCTTCGTCGCGGATGTCGGTCTGCACCGGCAGTGCCTGGCCGCCAGCGGCCACCACTTCCTCAGCGGCGCTGTGGAGTGTGCCGGGCAGCTTGGGGTTGGGCTCGGTGGTCTTGGCCACCAGCACGATGTTGGCGCCGTCGGCCGCCGCTTTCTTGGCGATCGCCAGGCCGATGCCGCGGCTCGCGCCGGTGATCAAGAGCGTCTTGCCGCGCAGATTGCGCACGGGGGTGGTCATCGGGGGTGTCCTCCTCGTTGTGATGATGGTCGGCCGGCGCCTCGGTGCGCCACAGGGCCGCAAGATGGCGCGCGATCTCGTGCGCCACGTGCCGGTAGGCCGGCGCGCCGGGGTGGAAGCCGTCGTCGGCCATCAGGCCGGCGTGCAGCTTCAGGCTGACGGGCACGGCCGAGACATCGGCGCGCGTGCCGGCCCATTCGGCCAGCGCCTGGTTGTGGCGCTGCGCATCGCTGCCGGCCACCCAGCGCAACGGCTGCGGCAGGCCGGGGAAGCGGTGCACCGGCGGTAGCGGCGCGAAGGCCACGTGGCGCACTCCGCGCGCGTTGCGCAGCCAGTTGGCCAGCGCCTCGCGCGCGGCCACCGCCCGGTGCGAGGGGACCTGGTCGACGACGTCGTTGACGCCGGTGACGACGACCGCGATATCGATCGGGAAGCTGCCGTCGAGCTCTTCGCGCAGCAGCTCGTGCAGCTGGCCCGTGGTGAGGCCCGAACGCGCATGCAGGCGCCAGTGCACGCGCCGGCCGGTCAGGGCGGCAAGGCGTTCGGCCAGCGGGGCCGCCAGCGCGTGCTGCTGATCGGCCACGCCCACGCCGGCGGCCGAGGAGTCGCCGGCCACCAGCAGGTGCAACTCGGGCGCTTCGCCGGCTGCCGTGCGGCCGGTGCGCTCGCCGGCGGCCTCGGGCAGGCGCGGCAGGCGGGCGCGGGTGATGAGGGCCTGCGTGACGAGCAGCGGCGTCAGCAGCAGCTTGGCGGCAAGCGACATGGCGGGCGGTGCGCGAGAGCAGGCGGGCCGGGGCGCGGCAGCGTCAGAACTTCGAGAAGTCGGGCTTGCGCTTCTGGAAGAAAGCCATGAAGGCCTCCATCGCCTCGGGGCTCTTCAGCCGCTCGCCGAAGATTCGGCCTTCGGTGCGGATGGTCTGTTCGATCAACTCGCGCTGCGGCGCGCGCATCAGGCGCTTGGCTTCGCGCACGGCTGCGGGCGGCATGCCGTTGAAGCGCTCGGCCATGCGGCGCGCGTGGGCGGCCACCTCGCCGGCGGGAATCACCGCGTTGGCCAGGCCGAACTCCACCGCCTGCTCGGGCGTGATGGGCTCGCCCAGCAGCAGCTTCTCGGCGGCGCGCCGGCCGCCCATCAGCTGCGGCACCAGCAGGCTGGAGGCGAACTCGGGCACCAGGCCCAGGCTCACGAACGGCATCACCAGGCGCGCTTCGTCGGAGACATAGACGAGGTCGCTGTGCAGCAGCATCGTGGTGCCC
>JAEUPC010000116.1 GCA_016789865.1 Rubrivivax sp.
GGCCATCTTGAACTTGGCCGCGGCGCGGGCCTGTTCGCGCTGGCGGTTCATGGCGGCGTTGAAGCCGGCTTCGTCCACGCTCACGCCGCGCTCGCGGCACACGTCGGCCGTCAGGTCGAGCGGGAAGCCGTAGGTGTCGTGCAGCTTGAAGGCCACGTCGCCCGGCACGCCCTGGCCCGATGCCAGCGTGGCTTCAAGGATTTCCATGCCGTTGGCGATGGTCTGGAAGAAGCGCTCTTCCTCCTGCTTCAGCACCTCGGTGACACGCGCCGCGTCACGCGCGAGTTCCGGGTAGGCCGCGCCCATCTCGGCGGCCAGCGGCGCCACCAGCGTGTGGAAGAAGGGCTTGCGCGCACCCAGCTTGTAGCCATGGCGGATACCGCGCCGCGCGATGCGCCGCAGCACGTAGCCGCGGCCCTCGTTGCCGGGGATCACGCCGTCCACCACCGTGAAGCTGCAGGCGCGGATGTGGTCGGCGATCACCTTCAGGCTCGGCGAGTTCGCGTCCACGTCTTTACCACCGGCCTTCTCCACCGCGGCCTTGGCCGCCGCCAGCAGCGCCACGAAGAGGTCGATCTCGTAGTTGCTGTGCACGTGCTGCAGCACCGCGGCCAGGCGCTCCAGGCCCATGCCGGTGTCCACGCTGGGCTTGGGCAGCGGGTGCATCACACCGTCTTCGGTGCGGTTGAACTGCATGAAGACGTTGTTCCAGATCTCGATGTAGCGGTCGCCGTCCTGCTCGGGGCTGCCGGGCGGGCCGCCCGCCACCTCGGGGCCGTGGTCGTAGAAGATCTCCGAGCAGGGGCCACAGGGACCGGTGTCGCCCATCATCCAGAAGTTGTCGGACATGTAGCGCGCGCCCTTGTTGTCGCCGATGCGCACGATGCGCTCGGGCGGCAGCCCGATCACGTCCTTCCAGATGCCGTAGGCCTCGTCGTCCTCGGCGTAGACGGTGGCCCACAGCTTGTCCTTGGGCAGCTTGAAGTTGACGGTGAGCAGCTCCCAGGCGTAGACGATGGCGTCGCGCTTGAAGTAGTCGCCGAAGCTGAAGTTGCCCAGCATCTCGAAGAACGTGTGGTGGCGCGCCGTGTAGCCCACGTTCTCGAGGTCGTTGTGCTTGCCGCCGGCGCGGATGCACTTCTGGCTGGTGGCCGCGCGGCTGTAGGGCCGCTTGTCGAAGCCGAGGAACACGTCCTTGAACTGGTTCATCCCGGCGTTGGTGAACAAGAGCGTCGGGTCGTCGCCGGGCACCACGGGCGAGCTGGCCACCGCGGCGTGGCCCTTGCTCTCGAAGAACTTCAGGAAGGTGGAGCGGATGTCGGCCAGTTTCATGTGGCGGCTTTCGAGGCAACGTGGAACCACAGGGCCGGGCCCTGCGCTGGGAAAGCTGCGGATTATCGCAGCGGGGTGCCCACGGGCCGGCCCCCGGGTGGCCGGTGCAACCGGCTCTTGCTATCGTGTCGGCCCCTTCCCGGAGCCCGCCCATGGACATGAAGACCTCGCCGCTTTCGACGCTGGCCGACGCGAGCCTGCTGAAGACCGACGCCCTCGTCAACGGCGAGTGGGTCGGCGGCCACGGCCGCTTCGACGTGCACGACCCGGCCACCGGCCTGGTGCTGGCGCAGGTGGCCAACGTGGGCGCCGATCAGGCCGAGGCGGCCATCGCTGCGGCCGACAAGGCCTGGCCGGCCTGGCGCAGGAAGACCGCCAAGGAACGCGCCGCGGTGATGATGAAGTGGTTCCACCTCATGCACCAGCATGCCGACGACCTGGCGCGCATCATGACCGCCGAGCAGGGCAAGCCGCTGGCCGAGGCCAAGGGCGAAGTGGGCTACGGCGCCAGCTTCATCGAGTGGTTTGCCGAGGAGGCCCGGCGCATCTACGGCGAGACCATTCCCACCACCGACAACAACAAGCGTTATCTGGCCATCAAGCAGCCGATCGGCGTTTGCGCGGCGATCACGCCGTGGAACTTTCCGATCGCGATGATCACGCGCAAGGTGGCGCCGGCGCTCGCGGCGGGTTGCCCGGTGGTCATCAAGCCGGCCGAACAGACGCCGCTGTCGGCGCTGGCCGTGGCCGAGCTCGCGCAGCGCGCGGGCATGCCTGCCGGCGTGCTCAACGTGCTCTCGGCCGACGCCGCCAACAGCATCGCCATCGGCCGCGTGCTGTGCGCCAGCGACGTGGTGCGCCACCTGTCGTTCACCGGCAGCACCGAGGTCGGCCGCATCCTGGCCGCGCAATGCGCGCCGACGATCAAGAAGATCAGCCTCGAGCTCGGCGGCAACGCACCGTTCATCGTCTTCGACGACGCCGACATCGACAGCGCCGTCGAGGGCGCGATGATCAGCAAGTACCGCAACGCCGGACAGACCTGCGTGTGCGCCAACCGCCTGTACGTGCAGGAGGGCGTCTATGACCGCTTCGTCGCCAGGCTGGCCGAGAAGTCGCAGGGCATCAAGGTGGGCAACGGTTTCGAAGCCGGCATCACCCAGGGGCCGCTGATCGATGACGCGGCGCTGGCCAAGGTGGAACGGCATGTCGCCGACGCGCTGGCCAAGGGCGCGCGCGTGGTGGTCGGCGGGCAGAAGATCGGCGAGCGCTTCTACACCCCCACCGTGCTGGCCGACGTGACCGGCGAGATGCAGTGCGCGCGCGAAGAAACCTTCGGTCCGGTGGCGCCGGTGTTCCGCTTCAAGACCGAGGACGAGGCGGTGGCGCTGGCCAACGCCACCGAGTTCGGCCTGGCCAGCTACTTCTACAGCCGCGACGTCGGCCGCATCTTCCGCGTCGCCGAGGCGCTGGAGTACGGCATGGTGGGCATCAACACCGGGCTCATCAGCACGGCCGAGGTGCCCTTCGGCGGCGTGAAGCAAAGCGGCCTGGGCCGCGAGGGCGCACGGCAGGGTGTCGACGACTACGTCGAGATCAAGTACCTGTGCCTGGGCGACATCCTGAAGTGATGCAGGGCCAAGCCCCCGGATAGTCCGGCTACGCCCCTGTCGGTCTGAATCGTGGGCCGGCGGGCAGCGTTCCCTCCGGGTTTGCATGAGTGCGCTGGAAATCGGCCCGGTGCTAATGTCTCGCGCCAGTTCTGTTAGCGCTAACAGCGGCCGCAGCCTGCTGCCGGCCCACGTCGAGGAGACCCCGTCCATGCCTGCTTCGCACCCCTACTCGCCCGCAGCCCGCACCAAGCACCCGCTGCGCCCGCTCGTCGCCGCCCTGGCGGCCGCCCTCGCCGCCGGTGGCCTGGCTCCGGCCGCAGCCCAGCAGGCGAGCCCTGCCGCGGCCACGCCGCCCGACGACGGCAAGCTGGAAACCATCACCATCACCGCCACCAAGCGGCCGCAGCCGCTTCAGGCCACGCCCATCGCCATCAGCGTGCTCTCGGGCGGCGCGCTCGAGGAGCTGAACCTCAACAACCTCAGCACCATCACCGCGCAGACGCCGACGGTGAACTTCCGCACCAACGCGTCGAACAAGGACAGCGCCCTGTTCATCCGTGGCGTCGGCACGATTTCCACGTCACCCGGCGTCGAACCCACGGTGAGCACGGTGCTCGACGGCGTGGTCACCGCGCGCCCGGGCCAGGCCACGCTCGACCTGGTGGAGGTGGACCGCATCGAGATCCTGCGCGGCCCGCAGGGCACGCTGTTCGGCAAGAACGCCTCGGCCGGCGTCATCAACATCATCACCAAGGCCCCGGGCAAGGCACGCGAGGGCTACCTCGACCTTTCGTACTTCCAGGGTGGCGAGAAGCGCGTGCGCCTGGGCGCCTCGGGCGAGCTGGTCAAGGACCTGGTGCGCGCCAGCATCTCGGGCATGGCCGGGCAGTTCGACGGCAACGTCACCAACGTCTTCGACGGCAGCAAGGTCAACGGCTACGACCGCAGCGGCGTGCGCGCCCGCGTGGACATCACGCCCGCGCCGGCGCTCAAGATCGGCCTGATCGCCGACTACACGCGCAGCGAAGACACCACGCCCACCGGCGTGGCCTACGCCACCGACGTGCGCAGCTACCCCACCAACACCGTCACCGCCAACCCGCTGTTCGGCGCTGCCGTGGCGCCGGTGGTGCCCGGCCCCGAGAACCGGCAGATCAACAGCGAGATGCTCACTCGCGTGCACGACACCAACTCGGGCCTCTCTGCGCAGGTGGACTGGGGCCTTCCCGGCCACCTGCTGACCAGCATCACCGCCAGCCGCCAGTGGAAGAACACGCAGTTCCAGGACCAGGACCGGCTGGCCACGCTGTACCGGCAGTTCAACCGCATCGCCGATCGGGGTGACCTCGACTTCACGCAGTTCTCGCAGGAACTGCGCATCGCCTCCACGACGAAGGGCATGTTCGACTACGTCGCCGGCCTGTTCTACCTGCAAGGCGACAACGACGAGCAGTACCGGCGCGACGTGACGCGCTGCCCCACCAGCGTGGAGCCGGCCCTGCCCTCGGGCCTGGTGCCGTGCACGCCGGCCACCACGGTGAGCGACAACGGCGTGGCCAACTACGGCATCAAGAGCAAGAGCGCCAGCCTCTTCGGTGAAAGCACCATCCACTTCGCCAAGGACCTGCGCGCCATCGCCGGCCTGCGCTACACGCAAGACGAGCTGCGCTACTACCACGGCCGCGTGGCCAGCGCCGCGGGCGTGCCGGGCGTGGGCGCCACGCGCGCCACGGTGGAGGGCAGCACGCGCGAGACGGCGTGGTCCGGCCGCGTCGGCCCGCAGTGGGACGTGATGCCCGACACCATGCTCTACGGCACGCTGTCGCGCGGCTACAAGGGCCCGGCCTACAACGTCTTCTTCAACATGTCGCCCACGCAGGACAACGTGCTGGCGCCGGAGACCAGCGACTCGGTGGAAATCGGCCTGAAGACCGAGCTGCTGGGAAAGCGGCTGCGCCTGAACATCGCCGCCTTCCAGACCGAATACGACGGCTACCAGGCCAACGTGCCCGACCTCGTCAACGGCGTCATCGTCACGCGGCTCATCAACGCCGGCAAGGTGTCCACCAAGGGCGTGGAAGTCGACCTCACCGCCCGGCCGATCCCCGACCTCACGCTCAACGTGGGCGTGGCCAACATCGTCGCGCGCGTCAAGAGCTTCCTGTGCCCGCCGGGGGCCGCCGCCAGCTGCGACATCAACGGCAAGCCCCTGCCCTTCTCGCCGGACTGGAAGGCCAGCGTGCGCGCCAAGTACGTGCAGAGCCTGGGCGGCAAGTACGCGCTCGACTACGGTGTCGATGCGACGTGGCAGAGCAAGACCAACTTCGACCTCGCGCAGCAGCCCGACTCGGTGCAAGGCGAGTACAGCATCGTCAACGCCAGCGTCGGGTTCTCCGACTCGTCGGCAGGGTGGCGCGTGGCGCTGCTGGTGAAGAACGTGTTCGACAAGTCGTACGCCACCTTCATCCAGAGCTCGGGCAACCACATCAACCGCTATGTGCCGCGGGATGACGAGCGGTACGTCGGCATGAGCTTCCGCTGGGACTTCTAGCCTCTGCCCCAGGCGCCCGGTGTCGACCGGGCGCCTGTGCCGGTGATCAGCTGATCACCGACTGCTGCGCCAGCCCTGCATCGACCAGCACATGCTGGCCGGTCATGCCGTCGCTGTCGTCGGCGGCCAGGAAGAGCGTCGCCCGCGCCACGTGCCCGGGGTCGAGCCGCAGCTTCAGGCACTGCTGGTCGAGGAACGCCTGATCGGCCGTGGCGTCGCGATGCAGCGTGTTCTGCCGCTCGGTGACGATGGCCCCCGGCACCAGCGCGTTGACGCGGATGCCGCGCGCGCCGAGCTCACGCGCCAGCGTGCGCGTGAGGCCCAGGATGCCGGCCTTGGCGGTGGTGTAGCCCACCAGGCTGGGCCGCCCGCGCATCCAGCTCACCGAGCCCATGTTCACCACGCTGCCGCCACCGGCCGCCGCCATGCCCGGCGCCACCGCCTGGATGGCGAAGAAGTAGTGCTTGAGGTTGAGCGCCAGGCGCTCGTCCCAGAACTCCGGCGTCACCTCTTCCATCGCGTGGCGGTCATCACGGCCGGCGTTGTTCACGAGCACCCGCACCGGCCCCACCTCGGCGGCCACGCGCGCCAGCAGCGCCTGGTAGGCCGCCACGTCGCGCACGTCGCAGGCGCCGTACCAAGGTGGCGTCCATGGCGCCGGTTGGCCGGCCGCGGTGAGTTCTTCGATGAGCGCGCGGCCGCCATCGGCCTTGGTGCCGCAGAAGGCCACGCGCGCGCCTTGCTGCGAGAAAGCGCGCACGAGTTCGGCGCCGATGCCCGAGCTGCCGCCGGAGATGAAGACCACGCGGCCGCGCAGGGAGGGATAGGTGGCGTAGGTCGTCATCGTTGTTGGCTGCGCGTCGCGCGGCAATCGATCTTGCAGATTCTGCTCGGACTACCGGCCCCAGGGATTCGAGAGGGCTCCGCTGGTCTGCCTACTGTGGCACCAGGCCGCCTGCGCCGAGCCGCCGCCGGGCGCCCCCGGCCTCGTCGATCCCCTGTCGGCCGCCGCGCGGCGTGTTCATTGCGCCTCGCGCGTGCGGATCAGCACCTCCGAGTGCAAGGTGCGGTGCACCGGGCACTTGTCGGCCATCTCGACCAGGCGTGCGCGCTGTGCCGCGTCGAGCGCGCCTTCGAGATGCAGCACCCGCTCGATGCGGTCGACGCGCCCGTCGCGCGTTTCGCACTCGGCGCAGTCGGTGGCATGGATCTTGTCGTGTTTCAGATCGACGCGCACTTGTTCGAGCGGCCACTTCTTCTGATCCGCATACATGCGCAAGGTCATCGCAGTGCAGGCGCCGAGCGCCGCCAACAGCAGCTCGTAGGGGCCCGGGCCCGTATCCGCACCGCCCAGACGGGTGGGCTCGTCGGCGCGCAGCCCGTGCCGCCCGGCCGTGATGTCGGTGGCGAAGCGACCCGCGCTCGCTTCGCGCGACAGGGTGGCGCGCACGCCAGGGTCCTCCTCGGCGCTGGGCGCGGCCGCCGCAACGCCCTGCGCCGCCGGGTCGAGGTATCTTGACGCCCAGGCCGCAATGACCTCGGCCGCATAGGCCGCATCCTGTTTTCGGCTGAGCAGATGGTCGGCATCGTCGAGCGAGACGAAGCTCTTCGGATGCTTGGCCCGCATGAAGATCTCGGCCGCGTTGTCCACCGACACCGTGCGGTCGCTCGGGGCATGCATCACGAGCAGGGCCTTGCGCAGCGCGCCGATCGATGCACCGGCATCGTGCCGCTCGAGGTCATCGACGAACGCGCGCTTGATGCGAAACGGCCGCCCGCCGATGTCGACCACCGCTTCGCCCTGGGCGCCGATCGCCTCGTGGCCCGCGGCAAACAGATGCTTGACATGCGCGGGGTCGCATGGCGCGCCGATGGTTGCCACCGCGCGCACTTCGGGCAGCTGGCCGGCCGCGGCCAGCACCGCTGCGCCGCCCAGGCTGTGGCCGATCAGGACTTGCGGCGGCGCGAACTGCGCGCCCAGGTGCCGCACCGCCGCGATCAGGTCGGCGACGTTGGCCGAGAAGCTGCTGTCGGCGAAATCGCCGCCCGACTGGCCCAGCCCGGTGAAGTCGAAGCGCAGCGTCGCAATGCCACGTGCGGCGAGCGCCTGGCTGACGAAGGTGGCTGCCTTGGAGTCCTTCGAGCAGGTGAAGCAGTGCGCGAAGACGGCATAAGCGCGTGGTTCGTTGCCCGGCAGGTCGAGCCGGGCGGCGAGTTCGATCCCCGAGGCGCTCGTGAAACGCAGATTGCGGGTTGGCATGGCAAGACCCTCAGCAGTTGTGCGACAGTCGATCGCCGGAACGACCTACGGAGCATGCCATGTCGGAACCTCGCAAAGAAGAAGCAGCCGTCGAGCTCAGCGGGGACGACCTCGGCGAGACTGCCGCGCAGCTCAAAGCCCTGGTCGAAATCAAGGACCGAGCCTACGGCTTTCCGGCGCGCAACTACGAGCGCTGTTTTGTCGGCAGCGACGCGGTGGTGGCCATGGTCGCCCGAGGCATGGCCGCCGACGCCGCCGACGCGGTGCGCATCGGCAATCTGCTGCTCGGCGCGGGCGTGTTTCGCCATGTGCTGGGCGAACACCCGTTCCGCAACGAGGCGCTGTTCTATCGCTTTGCCGACGACGGTGGCCACGGGGCGACGGCGCGGCGCCCCGACGGCGCCGCGGTGAGCTGGTCGGACTTCATCGCGCCGCCGGTGGCCGACGATGCGGGCCAGAACCTGCAGCCCGCGCTGCCGCCGCGGGACGCCAGGCTGGCCTCGTTCGCGCAGGACGAACTCGATGCGATCGGCGTCGCACCGCTGGATGAGCACAACGTGACGCTGCTCGATCACGTGCATCCGCGGCAATGGGTCGATCCGCTGCCCAAGCCGCGCTACAACCTGGTCGTCATCGGCGCCGGCGCCGGTGGCCTGGTTTCCGCCGCCGGCGCCGCGGGCGTGGGCGCACAGGTGGCGCTGGTCGAATCGCATCTGCTCGGCGGCGACTGCCTGAACGTGGGCTGCGTGCCCTCGAAGGCGCTGCTGCGCTGCGCCCACGCTGCGGCCGCGGCGCGCAACGCGGCGGCCTATGGCGTCAAGGTCGGCAGCGTCGAAGTCGACTTCGCCGCCGTGATGGAACGCATGCGGCGTTTGCGTGCGCAGATCGCACCCAACGATTCCGCCCATCGTTTTGCACAGACGCTGGGCATCGATGTCTTCTTCGGCCGCGCACGTTTCACCGGCAGCGACCGCATCGAGGTCAACGGCCGCACGCTGAATTTCGCCAAGGCGATCATCGCCACCGGCGCGACCGCGGCGATCCCACCGATCCCCGGACTGGTCGAGGCCGGGTACCTGACCAACGCCACCGTCTTCAACCTGACGCAGCGGCCTGAGCGCCTGGCGGTGATCGGCGCCGGGCCGATCGGCATGGAGCTCGCGCAAGCCTTCCAGCGCCTGGGCAGCCAGGCCACCGTGCTGTGCCGCGGCCAGGTGCTGGGCAAGGAGGATGCCGATGCGGCCCGCATCGTGCAGGCTTCGATGCGGCGCGACGGCGTGACCTTTTGCAGCGTCGACGAGTACCTGCGTGTCGAAGGCGGCAACGGCCGGCCGGTGCGGCTGGTGCTGCGTTGCGAGGGCGTCGAGAAGACCGTCGAAGCCGATCACATCCTGGTTGCCGCCGGCCGCAAGCCGGCGGTGCATGGCCTCGGTCTCGAGGCCGCGGGCGTGGCATTCGACGAGCGCTCGGGGGTGCAGGTCGACGACCGCCTGCAGACACGCAACCCGGCGATCTACGCCGTCGGCGACGTCGCGAGCAGTTATCAGTTCACCCACATGGCCGATTTCATGGCCCGGCTGGCGATCCGCAATGCGCTCTTCCGCGGCCGCGACCGCGTCTCGCAACTGCTCGTGCCCTGGGCCACCTTCACCGACCCGGAGGTGGCGCACGTCGGCCTGTACGAACGTGATCTGGTCGAACGCAAGATCGGCTACGACACCTACAGCCGCCACCTGGCCGAGGTCGATCGTTCGATCCTCGAAGGCGAGGACGAGGGCTTCGTCAAGATCCATGTGCAAAAGGGCAGCGACAAGATCCTCGGCGCCACCATCGTCGCGCCGCACGCGGGCGACATGATCGGAGAGATTGCGGTGGCGATCAGCGCCGGCATGGGCCTGTCGAGACTGGCCAGCGTGATTCACCCCTACCCGACCGTGGCCGAAGCGATCCGGCAGTGCGGTGACGCGTTCAACCGCGGCCGCCTCACGCCCACCGTGCGCAAGCTGTTCAACCGCTGGATGGCGCTGCAGCGCTGAGGCAAGGCGCACGTGCCCGTGGCAGAGCCCCGGACCTCGCCGCGCATCAGGGTACGGATGGCGTGAAGCCGCAGTGCGGCACGCGTTCGCCGGCCCCGCCCCCGGCCTCACACCCCCACCGGCAGCACCTCGCTCATCGCCACCACGCGCCGCTCATCGATGCTCTTGTGCGCCGCCAGCCCCACCGCCACGGCACGCAGCCCTTCGGCGAGGCTGATCTCCGCTGTGCGCCCTTCGCGAATGGCCGCCGCAAAACGCTGGTGCTCGATGTAGCTGGCGCCGAAGTGGTGGCCGGCGTACCTGATGTTCGTGTCCCACACGCGGCGCACGCTCACGCCGCGGCCGGTGCCTGAGGGCTGGCCCCAGGCCTCGCGGCGGCCCCAGTCTTCGCGCCGGCCTTGGCGCAGCGTCAGGCTGGGCAGCAGGCTCTCGAGCTTGCCCTCGTCGCCGACCACGGTGATGTGCTCGTTGTCCACCGTGTTCTCGGCGAACATGCACAGGTCGAGCAGCGCACGCGCGCCGCTGGCGTACTCCAGCACCGCGAAGGCGCTGTCGAGGATGTCGGGCCGCCTCGGTCCATTCGGCCCCGCGTAGCTTTCATCGAGATGGTTCACGCGCTGCCCGCCGCTGGCGTACACGCTCAGCGCCGGCTCGCCCAGAATGAGCTCCATCAGGTTGAAGTAGTGGCAGCACTTCTCCACCAGCGTGCCGCCGGTGTTGGCGCTGAAGCGGTTCCAGTCGCCCACCTTCGGATAGAACGGTTCGCGGTGCTCGCGGATCGACACCTGCTGGATGCGCCCCGCCGCGCCTTCGTGCGCCAGGCGCACGAGTTCGGCCACCGGCGGCATGTAGCGATATTCCTGCGCCACCCACACCAGCTTGCCGCGGCCCTTGCCGGGTGAGTTCTCCCGATCGCGCTCGCGCTGCAGCAGCTCGAGGCCGTCTTCGATGCGCGTGACCAGCGGCTTCTCGACGAGGATGTGCACGTCGTGCGCGAGCGCGTCGCGCATCATCGCCACGTGCGTGAAGTTGGGCGTGGCGATCACCACCGCGTCGCACAGGCCGCCTTGCAGCAGCTCGCGGTGGTCGGCGAAGGCCTGCGGGCGCTCTTGCGCCGTGCGCGCCAGCGCAAGGGCCGCCTCCCGGCTGGGCGCGTGCGGGTCGGCGATGGCCGTCACGGCCACGCCCGCGCCCATCGCATACAGGTTCTCGATGTGCTCGCGGCCCATGCTGCCGCAGCCGATGATGCCGTAGCGGATCGTCGTGCTCATGATTGGTTTCTCGCTGCGGGCATCGCCCTTGCCTAACCCTTCAACCCGCCCTGCGTGAGCCCGCCCACCACGCGCTCCTGGAAAAGCGCAATCAGCACCGCGATGGGCACGATGGCCACGACGAGCGCCGCGGAAATGATGGGCCACGGAAACGTGAACTCGCCCTGGTACAGGGTGATGCCCACCGGCAGCGTGCGCATGCTGGCGCTGGCGTTCAGCGACAGCGCGAGCAGGAATTCGTCCCAGGCATTCACGAACGCCAGGATGCCGGCGGTGAACACGCCCGGCGCGGCCAGCGGCACCACCACGCGCCACAGCGCACCCAGGCGCGTGCAGCCGTCGATCATCGCGGCGTTCTCCAGGTCGCGCGGGATGCTCTGGAAGAACCCCACCAGCACCAGCGTGCACACCGGCAGGTTCAGCACCGTGTAGGGCAGGATCAGCGCCGTGTAGGTGTTGAGCAGGCCCGCGGCGCGCATGGTCTCGAAGATGGGCACGAGCAGCGTCACCAGCGGGAAGATGCTGCTGGCCACGATGCAGGTGAGGATGAGCTGCCGCCGCGCGAGGTTCAGCCGCGCGATGGCGTAGGCCGCCAGCGCCGAGACGAGCAGCGACACCACCGTGGCGCCCAGCGCCACCACGGCGCTGTTGGCCAGGTACTTCAGGAGCGGCTGGTCGGTGAAGGCCTGCACGTAGTTGGCCAGCGTGGCCTGGTGCGGCCAGTAGGTGATGGGCTTGCTCGCCAGCTCGGTCTCGGTCTTCAGCGAGGTGAGCAGGATCCACAGCGCCGGGAAAAAGCCGTTCAGCACCACGATGGCGGCGGCGAGCAGCACCCAGCCCCGGCCCTTCGTTACCAGCGGCGCGATCACCGATCCACTCACGCCGAGTCCCCAATGCGCTTGAGGTACACGGCCGTGACGACGAGGCTCAGCACGAACATGCACACCGCCAGCGTGCTGCCGTAGCCGACGTCGAGGTAGTCGATGGTGGTCTTGTGGATCAGCATCGCCAGCGTCTCGGTGCTGTTGCCGGGGCCGCCCTTGGTCATCGTGTAGGGGATGTCGAAGGTCTGCAGCGCGGTGATGGTGCGGAAGATCAGCGCCACGATGATGCTGGGCATCAGCATCGGGATCGTGATCTGCCAGAACTGCTGCCAGCGGCTGGCGCCGTCGACCTCGGCCGCCTCGTACAGGCTGTTCGGGATCATCTGCAGGCCCGCCAGCAGGATGAGTGCCATGAACGAGCTGCTCTTCCAGATCACCGTGAGGCAGATCGCCGCGAAGGCCCAGTTCGGGCGCAGCAGCCACATCGTTGGCTCGGTGGCGCTGGTGGCGCCCAGGCGCCGCATCACATCATTCACCACGCCGTATTCGGTGTGGAAGAACCACGCGAAGATCAGGCCCGCAAACGCCAGCGGCATGGCCCAGGGCAGCAGCAGCGCCAGCCGCACCGGCCACATCGGCAGGCCGTGGCGCTTGAAGGGCAGGTTGGCCAGCAACGCGAGGCCCAGGCCCACCACCAGCGCGCCGGGCACGGTGATGAGCGTGATGAGCACGGTGTTCCTGGCCGCGTTCCAGAAGTCGGCGTCCGCGAACACCAGGCGGTAGTTCTCCAGGCCCACGTACTTCAGCGCGCCGGTGCCGCCGGAAAGGCGCAGGTCGAAAAAGCTGTTGAAGATGAGTTTGCCGATCGGGTAGGCCACGATCAGCGCCAGCAGCAGGAAGGCCGGCGCGAGCAGCAGCACGCCAAGCGTCTTCTCGCTCGGGTCGCGCAGGCGGTCGACGAAAGACACTGGCGCGCTCGCGGGTCGGCGTGTGTGCTTGCCTGCGAGCTGGCGCGCTGGTGTGCGGCGGGCGGGCGTGCGGGCGTGCGGGCGTGCGGGCGTGCGTGCGGGCGGGCGGGCGGGCTCGCCCTAGCGCATCACGCGTTGCAGCTTGGACGCGATCTCGCCCACGCCCTCTTCCGGCGTCTTGGTGCGCGCCAGCACCGCGCTCGTCGTCGTGCGCAGCACGTCGCTCACCTGGCCGTACTCGCGGCTCATCGGCCGGCTCTTGCCGGCGATGACCACCGTGGCGGCATCCTTGAACCAGGGCACGGCCTTGGTGACTTCGGCGTCGGTGTAGACACCCGGGTACACCGGCAGCAGCGACCCTTCGGTGGCGAGAAACTTGCTTGCCTCGGTGCTGGTCATGTACTTCACGAGTTTGGCCGCCTCGGCCTTGTTCTTGCTGAAGGCCGAGACCGCCCACTGCCAGCCGCCGATGCAGGTGGCGCTCTTGCCCCCGGCCATGGCGGGCAGCGGCATCACGCCCACCTTGCCCTTGACCTGCGAATCGGGCGCGTCCTTGAACACGTCCCAGGCGAAGCCCCAGTTGATGGCGAAGATCACCTGGCCGGCCTTGAACTCGTTGGTGGTGTCGGGCGTCTTGTTCTCGGCCACGTTCTTCTTCACGACACCGGCGTCCACCAGCGACAACCATTGCTTCAGGCCCGCGGCGGCAGCGGTGCGGTCGAGCGTGAGCTTGCCGGCACCGTCGTTGAATTCCTTGCCCTGGCTCCAGTAGGGCAGCAGGAAGGTGCACACCGTGCCCTCGATGGGTGCGCCCTGGATCGACAGGCCCTGCAGGTTGGGCTGGCCCTCCGCTGCGAGGATCTTCTTCGCGGCGGCGGCGAGCTCGTCCCAGGTCCGCGGCTCGGCGAGCTTGTGCTTTTCGAGCAGGTCGCGCCGGTAGTACATGAACATCGCATCGGCAAACGCCGGCATCGCGGCGATCTTGCCTTCCACCACGTTGGAGCTGGCGTACACGGGCAGATAAGGTTTCATCGCCGCGGCCGGGTCGCCGAACCAGGCGTTCAAGGGCTCCAGCCAGCCGGCGCCGAAGTACTGCGCCGGGTTGACGATGTCGATCAGGTACAGGTCGATCGCCGGGTCCTTGGCGTTCAGGATGGTGCTGAGGTACTGGCGCTGCAACTCGCTGGTGGCTCCGCCCGTCTCCATCTCGATGGTCACGCCGGGGTTGGCCTTCTGGTACCTCTCGAACAACTGCTTCATCAGGTCGGGCCGCTGCTGCTGGCCGCCGCTGAACACGCGCAGCTTGGTCTGCGCGAGCGCGTCTTGCGGCAGCAGCGAGAGGCCCCACGCGAGCCCGAGCGTGAGCGTGGTACCGGCCATCGCGAGCGCGGTGGCGGCCAGCGCGTGTGCGGTGGCGGCCAGGGCCCGTTTCATTGCATGGCGCATGAGGGAGTCTCCAGGTTGAGTCGTGGTCGGAGTGAACGCCGAATCGGCCGCATCGCTCAATCCAGCGTGGCGCCCGAGGCCTTGATCGCCGGCTCCCAGCGCTGCAACTCGGCGGCGACAAAGGCCGCAAACTCATCGGGCCCGCGCTCGATGACCTTCGAGCCCGTCTGCTCGAAGCGCTGGCGCACCTCCGGCCGCGCGAGCGTGGCCTTCAGCGCCGCGGCGACTTTCATTTGCAGCTCGCGCGGCAACCCGGGCGGCGCCACCAGGCCCTGCCAGCCGGTGGCCTCCAGCGCGGGGTAGCCCGCCTCACGCGCGGTGGGCACGGCGGGGAAGGCCGCCGTGCGCTGCGGATCGGTCACGTACAGGGCCCTGAGCTTGCCGGCCTGAATCTGCGGTGCCAGCACCGAAGCCACGTCCACCAGCAACTGCACCTGGCCACCGATCAGGTCCTGCACGGCCGGCGCGGAGCCCTTGTAGGGCACATGCACGAGCTTCAGGCCGGCGGCCTGGTTCAGCATCTCGCCGTTCAGGTGCGTGATCGAGCCGACGCCGCCCGAGGCATAGCTGCTCTTGTCGGCATGGGTGCGCGCCCACTCGACGAATTCCTTCAACGTGCCGGCCGGGTGCTGCGCCGGCACCGCCGCCACGAACCCCGAGCCCGAGGTCTGGCCGATCCAGGTGAAGTCGCGCGTCGGCTCGAAAGGCCGGCTGCGCTTCATCAGCGGGGTCAGCACGAAGGGCCCGATGTTGGCGACGAGCAGCGTGTAGCCGTCGGCCGCGGTGCGCACCAGTTCGGTGGCGGCGAGCAAGCCGCCCGCGCCGGGCTTGTAGTCGATGACCACCGGCTGGCCCAGCGCCTCTTGCAGGCCGGGCTGCAGGTTGCGCGCGACGATGTCGATGCCGCCGCCCGGCGGGAAGCCGACGATCAGCTTGATGGGCTTGGCCGGCCAGGCCTGCGCGGCCACACGGCTGCCATGCAGGCCCGAGAGCACGGCAGCGGCCAGGGCCAGCGAGCTGCGACGTTTCATCGTTGAATCCCTCCATCGCCCGAGAGCGGGCGCATCAAATGGCCGCACCGGTGGCGGCGTCGAACAGGTGCAGGTGCTCGGCCGCCACGTGCAGCGTGATCGCCGTGCCAGGCGGCTGGCGGAACGAGGCCGGGCAGCGCGCCACCAGCTCGCGCTGGCCCAGGCGCACGGTGACCAGCGTCTCCGCACCCAGCGGCTCCAGCAGCACCCCCTCGGCCGGCAGCTCGATGTCGCTCGGCCCCTGGTTCGCGAGCCGCAGGTTCTCGGGCCGCACGCCGAGCTTCACTGCGCCGTGGCCTTCGGCGCGGCGCGCCAGCTCGTAGGGCAGCGGCACACGCAGGCCGCCGTCGAGATCGGCATACCCTTCGTGCAGCACGCAATCGACCAGGTTCATCGGCGGCGCGCCGGTGAAACCGGCGACGAACAGCGCCGCCGGCCGGTTGTAGATGGCATCGGGCGTGTCGTACTGCATCTTGTGTCCGGCCGACAGCACGGCGATGCGGTCAGCCAGCGTCATCGCCTCCACCTGGTCGTGCGTGACGTAGATGATGGTGGCGCCCAGCCGCTGGTGCAGCCGCTTGATCTCGCTGCGCATCTCTCCGCGCAGTTGCGCATCGAGGTTGGAAAGCGGCTCGTCGAAGAGAAACACCTTCGGCTGCCGCACGATGGCACGGCCGATCGCCACGCGCTGGCGCTGGCCGCCCGACAAGGCCGCCGGCCGGCGCTCCAGCATGTGGTCGATCTTCAGCAGGCGCGCCGCGTCCATCACGCGCTGCTGCACTTCGGCCTCGGGCGTCTTGCGCAGGCGCAGGCCGAAGGCCATGTTGTCGAACAGCGTCTTGTGCGGGTACAGCGCGTAGTCCTGGAACACCATCGCGATGTCGCGGTGGCGCGGCGGCAACTCGTTGACCACCCGGCCGTCGATGCGCACCTGGCCGCCGCTGATGGGCTCCAGCCCCGCGATCATGCGCAGCAGCGTGCTCTTGCCGCAGCCGCTGGGGCCTACGAAGACCACGAACTCGCCGGCGCGGATGTCCAGGTCGATGCCGTGGATGACGGTGGACTTGCCGTCGTAGCTCTTGACGACCTGGGCGAGCTCGACGGCGGCAGGCATGGGCGAAGCGGCTGGAGGGCTCGGGCGGCGGACGACAAGAAACGCCGGCGCTCAGTAGGTGCTGCCCTCGACGCGGGTGCCTTCGACCAGCGTGTGCACCTGCGGCGAGGCGTCGCCGGTGCGCAACGCCTGCACCATGGTCTGCGCGCCGCGCATCAACAGGCCCAGGTCGCTGGCCACCGCCACGTAGTCATAGCCGGCCGCGCGGTAGCGCGTCACCACCTCGGGCGTGCCGCCGACCGTGCCGATCGGCTTGCCGATCGCGTGCGCGCGCTCGGCGGCATCGGTCATCAGCGTCATCACCTCGGGGTGCGTGGGCGCACCGACATGACCCATCGCGCCCGACAGGTCACCCGGGCCGACAAACAGTGCATCGACCCCCGGCACCGCGGCGATCGCCTCCAGCTGTGCGATGGCCTGCGGCGTCTCCAGCTGCACCACCACCCCCACGGTCTTGTTGGCCGTCTTGAAGAAGTCGGGCACCGTGCCGAAGCGCGACGCGCGCCCCATGGCCGCCATGCCACGCACGCCTTCGGGCGGGTAGCGCGTGGCGGCCACGGCGCGCGCGGCTTCCTCGGCGTTCTGGATGAACGGGAACAAGAGCGTCTGCGCGCCGGCGTCGAGCACGCGCTTGACGGTGACCATGTCGTTCCACGGCACGCGCACCACCGGCACCATCTTCGTGTTGCCCACCGCCTGCAGCAGGTGCACCAGCGTCATCAGGTCCAGCGGCGTGTGCTCCATGTCGAGCACGCCCCAGTCGAAGCCGGCGGTGCCCACGGCTTCGGCGACGATGGGGCTGGCCGACATGACCCAGGTGCCCAGCGTCGAATGGGCGCCACGCGCACGCAGCAGTTGGCAGAAGGGGTTCATGCGCTCACTCCTTTTCTCCCGGCGGGTTCAGTAGATCGGCGGTTCCGGAGTGTGCGCCGTGCCTTGCAGGAAATCGAGATCGCAGCCTTCGTGCGCCTGCGTCACGTGCTGCTGGTGCAGCCGCGTCCAGCCGCGCTCGAAGGGCTGCGCGGGCGGCCGCCAGGCCGCGCGGCGGCGGGCCAGCTCGGCGTCGTCCACCGCCAGGTGCAGGCGCCGCGCGGGCACGTCGAGCTCGATGGTGTCGCCGGTGCGCACCAGCGCCAGCGGGCCGCCCACCGCCGACTCGGGGCTGACGTGCAGCACGCAGGTGCCGAAGTGCGTGCCGCTCATGCGGGCGTCGCTGATGCGCACGAGGTCGCGCACGCCGCGCGCCAGCAGCTTCTTCGGAATGGGCAGGTTGCCCCACTCGGGCATGCCCGGCGCACCCACCGGGCCGGCGTGGCGCAGCACGAGCACGGTGTGCTCGTCGCAGTCGAGCGACTCGTCAGCCACCGCGGCCAGCATCTGCGGCGGGCTGTCGAACACCAGCGCGCGGCCGCGGTGGCGCAGCAGCGCCGGCGTGGCGGCACTCGGCTTGATCACCGCACCCTCGGGCGCGAGGTTGCCGCGCAGCACGGCCAGCGCCGGCTCGGTGCTCACCGGCCGGTCCAGCGGGCGGATGACCTCGGCGTCGATGATCTCGGCCGCCTCCACCTGCTCGCGCAGGGGCCGGCCGCGGCAGGTCTGCTCGTCCAGCGAGAGGTGGGCGGCGATGCGCTGCATCAGCGCCGGCACGCCGCCGGCGTAGTAGAAGTCCTCCATCAGCCCTTCGCCGCTGGGAAAGAGGTTGGCCAGCACGGGCACGCGCCGGCCCATCGCATCAAGATCTTCGAGCGCCAGCGCCACGCCGGCGCGGCGCGCCACGGCGATGATGTGCACCACCGCGTTGGTGCTGCCGCCCAGCGCCATCTGCACCGCCACGGCGTTGAGGAACGCCCCGCGCGTGAGGATCTTCCGCGGCGTGAGGTCGTCCCAGATCATCTGCACGATGCGCTCGCCGCATTCGGCGGCCATGCGCGGGTGCGCCGCGTCCATGGCCGGGACGCTGGTGCTGCCGGGCAGCGCCAGGCCCAGCGCCTCGACCATCGAGGTCATCGTGCTGGCCGTGCCCATGGTGTTGCAGGTGCCGGGGCTGCGCGTCATGCGCGACTCCAGCTGCACCCACTCGGCCGCACCGATGCGCCCGGCCTGCAACTCGTCCCAGAACATGCGCGTGTGCGTGCCGGCACCCACCGGCCGGCCGCGGTGGCGGTCGTTGAGCATCGGCCCGGCGGGGCAGAAGATCGCCGGCACGCCCATGCTGATGGCGCCCATCAGCATGCCGGGTGTCGTCTTGTCGCAGCCGCCCAGCAGCACCACGCCGTCGATGGGGTGAGAGCGCAGCAGTTCCTCGGTCTCCATGGCGAGGAAGTTGCGATAGAGCATGGTGGTGGGCTTGACCATCACCTCGCCCAGGCTCATGGCGGGCAGCTCGAAGGGCATGCCGCCGGCCAGCAGCACGCCGCGCTTGACGGCCTCGGCGCGCTCGCGCAGGTGGGCGTGGCACGGCGACAGGTCGCTCCACGTGTTGACGATGCCGACGATGGGCCGCTGAAGCACGTCTTCGCGCCGCAGGCCCATCTGCTGCATGCGCTGGCGGTGCGCGAAGCCGCGCATGCCCTGGTCGGCGTACCAGCGGCGGCTGCGCAGTTCTTCGAGGCGGCGGGTCATGTTCAAGGCTTCTTGTTACCGCTAACATTGCCGGCATTGCCGCAGTCCGTCCATTCTGGCTTTCCCGGGGCGCTCGCGCAGAATCGGCCCGCTGCGCAGAGCACCCGCCGACCTCCGGCGCCCTTCCTGCCGCACCCCCCTTCGCGCCCCGTGCCCGCCCCCACCCGACAACTGCGCCGCGGCCATGGCCGCAGCACGCTGCGCGACGTGGCCGAGGCTGCCGGCGTCACCTCCATCACCGTGTCGCGCTTCCTGCGCGAGCCTGCGCTGGTGGCCGAAGAGACCGCCGTGCGCGTCCGCGCGGCGCTGGTGCAGACGGGCTACGTGCCCAACAAGCAGGCGGGTCTGCTGGCCAGCGGTGTCTCCAACATCGTGGCCGCGCTGCTGCCCAACCTGGCCAACTCCATCTTCGCCGAGACGGCGCAGGGCCTGTCCGACACGCTGCAGGCCGCCGGCCACGAGCTGCTCATCGCCAGCACCGGCTATTCGCTGGAGCGCGAAGAGGAGCAACTGCGCGCGCTGCTCGGCTGGCACCCCGCGGCGGTGGTCGTCACCGGCCGGCGGCACTCGCCCGGCGCCCAGGCCTTGCTGGCCAGCGCGCAGCAGGCCGGCACGCCGGTGATCGAGATCTGGGACTGGCAGCTGCCCAGCGAGCGCGCAGCGCAGCGTGCCGCCGGCAGCCGCAACCCCTTCACGCAGATCGGCTTCAGTCACGACGAGGTGGGCCGCGCGATGGCCCAGCACCTGCTCGATGCCGGCCACCGCCACCTGGCCTACGTGGACAGCGGCATCGCCGAGGACTACCGCGCACACGAGCGCGGCCTGGGCTTCGCCGCACGCGCGCGCAGTGCCGGCGCCGAGGTGAGTGTGCTCGTCGCGCCTCCTGGCGACCCCTTCAACGCCGGGCGCGAGATGCTGCAGCGGCTGCTGGCCGGGCCTGCCCAGGGCAGCGGCGGTGAACACGACGGCCCGGGCGCCCGCGCCGGCAGCCGGCGCGGCAGGGGCGAAAGCAGCGGCAGCGGCACAGGCACCGGCACCGGCAGCCAGGGCAGCGCCCCCCGCCCAAGCCGAACCGCAAAGGGCGCCGGCGGCCGCAGCGCCGTCACCGCGGCCGCCTTCGCCAACGACCACCTCGCCAGCGGCGCCTTGCTCGAAGCCGCGCGCCAGCGCGTGGCCATTCCCGGGCGGCTGGCGCTGCTGGGCTTCGGCGACTTCGCGTGGTCGCGCCAGCTCGACCCGGCACTTTCCAGCGTCGCCCTGCCGCGCTACGACATCGGGGTGGCCGCCGCGCAGGCGCTGCTCGCCGCCCGCCGGGGCACACCGCCGGCGGAACGTGCGCTGCAGTGGCAGTTGGTGGCGCGCGCCAGCACGGCGGCGCGGCGGTAGCGCCGCGCACGCGCCGGCGCGAGCCCAGGCTCAGGCCGCCCGGCCGTCGACCCGCATCAGCCCAGCCACCCCCGCAGCAGGCCCTGCACCTCGGCGCTTGCCAGCAGGTCGAGGTGGCCCGTCTCGGCCACCACCGCTTGGCGGTCCGGGGCGAAGGCGAGGTGGCGGTCGGGCTCGGGGTGCTGGCCCAGCGCGCTGGCCACGGGCACCAGGCCATCGCCCAGCGCCTTGGCCTTCAGGCTGCCGGCACTCGGGCCCAGGCTCCCAGCGATGGCAAAGCAGCGGGTGCCGCCGGGCAGGCCCACCTGCGCGCAGCGGTGCGTGCCGTCGTCGCCGGCCGGTGCACTCACGATGTTGCCCAGCCGCAGGTCGTTGATGCCGGCACTGCGCACCTTGCCCAGGCGCGCCAGCGGCGCGGCATAGGGTGCGGCGCCCAGCAGCACATCCACCCCATGCCCCACGCGTTCCAGCGGTGCCCCCTGGTGCGGCGTGCCCAGGCTCACCAGGTCGTTCACGCGGCCCGGCCAGCGCAGCCCGCCACGCTGGATCAGCGCGCCGTGGTGGATGGCACTGCGCGCCACCAGCCCGCCCATGCTGTGGCCCACCATGGCCAGGCGCTCGATCGGCAGCGGCCAGGCGTCGTACAGCCGCTCCATCAGCTGCGCCAGGATGCGGCCGTTGGTCGACACGCTCAGGCCGCTGTTGTAGTGCAGGTAGATCGGCGTGTAGCCCGCCTCGTGCGCCAGCGCCGCGCCGTGATCATGGCCGCCGCGCTGCCATTGCAGGTCGTTCATGCACAGGCCGTGCAGCAGCACCACCACGCGCGGCGTCGCACCGGGCAGGCGCAAACGCAGCGCATGGCGTTCGAGCATCAGCGGCTGGCCGGCGTGGCGAAACGCCATCGTCACCGCCAGCGGGTTGTGGGTGGCCGCCAGGTGGTCGCCGAGCACGCCGTTGAGCGCGGCCACCACCGCCTCGCGTTCCGGGCGCGGCGGCTGGTGCGGGTCTGAAGCGGCCAGCGCAGGTGCCAGCCAGCCGAGCAGCGCCTCGGCGCTGCCGCCCGCCAGATGGGTCACCCCCCGCACGGACTTGTAGACCAGGCCCGTGAGACCGCCCGTGCGTTCATCGGCCGGCGCGGCTTCATCCGCGCTCGCCACCCGGGGGAGACTGGCGATGCGCGCATGCATCGCCTCGACCAGGCTGGCCAAGCCGGCCACGGCGTCGGTGGTCAGGCGCGCGGCGCCGCGCAGGTCGGCGGCTTGCAGGAGCGGTTGTGTCATGGGCCAGTGTGGCACACGTCGGCAGGGCGCGCCCGCGGCCCCTGGGTGCGCCATGGGAACATCGGCCCGACGGGCGGTGCGCACATCGGCGCGCACCTTGGCGCGCTCATCGAACAGACGCCGGCAGCCACATCACCTGCACCAGGAGAAACCATGCGCCTGCTCATCATCGGCGGCACGAAGTTCCTTGGCCGACACCTTGCCGCGATGGCCCTGGAGGCGGGGCACGAAGTGGCGCTGTTGCACCGCGGGCGCACCGGCGCCGAACTCTTCCCCGCGGCGCGGCACCTGCTGGCCGACCGCGACGACACTGCGGCGATGCAGGCGGTGCTGGCCGGCGCCGGCCCCTGGGACGCCGTGATCGACACCAGCGCCTACGTGCCGCGCCAGGTGCGCACGCTGGCCGGCATGCTGGCCGGCCGCACGCGGCACTACCAGCTCGTCTCCACGATCAGCGTCTACGTCGACGCGCCGCGCGACACCACGCCCGAAGAGGCAGCGCTGCGCACGCTGGCCGACGAAACCATCGAGGAGGTGAGCGGCCAGACCTACGGCGCGCTGAAGGCGTTGTGCGAGCGCGCCGCGCGGCAGGGCTTCGCTGGCACCGGCACGGCGGTGCTGGTGGGCCGGCCCGGCCTCATCGTCGGGCCCTTCGACCCCACCGAACGCTTCACCTGGTGGGTGCGGCGCTTCGCCCGCGCCGCGGCCGGCGAACCGGTGCTGGTGCCGGGCGACCCCGCGGCGCCGGTGCAGTTCATCGACGCGCGCGACCTCGCCGCGTGGATGCTGGCGCAAGCCACTGCCGGCACGCCGGGCACCTTCAACCTCACCGGCCCGGCGCAGCGTCTGACGATGGGCGCGTGCCTCGAGGCGATGCGCGGGGCGCTCGGCGCCGGGGCACGGCTCACCTGGGCACCGCAGGCCTTCCTGCTGCAACAGGGCGTGACGCCCTGGACCGAGCTGCCGCTGTGGGTGCCCGACGATGACGCCGGCATGATGCGCATCGATATCGGCCGCGCGCTGCGCGCCGGCCTCGCCCTGCGCCCGCTGCCGCAGACGCTGCTCGACACCTGGGCCTGGGCGCGCGAGAACCCACCCGCGGCGCCGGGCGCCACCGGCATCGACCCTGAGCGTGAGGTCGCGCTGCTGCGATTGGCGGACGCGACGCCAAGCCCGTAGGCGCAGCGTTGCTCACGCCAGTCCGTGCGACCGATCTGGCTGCGCTGCGGCGGCGGAGTCGTCGCGAAGGCAAGGCAAGGCGGCAGTCGGCGATTGACTCGGCGCGGGGTGTGCCGCTCCAGTCAAGGCCTGTGCGGCACCTGCCCTCGCGCGCGGGTGATCGCAAAGCCGCGCTGCCGTCTTGCGAGGGCAGGTGCTGCATGGGCCCCAGCTCCGGCGGTCGCGCGGCTGAGTTCGATCGTTGACGGGACTCAATCCACTGCCAGCGGCTGCGGGTATCAAGGGCAGGTCATGGGGACTCCTGCCCCAATGAGGAGATGGACGATGACAAGCTGCACATCCACGAAAGCTGCAGTCTGCGCGGCCGCACTGGCCGCCATGCTGGGAGGCTGCGCCACCCCGGATCCGCGCACCCAGCCCTGGAAGCCGGCGCCCATCGGTGCCAACTGGATGGCAGCACAACGCAACACCGGCAGCTTTGGCAAGGACACGCAAACCACGACCACCCGGCTGGCGGACATGGATTGGAACGGATCCCCGGCCCTGGTACTCAAGACCGCGAACGGCATGCTGCTTCAGCAGCCGGCGGACGGGCGCTGGCTGGCGTTTCTGTCGCCCGACGGCAAGCCGACGGTGACCTTCGATCCGCCGGCCGGCTGGTCGCAGCCGATTGCTGTCGGCGACAACTGGAAGCGTGCGCAGAAGGTGACCAACGTGGCGACCGGAGGCACGCGCGAGCACGAGTGGGGATGCACCGTGGCGGCCTACGAGAAGGTCACCGTCCCGGCCGGGAGCTTCGACGCATATCGAGTGGAATGCTCGAGCAGCCTGGACACGCAAGACACCTACTGGGTCACGGCGACGGTGCATCCGTTCTTGAAGACTCGTGCTGTGAGAGGCGTCAAGCACCCCAGCGGGCCCGGGACACAGGAGACCGAACTGCTCAAGGCGCCGTCATAGATCAGCCGCGGCGCAACCGAGGGGTTGGGGCGGCCCGCCGGCCGCCAGCGGTTCGTCCAGCGGCGCGGAGTACGGCCACGACAAGCGGCAGGCCCTCAGCTGCAAGCGCGGGTCCTGCCTCTCATGCGGCGCGCGCGGATATCGCGGACCGCGGCGCGCCCGGTGATCACGGCGTCCCCAAGTGCCGGTGGGGCAGCGGATGCTTCCGATGGCGCCGCAGGTGTTGCTGGCCGCGCAGGCCGAGTTGGTGACGCCAGTACTGCAGGTGGTGCGGCGTAGGGTGTTGCGCCATCCGTGGAGCGCTGTTCAGGCCGTGCCCATGCGGCCACCTGAGGAAGTGGCCGACCGCCCAGCCAACATGAAGGTGAATCCTTGGGCAGGCACCGCCCTGCCCGCTGAACTTGCCCACCCTCACCCCCTCAATTTCCCCGCGACGGCCTTGACAGCACGTGCACGTAGTCGTGCCGCGCCGTGTTGACCACCGACACGCGGTACTCCACCGGCTTGTCGCCGAAGGTCAGCGCGGTGCGGCGCACCTGCATCACCGGCGCACCCACGGGCACGCCGAGCACACGCGCGGCGCTGCGGTCGGCGGCAATGGCGCGGGCACGCTCGGCCGCGCGCAGCACGGTGATCGCGAACTCGCTCTGGTAGAGCTGGTAGATGGTGCCCGGCCGCTCGGCCAGGCGCTTTTCGGTGAGGCCGCGGAACAGCGCGGCCGGCAGCACCAGGCGGTCGTGCACCACCGGCCGGCCCTGCAACGTGAGGCGGTTCTCCACCACCAGCACCGCCTCGCCCTCGCGCAGGCGCAGCGCCTCGGCGGCGTCGGCGTCGTCCAGGCGCTGGCGGTGGAAGGCGAGCAGTTCCACCTGCGGCGACTCGCGGCGGCCGTCGGCGCGCTCGACGTGGAAGAACTGGAACAGGAAGCGCTCGGCGTCGTGCGTGGCCACGAAGGTGCCGCGGCCCTGGTGACGCACGAGGACATGGTCGGCCACCAGCTCATCGACCGCGCGCCTGAGCGTGCCGATCGACACGCCCAGCGTGCGCGCCAGTTCGGCTTCACTGGGCAACGCGGTGCCCGGCGCGCAGGCGCCTTGCTCGATGACCTGCAGCAGCGCCCGCTTGGCACGCCTGTACAGCGGCCCAGAGCCCGGGGCCACCTCGGCGTCGGCAGCGGCACCGGGGCCGGCAGCCGGCCCCACCGCGCGCGCACCGACGCCCAGCGCCGGCAGCCGCAGCGCGGCGCGCCGCACCGGCGCCGCTGCAACGAGGGGCCGCATTGCCACCGAAGCCATGGGGGGCACTCTAGCAGCGCGCCGGCCCCAGGTCCTGCAAGTCATCTACATGACTTGATTGACGCCCCGCGCCGCCGCCCTAGCATGCCCGCCCAGGCGCCGCTGCTTCAACGGCGCAACGCAAGGAGACCGCAATGATTCATTTTGTGCTGCACGACAAGGGCGACAGCGTCGCCGTCGTCGTGGTGGAAGGCGTGAAGGCCGGCATGGAGCTCAAGGGCTGGATCATGGACGAGGACAAGATGACCTCGGTCCAGGCCCGCCAGGACATCCCCATCGGCCACAAGGTGGCGCTGCGCGACATGAGGGTCGGCGACACCGTCGTCAAATACGGCATCGACATGGGCAAGGTGGTCAAGCCCATCACCGCGGGCGAGCACGCTCACGTCCACAACATCAAGACCAAGAGGTGGTAACCCCCCGAAGCGGCCTGGCGGCCGCCTCGCCCCAAGGGGGGCGCCGCCAGCGGCCCGGCGAAGCCGGTTCCGCGGCGGCCACCGGGCTTGGGCCAAGGCACTCACAACACTCGGATCAGTAAGGACTCGGTTATGTCCATCATCGACAAGAACACCACCTTCCTCGGCTACCGCCGCGAAAACGGCCGCGTCGGCGTGCGCAACCACGTCATCATCCTGCCGCTGGACGACTTGTCCAACGCCGCGGCCGAAGCCGTGGCCCACAACATCAAGGGCACGCTGGCCATTCCGCACCCCTACGGCCGGCTGCAGTTCGGCGCCGACCTGGAACTGCATTTCCGCACGCTCATCGGCACCGGCTGCAACCCCAATGTCGCAGCGGTGGTGGTCATCGGCATCGAAGACGGCTGGACGAAGAAGGTGGTGGACGGCATCGCCGCCACCGGCAAGCCGGTCACCGGCTTCGGCATCGAAGGCCACGGCGACCACGAAACCATCATGAAGGCCAGCAAGGCTGCCCGCGAATATGTGCAGTGGGCCAGCGAAAAGCAGCGCGAGGTGTGCCCCATCAACGAGCTGTGGGTCAGCACCAAGTGCGGCGAGAGCGACACCACCAGCGGCTGTGGCGCCAACCCCACCGTGGGCGACGCCTTCGACAAGCTGCACGCGCTGGGCAACTACCTGTGCTTCGGCGAGACGACCGAGCTCACCGGCGGCGAGCAGATCGTGGCCGCGCGCTGCGCCAACGACAAGGTGCGCGAGCAGTTCATGTTCATGTTCAACCGCTACCAGGAGGTGGTGAACCGCCACAAGACCACCGACCTCTCCGAGAGCCAGCCGACCAAGGGCAACATCGCCGGCGGCCTGACGACGATCGAAGAGAAGGCGCTCGGCAACATCCAGAAGATCGGCAAGAAGTGCACGGTGGACGGTGTCATCGACAAGGCCGAGATGCCCACGCACCCGGGCCTGTGGTTCATGGACAGCTCCAGCGCCGCCGCCGAGATGGTGACGCTGTGCGCGGCCAGCGGCTACGCCGTGCACTTCTTCCCCACCGGCCAGGGCAACGTCATCGGCAACCCGATCCTGCCGGTCATCAAGATCTGCGCCAACCCGCGCACGGTGCGCCTGATGAGCGAGCACATCGACGTCGACAGTTCGGGCCTGCTGCAACGCGAGATCACGCTCGACCAGGCCGGCGACAAGCTGCTCGAATGCATGCTGCGCACGGCCAACGGCCGCCTCACCGCCGCCGAGGCGCTGGGGCACCGCGAGTTCGTGCTGACGCGGCTGTACGAGAGCGCTTGATCGCGGCCGGAGGGCCCTGCCCGTGAAGCTGCCGCTGGCCGAGGTGCAGGCCCTCGTGGCGGGCCACCTGCAGCGCGCCGGAGCCACGCCCGCCATGGCGCAGAGCACGGCGCGCGC